>JAFGFB010000032.1 GCA_016931315.1 Anaerolineae bacterium
CCCGCCGTTGAAGGTGAGATGATGTCGGGTGATGACGCGCTCGCCTGGCTGGCAAGCCTCGCCGCGGGCAAGGAAGAGGAGCTCCGCGCACAGGCTGAAGCCGAGACCCGCGCTCGCGTGGATGAGATTATGGGCCGCAAGCCCACCGCGCCGTTGCTGGCGGTGGAGCCAGAAGCTCCCGCGCCGGTGATCGAGGAGCCTGTTGTCGCCGAAGCGCCTGCGCCCGGTGAGGGCATCGCGCTCGAAGCGGAAGAACTCGAGCCTGTTGCTGAAGAGATGGCTGCTATCATGCCCGCCGCCGAAGAAGAAATACCAGCGATTGCAGAAGCGGCGCTAGGAGAGGATTTCTTCGGGTGGTCAGGTTTTGAACCCGAAGTTGCAGAAGCCGAAACGACGCCTGAACCCGAAATCCTGGAAGCGGAAACACTCACCCCCGCCAGCTTCGCGCACCCAGGTCCAGAAAGTCAAGCGCCCCCGGATCAAAAACCTGAGGAAATCAAGATTGCGGAGCCGGTTCTGGCAGAGCCGGAAGCGAGCACAGTCACGCAGGTCGCGCCGCCGACGGCAGCACCCGCGCCGGCTGTGGATGCCCTGCGCACGCGCCTTCAAGCAGACCCCAAGGACTATCCCTCACGGCTCGAATTGGCACGCGCACTGGTTAGCCAGGATGCGATACAAGAGGCCGTAGAGCACTATGGGCGGCTGGTGCGTGAACGCCAGAGTCTGGCAGATATTGAAGCCGATCTCACACAATTGCTCGAGCAACAGCCCAATGATCCACGCCCGCTGCAAACACTAGGTGACTTGAATATGCAGAACGGCCGGTTGGATAAGGCTATGGAATTCTACAAGCGGGCGCTAAGCCAGCTGTAGGATGGCTCAAGAGCACAGAAATCCAATTGGAGGAAATACGGGCTTGGAACGAACACTCATTATCCTGAAACCTGATGCCATCCAGCGCGGGCTGATTGGGACGATTATTGCCCGCATCGAACAGCGCGGATTGCGCATCGCCGGACTGAAAATGCTGTGGGTCAGCCCAGAACTCGCCGAGAAACACTATGGGGAGCATCGCGGCAAAGTTTTCTACGAGCCGCTATTGCGCTTCATTACCTCAGCGCCGGTGGTGGCATTAGTCGTCGAAGGGCCCCAAGCCATCAGCGTGATGCGCGGGCTGATGGGAAAAACGGATGCCAGGCAGGCAGACCCTGGGACGATACGTGGCGACTTTGGGCTTTCCAATCGTCACAATCTTGTCCATGGCTCCGATAGTCCTGAGTCTGCCGAGCGAGAAATTGCACTTTGGTTCACACCAGAGGAGCTCTTCAGTTATCACCGGCCAATCGAGAGTTGGGTAGACCCCGATTCACCGTGGTAACAGGCATGCCCTAAGCATTCGGCTTCGAGACCTGTAAAAAATCGCGACACGGCAAGACCGCGTCGCGATTTTTTACTAGCTGACGTGTATATCTATCTCGCGCTACCCAAACTTATAGGCGACGCCATAGCCGCCGCGGGGCAGTTGCCAGCCGATATTGCTATAGGGGCAGCCAACGCGGCAGCTGCCGCATTCCACACACGCCTGATAAGCGACCTGGATTTTGCCGTCGTGCGCCAGCGTATACACACCTACCGGACAGAAATCCAGGCAGGGCTTATGGTGACACCGGGCGCATAGAGCATGATCCTTGATCCACAGATGCGGTTGCTCCTCATCAATGAAATACTTGATCGAGACGAGCAAATCATCCACATAAACATCCGGCAAGGTCTCTTGTACGACTGCAGGCAGTTCTTTTGCCTCAAAGCCATCATTGCGTTTCATTACCATCCCAGCACCGCCCTTCCCATGGAGATGATATCACCCGCCGCACGCGGCAGCGAACGGCGCCCAGTTAGCGAGCCCAACATACCCTTGAACAATTGCATCTTCGGGCGTCCGTAAGCGCTGAAGAAATCCCCCAATGCATCATTGAGGAAAGCCGGATAGGTCCCCATGAATTCAGGATGCGTGTCAAGGAAATGCGAGAAGCCCCGGTACTGTTTGAGATCCGGCAAAATGAAACTCTCCTTCAGCCGTTCCTCGTAACCTACCATAACCTTGCTACTAAAATCGCCGCGACCATGCGCCTCAATGGCAGTTTCGCCCGCAAGTTTCCCCGCGATAATAGCCATATTGGTGCCTTCCCAGTGCAGCGCATTCACCATCGCGGCGGCGTCGCCAGCCACCAAAGCACCGCCCGTGTAGAGCTTGGGCATATCGCGATAGCCCCCTTCCGGAATCAGGTGCCCGCCATACTCGAGCAACTGCCCACCCGCCACTAAGGGCGCAATCACGGGGTGTTGCAGGTAGCGTTGCAAGACCTCATAGGGCTTTAACTTGTACTCGGCGAGTGTTGACAGCATCACACCCAACCCAACGGAAAGCGTCTTGCTATTGGTGTAGACGAAGCCCATGCCTGGCAACCCCAGAGAAACATCGCCCAACACGGAGACGGCTAAACCGTGGTCATTATCCGGCAAACCAAAGCGCGCGTTAATCGTTTCCGGGGGCAGGGAAATCACTTGCTTCACCCCCAACGCCAAATGCGCTGGCTCCAAGTCATGCTCAATCAACCCAAGCTTCTGCGTCAGAAGGTTGTTCACACCCTCGCAGATGATGACCACCGGCGCATAGATATCGCCCTGCGGCCGGTCAGTCTTGACCCCAATGACCTGCCCATCGGCCTCACGGATAAAATCTACCACCGTGGTCTTGGGGATAAGGAAGACGCCCTCTTTCTGCGCCTGCTCAGTCCACCAAAGATCAAAAGACGCGCGCAGAGTAGTATAAGCATCAGCGGGCTGATTAGCCAGCTTGCCCCCCTGTACGGTCATGCGGGTCAAGCCATCCTCAGACAGGAACCAGAAACCCGCTTCTGTCACCGGACGCTCAAAGGGGGGACGGCGGTTCATGAAATCAGGAATCAGTTCCTCAATCGCATGGGTGTAGATTGCACCACCGAAGTAGTTCTTACCGCCGGGTTTTTGTCCACGTTCGATCAGGGCTACATTCAATCCGGCGCGTGCAGCAACCATCGCCGCTGCCGGTCCTGCCAGCCCTGCTCCGACAACAATCACATCAAAACTGATGCGCTCATCCCTGGTATTCATGCCGTTGCCTCCTTGAGCGCGCGAATCTGTTTAAGCATCTCCGGAATGACCTGGTAGAGGTCTCCCACAATACCCACATCCGCCACATCAAAAATCGGGGCGTTGGGATCGCTATTGATAGCAATGATGAAATCGGAATTCTGCATGCCGACTTTGTGTTGCAAGGCACCAGAAATACCTGCGGCAATGTAGAGTTTGGGGCGCACAGTGCGCCCAGATTGCCCCACCTGATGGGCATAGCTAATCCAACCGCTATCAATCAGCGGACGGCTCGCGCCAACAACGCCCCCCAACTCATCTGCCAGTTCTTGCAGAAGTTTCAAGCCCTCGGGTGTGCCCAATCCACGACCGCCGGAGACAATGACATCAGCATATTCGATGTTGACGCTTTCGCCTTTGGAGTGAATAAATTCCAGGACACAAGCCATGGCGCTTTCCTCGGTAGCTTCCACCTCTTCGCGCACAATCTCGCCTTTGGCATCGGGATTGCGCTCCGGCATGGGGAAAACCCGAGGGCGCACACTCGACATCTGCGGGCGTTCATTGCGGCAGAGAATCGTCGCCATGATGTTGCCACCAAAGGCAGGACGAGTTGCCAGCAGCAGCCGTTTCTGGGAGCCTTTCACCTCTCCCATTTCCAGGGCAGTGCAGTCGGCAGTGAGTCCAGTGTGCAAAGAGGTAGCGACCGCGCCAGCCAAATCGCGTCCCAACGTGGTCGCGCCGATGAGGAAAACTTCAGGGCCGTATTTTTTGGAAACTGCCGACAAGGTCTGATAATAAGGGCAGTTGCGATAGTAAGCCAGGACCGGGTCATCGAAGAGGTAAACGCGGTCAGCGCCATAGTAGAGAGCTTCCTGCGCAATGTGCTCCACATTCTCACCGAGTAGCACGCCCTCTACGACGACATCATCGCCCGTGGCCGCAGCTTCCTCTGCTACCTGCGACGCCAGCATACGCGCCACACCCAGCAATTCCCAGGAAACGGGGTGGACCTTCCCCTCTTCTTGCTCGATGAAGACCCAGAAGCGTCGTATTGTCATCGCGCACCTCCCAGGATTAGCTTTACGATACCCGCCTTGTTTGCTTTGTCAAAGGCAAATTTGACCGCCTCTTCGATTCCGGACTCCCGGGTGTTAATCTGCTCTCCGGGTTGGGGCAACGGCGGGGTTCCCATTTTGTAGACAATCGTCGGTGAGCCTTTGACCCCCACCTGATCCAGCTCAAAATTGCAGGGCCCCTCCATAGTCCACATTTCAGGGTCGTAACGCAGAGAGCGAATGAGATCGGGCAACGGGGCAAAGGGAATCTCGGCAATTTCCTTCTCGCAGGTCAGCAGTACAGGCAGCGACGTCTCGACCACCTCAGTCCACCGCTCCGTCTTGCGTTCGATAACGGCGCGGCCCTCTTCCAGATTCACTTCACGGATTTTGACGGCGTAGGTGACAATCGGCAACCCCAGACGGACAGCCACTCCCGGACCCACCTGCGCGGTGTCACCATCAATGGCTTGTTTGCCAAAGAAAATCAGGTGAATAGGATCCTGCTCATGAATGGCTTTGATGGTCTCGGCAAGCACGTAGGAAGTCGCCAATGTATCGGCGCCGGCGAATTTTCGGTCCGTGAGCAATACGCCACGATCTGCCCCAAGTTCCACTGCCTCACGTAAGGTAGAGATGAAACTGTTGGGTCCCATCGAAAGCACCGTCACCTTGCCGCCCAGCTGTTGCTTCCAACGCACAGCCTCGGCCAACGCATGAGCATCATAGGGATTCATAATCGCCGGCACGCCTTCACGCACCAGATTCCCGGTCTCGGAATCAATGCGGATATTAGTCGTATCCGGCACCTGTTTGACAGCCACAAGTGCATGGAACAAAGGACACCTCCTGTAAATCAACGAATAGTCCAAAACAAAAAGTCTTTCCTTTCACATTTTAGGACAATTTCAAAAGGGAGCAAGTAAGCACGTCCCCGCGACTATATATATCCCAAAGCCATGGCCTCGCGGCGCAGTTCATCGCGGAAATCGGGATGTGCAATGCCAATCAGCCCGGTCGCCCGCTGCCGGATGGATTTCCCATAGAGGTTCACCGCGCCGTGTTCCGTCACAATCCAATGCACATGGTTACGTGTGGTCACCACGCCTGCGCCAGGGGTAAGCATAGCCTTGATGCGACTAAGCGTGCCATTTTTAGCCGTGCTCGGCAAGGCAATAATGGGCAACCCACCCTCAGAACGGGAGGCGCCGTAGATGAAGTCCATCTGCCCGCCAACGCCGCTGAAGAGTCTGGCGCCGATACTATCGGCGCAGACCTGGCCCGTGAGATCCACCTCCAATGCGCTGTTGATAGCCACCTGATAGTGGTTCTGTCCAATCACCGCCGGATCATTGACGTATTCGGTGGGATACAGCTCCACAAGCGGGTTATGATTCAACCAGCGATAAAGTTCGTTTGTGCCCAGGATGAAACCGGCCACAATTTTCCCCCGATGCAGTGTCTTGCGCGCACCCGTAATCACACCAGATTCAACCAGATGCATCACCCCATCGGAAATGAGCTCGGTGTGGATTCCTAAATCACGTTTATCCACAAGATAGCGCAGCACGGCATCGGGAACTGCGCCGATGCCCAGCTGGAGCGTAGCCCCATCTGGAATCAGCTCCCCAATATGCCCGGCAATACCCTCAACCACCGGGTCATGGGGGTCCTCAGTCATCCGGTATTCATATAGCGGCGTTTCCGCCTCCACAAGGTAATCCAGGTCATCCAGATGAACCCGGGTATCACCCCCAATCACCGGCATCTGCGGGTTGATTTGGGCGATTACTTTTCGAGCGGCAGCGACAGGGGTTTTTGCCAGCCCGGTTTCCAATCCCAATGAACAAAAACCCTCAGCATCGGGTAGGGAAACGTGCGCCAACGCCACATCGAGCGGCAATCCACCACGCTGAAAAATGGTGGGGAACTCCGAAAGCAGCACCGGGGTAAAATCGCTGCGCCCTTCCCAGACACTGGCGCGCACGTTATGCCCGATGAACATGATATTTGAATGCAGATGGCCAGCTAAGTTGGGCAAAACCCATGGGGCAGGTCCAACCGTGAGCACCTGTACCAGCTCCACATTTTCCACCCGTGGGGCATGGTCCACCAAGGCTGAAACCAAAGCTGCCGGCACACTGCAGTTACCGGTCAAAAACACCCGGCAGCCTGAAGTAAGCGTTGCCGCAATGGCCTCCTGCGCAGTGACACACTTACTGCGATAACGCGCGCGCCAATCCATAGACCTCAGCTCTTGCGCAGCATGGCATCTAGTTTCTCATCCACAATATCGCCATTGCGGATAATCACAGCGCGCTTGAGCTCCTGCACGTGCGCAAACGCCGTCGCCGGTCCGGATTCGACCAAAGCCTGGATGAAGGGCCAGGCGGCATTATTGAAGGCATGTGTCGAAGTGCGCGGCACAGCGCCAGGCACGTTGGGGACGCAATAGTGCACGACGTCCTCTTCAATAAAGGTGGGGGCATCCAGAGTGGTCGGGTGGCTCGTTTCCACACAACCGCCATGGTCAATGGAGAAATCCAGGATCACAGCGCCGCGCCGCATGGTGCGCAACATCTGGCGATTTATGAGCTGCGGAGCACGTTCACCGGGGCTGCGAACCGCGCCAACGACAACATCGGCGAAGCGCACCACATGAGCGATATTGAAATCATGCGAGATCATCGTCGTTATCTGCCCATTCAACTGCGCATCAAGACGGCGCA
This sequence comes from Anaerolineae bacterium, assembly GCA_016931315.1. Lineage (GTDB taxonomy): Bacteria > Chloroflexota > Anaerolineae > B4-G1 > SLSP01 > JAAZNO01. Next base: position 6,920 of record JAFGFB010000032.1, read on the forward strand.
ACCGCTCCAGAGAACGGCTCAACAGGAACACTTTGGCGCCCAGACCGAGGAACGCCCGCGCAGCATTGACACCCAGGGTGCCCGCACCCAGGATCAGCACTTCCCCAGCAGAAACGCCGGGAACACCGTTCAGCAACACGCCACGGCCGCCGTGGTTGCGCATCAGCAAGGTGCCGGCAATATATGGCGCCATACGCCCGGTCACCTCACTCATGGTCTTCAGAATCGGGTAATCAGCCCCATCCGGGGTGATCATCTCATAAGCCACCAGGGTGACCTTTTGAGCAACCAGTGCCTCGAGTTCCGCTTTGGGTGCAGCCATCAATCCCAGGAAACCCATCAAGATTTGGCCCGGGTGCATCCAGGCAATCTCTTCAGGAGTGGGTCGCAACACCTTGAGGACCAAATCAGATTTAGCGTAGAGCGTCTCAGCCCCGGCAACGATGGTCGCCCCATTGCGCTCATAATCATAGTCGTCGAATCCGGCAGCGCTACCCGCGCCACCTTCAAGGTAACAGCTGTGACCTGCGCGTGTCAGCAATCCGACACCGGCTGGAGTCAAACCCACGCGCTCCTCACCCCCCACACGTTCCTTAGGAATTCCAATATTCATCAAGCTCACTCCTTATTACAGCGTAGATTAAGTTTCCAGTTATTCAGGAAGCCGCTGAAACGGCAGAGGTGTTTTGGGGGCGGCGCTGCGCGCCGCCCCCAAAACACTTAACAAAAGCGGTTTTTCAAGTCACCATTGGCAACAAAAAGCAGATTTTGACTGCAAGGCGCGCTTACCTGGATTATCGCGGACAATTACCTTTCCAATGTACTTATGTCAGCTATGAGTAGCAACAGTTGCACACTTAGGGCAAAGCCTATCATCCAGGATAACATGAAACAGCTTAGGGGTGCAAGTGTTCAAGAGACACCTTAGGATTACAAATGTCACCGTCAGCGCCATATCGAGAGTATCATTGGCTGATACCATGGAACCGGTAACGGTTCATTGTGCCGCGACACCATTCGCCGGGTGCACAACATAGACCGCAGGCTCCCTCTCGAAAGTTTCGGTATAGCGGGCAATCAGGCGGGAGGAAAGTTCTTCCACGGCTTGAGCTTGCGCCAGAGCAATCGTGCACCCCCCAAAACCAGCGCCGGTCAAACGCGCGCCATAACAACCAGGGACGTCCCAGGCGGTCTCCACCAGGAGGTCCAATTCGGGGGCGCTCACCTCGTAATCATCACGCAGGCTAAGATGCCCTTCTTTCATCAGCGCTCCGACCGTTTCCAAGTCACCGCGTTGCAGCGCAGCGACTGTCGCGTGAACCCGAGCGTTTTCAGTGACCACATGACGTGCGCGTTGCAAGACCACAGGCGAAAGGTTGCCGGCATGGTCCAGCAGCTGCTTCAGCGTCACATCCCGTAGCGCCAACACCGGCTCCAGGCCCGCTTCCCGAAGCAGGCGTACCGCCTGCTCGCACTGCGCCCGGCGCACGTTGTATTCAGAACCGGCAAGTGAGCGCCGCACACGACTATCAGCGACAATAATGGCAATATCCTTCGGTAAGGGAATGTAACTGTACTCCAGCGTACGCGTATCCAGCAACATCGCATGACCAGCCTGCCCACAGGCACTGATCATTTGATCCATGATGCCGCAGTTCACGCCCACATAAGCGTTCTCAGCCCGTTGACCCAACAATGCCAGCTCAGCCCTGGGCAAATCGAAGAGGCTGAATACGTTCCAGGCATACGCAAATGCCATCTCAACCGCAGCTGAGGAAGACATACCAGCGCCGACTGGTACATCTGAGGCTAATACGGCTTCAAGACCCGCGGGCTGTAAGCCCCGCTCGAGAAAGGCCCAGACAATTGCGCGGGGATAATCTCCCCATCCTCCCGCCGAAGCAGCTGTTCGATTGACAGGGAAGATGATTTCATCTCCCCCCATGTCCAAAGCCCGAACCACTGCCTCGGGAGCCTGCCGCAGCCCCGCAGCCAACCAAGCGGCGCGATCCACGGCTACCGGCAACACAAAACCCTCATTGTAGTCCGTATGCTCACCGATAAGATTGATCCGCCCTGGCGCGCGAATCACCAGTTCTGGCTCCCGAAGGAACCGTGCTCGAAATGCCATAGTCACTTTGGTGTGCAGATCATTTCTATCCATAGATCACCTGTTGATTAAAATTTTGCCAGAAAGGCAGACGGCTCTTCAGCCAGCCCCCTTTCACTGATGGCAGATGCGGTTACTAAAGTATCAAAAAACAGGCTGGTAACAAAAGGGCGTGACGCTTACGCGCTACTCTTCGATTTCTGGTAACAGACCTTCTTGCTGTAGTACCATCAGCAGACGTTCAAGGTCGCTTTCACGAACCAGCGCCCCAATCGAACCCAACCGCTCCTGGAGCAAGGCGCGCACTGCAGGATACTCCAGAAGGTCAGAATCTTTGGTTCGCAATAACCACACCTGCGCCAGACGCACGTGTTCTCCAGCGTTGTAGCCACGCTCTACAGCCTTATGAAAAGCTGCCGGCAGCGGGTGACCCAGAGCCGACTCAAGAAATTCGGTAATCCGGTCCAACTGAATCCGTTGGGCTTTGGCTCGCAGCAAGGAGGCAGGGGTAAGACGATAAGCCGTCCCACTGCCATGGGCAAAACCCTGTTGCGCTACAGGCGCGGCAATGCGGCTCAGCTGAAAACGCTCATAACGCCGCCCAGGCGGCACCACCAGGACACCATCGCGTCGCAGTTCCACCGGCGACGGCTCTGGTAACTCAAAATTGCCATCAGTACCCAGAAAAGCGGCCCCCGCCGCGCTGATACTGAAACAGTCGGGCGCTAAATGCGGTACAGTCCACCCCAGGTTCACCATTCCCAACCAGGAAAGAGGACCGGTGATCATAAACGCCAATAGGGCGCCTTCTACCAGATTCCAAGTCGCAAAACCACGCAGAGGCACATCAGTCACGGCATCGTGCACGTTCCAGCTGTCGTAATCCCCATCCGGACGCAGGAAATCCGGCTCGTGCTCATGGGCATAAGCCAGCAACTCAGCCAGGGTATACCAGATTCCTGGAGTACAACGCCGCAGCAGCGCCAGCACTCGCTCCCGTGACGCAAGGGGATCATTGAGCCACCCCAACACGGGATCAGGATGCAGGGAGAAGACCTGCGCCAGATCGTTCCAGCGACGGCTCTGCGCCCAGGCCTGTGCCAGCGAACGCCATTGCAGCTGCCGCCCGCTGCGCAACCAATCCATCATGCACCCTGGTACAGGGCGCAATAACCCCCGCTCATCCACGTGAATCCAGTTCTGCTCCAACGCCAGCATCTCCAACAACGGCAGGGGCGCCAGCGCTTCGGCGGGAAAAGCTCCCAGGAAGTTCTGGCGTAGTTTGGGCGACCAGCTGCCATCTTCGGCAGGGCGGACGCTTTCATTCTGCAGAAAAGTCCAGAGTGTGACCAGGGATTCGCCAAGCGCATCATCACCTGCGATCGTTCGCGAGGGCTGAGCAATGGGTTCGGGCGGAGGGATTTCCTGAGGCGGCGGAACAGGCAGGTACAGAATCAACGCATCAGGGATGTATGCCATTTCGATGGGGTCACCGGTAGGGCTGAGGATGGCGGTACGGAAAACCAGTCCCCAATACCAAAGCTGCTCTGCGGCTGAGATAGGATTCCGCCATAGTTCATCCCGCTCCAACCGCCCTGGCCCAACGATACGCACCTGCCCCCAACGGCGGGTGAAAATCGCCCAGGGGATAGCGCCCTTACGCCGTAGCAAATCCTCCAGAGCTGCCCGCGCCGGAGAGGGCAATACCTCCCACACGGTCTCGACAGATTCGATATGCGCCATGGCATCCGCCAATTGCGCTGCGGCATCAGGGCGCAATTCCGCCTTGATCGCAACATCCCACTGCTGAGCAATCACCCGCAAACGCGAGCCATCACAATCGAGAAGGGCCTGATACAGTGTGCGCAGTGTCATGGAATCATCAACCATTCGAGTGTTTTTGGGAATAAAGCTCAAATTGATTATATCCAGAAACGCAGGAAGTGACAATCAGCAGCTTGCCGCACCGGGCTTTCACGGTACTATTTTAAGCAGTACAGAATAGAGAGATGCCATGAGCCATTCACTCCAAAGATTAAAACGCCTTGCCCCGCTCTTTGCGCTGATTGCCGGGTTATTACCGGCTGTCGAACCGCTGCTCGCAGGTTGCCTGCCTCGCGCCGATGGCGTCTTTCATCTTTACCGGTTGGCACAGCTAGAGCGTGCGATAAGCCATGGAGTGCTATTTCCACGCTGGCTACCGGATGTGGGATTGGGCTATGGCTTTCCGCTCTTCAATTACTATGCCCCGTTGAGTTATTATCTAGCGCTACCGCTGCGCTACCTGGGCTTTGCTTTCGAGAATGCCCTTCTGGGTGGCTTCTTACTGGGGCATCTGGCACTGGCAACCGGCGCCTATCTATGGGCGCGCGAAGCCTTTGGAAAAACAACCGCGCTTGGAGCAGCGTTCCTGGTGGGCTATGCACCCTACCCGCTGCTCAATCTCTACTATCGCGGCGCTTATGCTGAAGTCTGGGGGGTGGCTTTCCTAGCCTGGGCACTGTGGGCGCTCCAGCGCCTGAGACTGCGGGGGGGAGGCAAGGCATTTGTGTTGGCAGCGCTGTTCGCCTCCGCGCTGATGCTCAGCCACAATGTGATGGCGCTGCTGGGAATACCGCTGCTTGCCGGCTATGCGCTGCTCCTGGCATGGCAACAACGCGAAAACCCGAGGCTTGCGCCACTCCCCCTGCTGGCAATAGCCGCAGGTCTGGGCATCGCCGCTTTTTTCTGGCTCCCTGCTCTTAGGGAACAAGGCTATGTACAGATTCAGCAGCTTCAAATTTACGACTACCGCGAGCATTTCCTGTCTCTGGGGGAGCTCTTCAGCGGTCCGATGCCGGTAAGTAAGGGCGAGGTAGCACCCGATGTACCGCAGAGCGTGGGCTGGATTCTGCCAGCGCTGGCTTTAGTGAGCCTGGCGCCGCGCAAGAAGACGCTTTCAAGAAACAGCCAAATTCAGAAATGGGCATTGGCAGCGGCGTGCCTTATGCTGCTATTCATGACGCTGGAAATCTCTACCCCTATCTGGGAGCGCCTGCCCTTGCTGAGTTTCATCCAATTCCCCTCGCGCTTCCTCGCGCCGGCAAGCCTGGGACTGGCAGTGCTGGCTAGCATCGGTCTGAGCCAGCTGGCTGGACCTGAGTCGTGGCGCCTACCGGCGTTGCTGGTTCTGGTGGGCAGCTTCAGCCTCACATGGCTCTTCATGCCATGCACGCGCCCACAGCCTACCCTGACCCCGCCGGAGCTCATCCGCATTGAACGCGAAACGGGGGGACTGGGGACGACGGTCGCGGGAGACTATCTGCCCATTTGGGTGCAGGCGCGCCCGGGGGATGAACTGGTGCCGCTCTATGATGCCGCTGCCGACAACGACTACTTCTTCCCGCGGCTGGACGCGGATAGCGTACCAGAAGGCGCCCAGATTCTGGAAGCGAACTACGGGTTGAACACGGCGCAGCTGAGCCTGGATAGCCCAAGTGCTTTCCAGGCACGGTTCCGCTGGTATTATTTCCCCGGCTGGCAGGCAAAGGTAGATGGCGAGCCGGTTCAAGTGACGCCAGAAGGCGCCCATGGATTGCTGGCAGTCGCGGTCCCGGCGGGGCAACACACGCTGGAAATTCGCTTTGGCGCAACGCCGCTGCGGCGCATCGCCAATACCATCTCGGCGCTCAGCCTCGTCGCTTTGGTTGTTGGCGCCTGGAGGCTGGGCACCAGGAAAGGGAGAATAGAGCCACAACAAGGGGACATATCGTTATCGAATCATGCACTCTCCTGGCCCTGTATGCTTGCCCTGTGTGCGGTTGGCTTGAGCCTTTTCGCCATCAAAACCCTGTATTTGAACCGCCATGACTCACCCTTCCATCCCTGGAATTTCGATGGAGTCCGAATGCGCGGTGTGGATGTGCCGCTACAAGTGCGTTTTGGCAATGACCTGGTGCTGATGGGCTACGACTTGACAGGGTCCACGCTTACCTCAGATCAGCCGGTGATACTCACGCTTTACTGGCGAGTGGCACAACCGACAGCAACGGATACCAGCATCGGGGTCCATCTGGTAGATGCGCAGGGCAGGCTCTACGGGCAAGAGGATCACCAGCATCCCAACAATTACCCCACCTCATTGTTGCAAACGGACGAGTTCATCCGCGATAGCTTCACCCTCACGCCCTTCGCAGGCACGCCACCGGGGGAGCATTACACCGTATTGGTCAGCGCTTATGTAGAGGGCACAGGCCAGCATACGGATGTGTGGGACAGCGCCGGGCAGTGGCGCGGGACGGCGTATGGCCTTACCGAAGTCACCGTTGCACGACCGAACACCTTCGCTGCCGTGGATTCACTGCCCATTGTACAGCGCCTCGATGCCGACCTTGGAGCAGGGCTGCGCTTGCTGGGTGTTGGCGACCTTCCCACAAGCGTAGATGTGGGACGCGATATGCTCATCACGCTGTTCTGGCAAGCGCTAGACACACCGGCATCGGAGCTCGTAACCCGGCTGGAACTTGTGGATAGCAACGGCGCCGTGGTCGCGCGAACTGAAACCCCGCCGGGACGCGCGGACCTACCCACTCCGCAATGGTTCGAGGGAGAAATCATCCGTGATGGGCAGACACTCTTCATTCCGGCAGCGCGATTCGATAACCCGACTCACCCACTGGAAAGCGGCGTGTATACGTTGCGCGCAGGGCTACTTGATGCGAAGGGCGAAGCGCCTGGTGCAAACGTCATTCTCGGCAAGATTGCCATCGTGGCGCCAGAGCGCACCTTCGACGACGCCGGACGCACGCCCCTGGCGACCATCGGGGATGGCGCCGCGCTTATTGAAGGGGAGCTTGCACCGGAAAGTGTGCGAGCAGGGGAAACGCTCAGCCTCAAACTGGTTTGGCGCGCCGAGACACCGATGAGCGTGAACTATAGCGTTTTCGTACACCTGCTAAACGAGAGCGGTACCCTCATCGCGCAGCAGGATGCCCAACCCGGTGCAGGCACTCGCCCCACTGCCGGATGGTTCACCGGGGAAATCATCGGCGATACCACCACCCTCACCGTTCCGCCAGAAACACCCTCGGGGATTTATACGCTAAAGCTAGGGCTTTATGATCCCGAAACCTACGCGCGGTTACCGGTAAGAGGGCGCGATAAGCAGGATTTGGGGGATGGGATCATCTGGGAAGTTGAAGTGCAGAGTCAGGAGTAAATCTTTAAGCCCAATGGGCAAAGCGGCAATAGAGCAAGAAGCATATCCAGTAACCCGTATCAGCTGAGGAGGTTCGCATGACGAAAATTTTACTTTCAGGCAACGAAGCCATAGCTCTGGGGGCTTGGGAAGCGGGCGTGCAATACGCCTCAGCCTATCCCGGCACCCCTTCAACCGAGATTCTGGAGAATTTCGCCCGCTACCCGGGAATCCGCGCCGAATGGGCCAGTAATGAGAAGGTAGCACTGGATAACGTCATCGGCGCCTCGTTTGGCGGGGCGCGCGTGCTGGCAACGATGAAGCATGTCGGGGTCAACGTCGCCGCCGATAGTTTGATGTCGCTCTCCTACACGGGCGTGCGGGGTGGATTAGTGCTGGTCAGCGCGGATGATCCCGGCGCGTTCTCCTCGCAGAACGAGCAGGATAACCGCCAATATGCCCGCTTTGGCAAGTTCCCCTGTATCGAACCGGCGGATAGTGAAGAAGCACGCCGCTTTGTCGGCATCGCGCTGGAAGTGAGCGAGGGCTTTGAAACGCCGGTGATTCTTCGCAGCACCACACGGCTCTCGCACTCGAAATCGGCGGTTGAGGCGCGGGTTCCCGAAAAGCGCGAGTTCCAGCCACTGCCGCCCTTCAACCGCGAAGGGGGCGCCAACCGCGTCATCATTCCCGCTGTGGCGCGCCGGCGCCACCCCGAGATTGAACAGCGCCTGCGCGATGTAGCCGCGTGGGCTGAGACTACCGCCTTTGAAATCGGTCTTAACAGCATTTTCTGGGGGGATGGGCAACTGGGCATCGTCACCACAGGTATCGCCTACCAATATGCGCGGGAGATTTTCCCCAACGCTTCCATCCTCAAACTGGGCATGAGCTATCCCCTGCCACTGCAAGCCATCCGCGACTTCGCCGCGCAGGTTAAAACGCTGATTGTCGTCGAAGAGCTCGACCCCTTCATCGAAGAACAGCTGAAGGTAGCGGGCATCGCTGTTGCCCACGGCAAGGATTGTTTTCCACTGTGTGGCGAACTGACGCTGGAAAAGGTGCGCCAGGGCGCACTGAAGGCGGGGCTGCTCGATGTAGAAGCGCCCGAAGAGCTGCCCGAGGAGACCGGCATGCAGCTCGACGTGCCATCGCGCCCGCCGGCGCTATGCCCCGGTTGCCCGCACCGCGCCTTCTTCTACAATATGGCGCGCCAGAAACGCAAAGCCATTATCGCCGGCGATATCGGCTGCTATTCGATGGGGGTGCTGGAGCCATTCAAGGCCATGGATATGCTCATTTCGATGGGCGCGAGCATCGGTATGGCGCACGGCTTCAAACAGGCAGGAGGGCAAGAAGGCGTTGTCGCCACCATCGGTGATAGCACCTTCTTCCACTCAGGGCTTTCGCCACTCGCAGCTGCGGTCTACAATAAGGCGCAAATCACGGTTGCGATTCTCGATAACCGGATTACGGCGATGACGGGACAACAACACCATCCCGGCACCGGCATCACGCTTCAAGGCGCACAGGGCCATGACATTGATATCGCCCCCGTGGTCAAGGCAATGGGCGTGACCTTCGTAGAGGAGGTCAATGCGTGGGATGTGAAAGCGGTGGGAACCGCGCTCAAGGCGGCGCTGGCGCATGAGGATGGTCCCGCTGTGATTATCGTGCGGGGCGCGTGTGTCTTCACGCCGCATTTTCATCTTCAACCGCGGATGCGAGTAGACCCCGATAAATGCGTGGCATGTCACGCCTGCCTGCGGGTCGGCTGTCCGGCGATTCTCAAGAGCGAGGTGCTCTATGAGAAAAACAACCGCGCCAAGACGATGATTGATCCGCTACTCTGCACCGGTTGTACTGTCTGTATGCAGGTCTGCCCCACACAAGCGATTGAGCGAGAAAGCGAGTAAGCGAAAAGGCGAGCTCGAGAAAAGGACGTTGAGTGCAATGGAGTATTTGAGCTTCGAAGAATGGCTCAGGAATGTTAGTGAACGCGTCAAACGCGAGCCCATCTGGGATTCACTGGGGTATCGCAAAGCTCTGTTTTTCTACGAGCTAGTGTGGCAGGATTGTGGCGAATGGCGTTATGATCCCCGAGGCAAAGCTATTGCAGAGCAACTCATCCGCTGTGCCGGTTCCATAAGTGCCAATATGGAAGAGGGCCACGGACGGGGATATGGGAAGGAACGCAATTGGTTCTATCGCATTGCTATCGGTTCGGCTCGGGAAAGCAAGGGTTGGTACTGGCGCGCCCATCATTTACTGGCGCCACAAGCTTTGGAGCAACGTTTAGCGCTCGCGGATGAGATCATCGGAATACTCATCAGCGAACTATCACGCCAACAGCATATCAATCAGCGAAAAAGCGAGTGAGTAAGCGGGGAAACAAGAAGCGAGCAAGCGAAAACAAGCAGATGCAATCTCACCTTTCCGCCTTTTCGCTTTATCGCTTTATCTAGCAGGAGGAACTATGATTGACCAAATGAACTTTCTTTTCGTAGGGGTCGGCGGGCAGGGTGTGCTCACCGCCTCTGATATTGCGGCACAGGTCGGGTTGGATTTGGGATTGGATGCGAAGAAATCCGAGGTTCACGGTTTTGCGCAGCGCGGCGGGGTGGTAGAGAGCCACATCCGCTGGGCGCCTTCGGTCGGCTCACCGACGTGTGAATATGGGACTGTGGACGTGCTCATGTCCTTTGAGTTGTTGGAAGCCGCGCGCTGGTTGGATTGGCTCAGACCTGGCGGGACCGTTATCGTCAACCGGCAGCAAATTACGCCGATGTCGGCGAGCGTTGGGAATGCCGTCTATCCACCCGAGGAGGAAATCCTCGCAGCCTTAAGGACGCGCGCCGGGCGCGTTATCGTCGTGGATGCGCTGCCCCTGGCGGAGCAGGCAGGCAATTCGCGCACGGTCAACACCATCATGCTTGCGGCGCTCTCGACGCTGCTCGACACGGATCCGGCAGTGTGGGAGACCGCCATCCTGCAGCGCGTACCTGACAAGTACAACGAGGTCAACCGCGTCGCGTTCCGCTTAGGGCAGGAAGCGGCGCGCGCGTAAGACAAACGTGATACGATGCTGGCGGTGGATCATACTCCACCGCCAGCAGTCGTTGTAGCATCAAATGGCTCCACAGTGTAGGGAGCAGCACGCTCACAAATCTTGACCTCTTGAGTGATGCGGTCACCCAGCTTTACCTCAGCCATTTCGAGATCATAGCGAGCCTGCAGCCGCAGCCAAACCTCGGCGCTCATACTGAAATACCGCGCTAACCGCAGCGCTGTTGCTGCTGTGATAGCCCGCTGCCCCCGCACAATCTGGCTAATCTGCAACGGCGGCACACCGATGTCGTGCGCCAAACGATATTGACTCAAACCAAGGGGCTTCATGAAATCCTCCAGCAGCACTTCACCAGGATGCACCGCGGGCAAGCGTCCCTCATCCATAATTGTGTCAGTCATCGCACTATCCTCTATGATAATCAACAATCTCAACCTGATATGCTCTGCCGCTATCCCAAACGAAGCAAATGCGCCACTGATCATTGATGCGGATGCTATATTGACCGGAACGATCCCCGCGCAGCGCTTCCAGGCGATTTCCAGGTGGCGCCAGCAAATCTCGCAGGTCCAACGCCTCATTCAGATAGAGCAACTTGCGGCGCGCCGCCTTCTGAATCATCGCTGGAAGATGACGAGAGACAAAACCATAATAGATCTTCTCAGTTTCCGAGTCTGCAAATGATTCTATCATGTTTCATGATATCATGGCGCGATAATATTGTCAAGTGATACTATTCCGCGCCACGAACAACCCAGCAACTTTGGTGATATGGATTGCACCCTCGGCGGTGATGCGCGCCGCGATTTCGGATTGCAGCGCGAGGCGCTCGGCCTGAGAGAGCGGTTGTTTTTGCAATGTTTGCGCAGAGAGAATGTAGGCAAGCAGAGGTTCGACCTCAGTTACGATGAGACCATCCGCATAATCAAAACGTTCGATGCCCTTGAAGTACACTGCCAGCTGCGCCACGCCGTTCTCCAGGTTGAAATTGGCGGTGAGCACGCGCACCCGCTCCCATAAACCAGGGCGGAAAGGTTCCACCAGCGCCCACATTTCCGCCATGGCGCGCGCCCCTACCGTGGAGGTCATCAGCAGACCGTCCGGCTTGAGCACTCGACGCATTTCCGCCAAGACACGAGGCAGATCGGGAACGTGATAGAGCATGTGGTTGGCAATAACGGCATCGAAGGCGCCATCCGCGTAGGGAATCGCTTGCGCATCCACCACTTCAAAGGCGAAGGGATGCGCGACGGCAGAGAGCGCTGCCCGCGCCTGCGCCAGCATTCCTGGGGAAGCATCAGAGAGCGTGATATCCCAACCCGCAGGGATTCGATCCTGGTTGGTAGCCCAAAGCGAAGCCGTACCGGCGCCCAGCTCAAGCACGCGGCACACCGGCGGCAGGGTCAGATGATCGAAGACCCAACGCATCCAGGGGTATGGATTGGTACTGAAACGCGCGTGCACTGCAATGCGCGCATCCAGATTGGCGGACGTCTGGTATTGTTGGGCAACAGAATTTTGCATGATCGCTCCCACTCAAGAAATCAAATTCAAGAATCAAAGCGCCTTATGGCTGGCGGACTTTTTTGCACCACGCGAGTAATTCCGCCTCGGTGAGAAGACCCGCGGCGGCGCCGGTCTCGCCGATTTTGTACGAGGCAAAGACCACCGCCTTGCGTAGCGCATCGTAGGCATTGCGCTCATAGGCGTAAAAGTGAATGAAGGCGGAAAACAGCGCATCGCCGGCGCCAATGGAGTTGACGACCGGGCGCGTGAAGACCGCGGGGAGTCGCACCAGCGCTTCTGGACGCCGTTCGACGAGCAGAGCGCCCTCGCGCCCTAAGCCGATTACCACGATTTTGGGACCGAAATGCTTCAGAATGCGCCGCGCCCACTCTTCTGGAGCAACGGGCAGCGCTTCATGGCTCATGAAGAGGATATCGGCGGCAGCCATGAAATCGCGATTGTAGGCATCGTCAAGGTCGGCGATGGTGTGCACGTCAGTGGCGATGGGAATGCCGCGCGCCGTAGTCGCCTCCAGGAAGGGGCGGGCAAAGTTGATGTTGCATAACGCTGCAAGGTCGCACCCCGCGAGCGCAGACTCGAATTCAGCCCAGGGATAGGATTGCTCCTGGATATCTTTCAAATCCACGTTGATGGCGCGCTGACCACTGCCGTCATAGAGGATCACGGATTGTGGGGTCTGTGTCAACGCGGGCAAGACGTGCTGCCTGGGGATGGCATCCGCCTCCAGAGATTGCAGCGCCAGCTGCCCCAAGCCATCGCGTCCGATCAAGGCGAGGAAGCGGGCTTCATCCCCCAACACGGTGAGCGCCCGGGCAACATTGTAACCCACGCCGGAAACAGTGGTATTCACCCCCCAGAACGGGAAGCGCACCGGTTGATAGAGGACCGGGAAATCCTCAATCCGCAGCGTGGTTTCAATATTGATCAAACCGGCTACGAGTATTTTCGCCATGAACACCCCATAATGAGCTCTGCAAGGACATTTACCGGTGACAGGCTAACGCCTGTCACCGGTAAATGTTTTAGAGAAAATGCTTGCTGCCCTGAAGAGAATGATAAGGCTCTGGACTCACAAGCCCAAAACGCCGAAAATCAACCAGGCAACGCCCAGCGCCAACAGTGTGTTGAACACCGTCGCTGCCATGTAAACGGCAAATGGTTTCCAGCCCATGCCACGCAAGTCACGCACTGAAAGGTCTATGCCAATGGCAATGAAGGCAAAGGTAAAAGCCCACTTCGAAAGCCCGTCCAACGCCTTGAGCGCATCAGCATTGAAGATACCGAATGAGGTCAATACGGAGAGCAGGACAAAGCCAATCACGAACTTGGGGAAACGATCCCAGATAACTCTCGCACTCGGTCTTTCACCAGGCCGGCGCTCCACGTTGGTGACAAAGTACACCGCCAGCAAGAAGGCCGCGATGCCGATAAAGACGTTCTGCGCCATTTTGACCACCGCCGCGACAGCCTGCGCATCGGGACCGAACATGGTGCCGGCGCCAACAACCGCCGCAGTGGTATCAATATTGCCGCCGAACCACCCCCCCGCCACGGAGGGCGGTAAGCCCAAACCCTGTGCAATCCAGGGCATGAGCACCATCATCGGTAACGCCGTGATGATGACGAGTGCCGTCACATAGGTGACCTCCTCTTTCTTCGCCAGCACGGCGCCCGCTGCGGCAATCGCCGCGGAAACACCGCAAACTGAGACGGCTGTCGCCATCACCGCCTTGAGGGTAGCCCCCAACTTGAACTTTCCCGCCAGCCACCAGGTGAAGAAGAAAACTGAAGTGACCATGATGACCGCCTGCAGCAAGCCGCCGACCCCTTTGCTCATGATCTCACCCAGGCTGATGCGAGCGCCCAACAATACCAAACCTATTTTGAGGAAGAGTTCTGTGCGAATGCCGGGTTTGAGCACGGGATAAGTTTGGGTGCGGCGCAAGACAAAGCTAGCGATTAAACCAACCACCGCAGCCGTAAGCGGATATTCCAAGGGGTTCTTATCCACGCCGCGGCCCCTAAACCACGCCGCAATACCGGCATCCAGCTCCGCAACCAGAAGCGCCAATACCAGCAGCAGAGCCAGAGCCGCCACAATCTGCCATGCCTGTGTTTTAGGCGAGATCAGCTGTTTTTCCGGTTTCTTCGATGTGCTCTGCAGCGATGGTTGTTTGCCAGCAGCGCTCTTACCGGACGTAGCCGAGATGTGTCCCTGTACGCGTTTATTTGTGCGCATGGTTCGCGTCCTTCACTTTAACCAACCGAAAACAGGCCAGGGAATCTTCGTGATGACGCCAATCCAAACCAGTGCGGTCAGCGTTAAGCCAATGATGAGAGCCAACCAGTCTTCACCCAGAGCAACAGCCGACGATATTTTTTGTTTGCGTGCCATTTCTCTCCTATAGATCTAGATAGTGTCCCAACCGATAAAGCCCGATTGTATAAAGCCCCCAAACTAAAACCACTTCGCAGGAGCGTCAAAGGGCTCAAAGCGTTCCAAATAGTCAAAGACATCTACGGCATCGGTAGCCACATGATAGAAATCCCGACAGGGCTTAGCGAATTGCCCCGCATACAGGTGTTCAAAAAGCGCCAACAAAGGTTCAAAGAACGCCTGGCTGTTGACCAATACCACCGGTTTGGTGTGTTCCTCGAGCTGGCGCAACGTAAGAATTTCGAATAACTCCTCCAGCGTGCCGAAGCCACCGGGCAACGCCACAAACGCATCCGCGCGGGCTTCCATCCACGCCTTGCGTTCCCTCAAATCGCGGGAGACCAACAACTCGTCTGCGATATCGCAGTTGATGCCTTTGGATAGCAACGTTTCGGGAATAATGCCGATGATGTGACCATTGCCGGAGCGCACCCCTCGGGCAACGGCGCCCATCAGACCCAGGTCGCCACCGCCATAGACCAAAGTCAAACCCCGGGCGGCGATTTCGCGCCCTAGCGCCTCCGCGGTTGCTATGTGTGCCGGTGCAACCGCATTGCTCGAAGAAGCATAGACACAGATGGATTTCAGGTTCATCAATGGTTCCGTCCCTATTCAGCCGTGATTATCCCATCGCGAAAAGCAAGCGCCGGTTGAAAACAATCCGTACATACGCGAGGTATGCCATATTCCACTGCCATTGCCAGGAATGATTCAGTGTTAGCGTCCCACATGTGAACCTCAATGCCGTGGTGCCGCAAGACAGTCACCCCGGCGGCGGAGAGTTGCGTGGGATGCAGGTGTACAGCGCGAGCCCGGCTGAGACGTGCACGGTGTAGCGCCTGGTAATAGACAACATCCAAGCCCATCCAAGCCTCTGAACGGGGAACCAGCAGGTCCACAGGAATTTCAGGGCACTGGGCTTGAAAAGCCAACAACAACGCCGGTTCGTATGAGGTGACCTCGATCATCCCCCAGAGAGGTTTGAACCGGTTTAGAACGTCGCCGATGAGCTGCGGGGCTTCCGGTTCCGGTCCCTTGATCTCGATTTCCAAGCCGATCCTTCCACCAAGCGCCCCGATAACTTCAGAAAGCGTCGAGATCGCACCGCTACTCGTGGCATTGTGCGGACTAAACACCTGCACCTGCCGCAACTGCTGTAATGAGTAATCGTAGATCGCCCCCGAGGCGGAGGTATTCTCATGCAGGTAAAAGTAATGATAGACGACCGGGATGAAGTCAGAAGTCAAGCGCACATCCAGCTCAACGGCATCTGCCCCCAACTGTACCGCCCGCTCAAATGCTTCCAACGTATTTTCCGGCGCCTCCGTGGCGATGCCCCGATGCGCCACGATTTCAAAGGGCTTCATCTCATAGCTCCAAACACGCCTCTACCGACAACCAGAAAAGCCGCTCGCGAACCGAGGTGTGTTTCTCCCAGTCACGATGGTCCCAATCGTCGCCGCTGACGTCATCGCCCCCATAGAGCAGCTGTGCAAAAGCCACCTGCCGGAACTGCGCCAAAGCAAAGAAAGCCGAGGTTTCCATCTCTACAGTGAGACAACCCTCAGCGCGGCGGCGCGCCACCTTATCCGGAGTCTCACGGTAGAACGCATCGGTGGTCCAGGTCTTGCCCACGATGTAGGGAACATGACGACGTTGCAGAACCCGTTCCAGTGTGCGGATGGCAGCGGGGTCGCCGGTCACTTCGCGCGAAGGCGGCAGGTAATGGTAAGAGGTACCTTCGTCGCGCACAGCGCTCTCAGGAATGACGACATGCCCTACAGCAATGTCGCGGTTCAAGACGCCAGCGCCCCCACAGGCGATGAATTTGCGCCCGCCTAAGGCAATCAACTCCTCCAACAGTCCAACTGCCAGCGGAGCGCCTACAGCAGAATGGAAGACCGCCACCCGCTGCCCGCCTTCGGTCTCCAGCGCATAGACCGGATGCTTGCCCATCTCGCTGACGCAGTTGTGAAGCAAGTGCAGGCGCCCCGCAGCAACCAGGTCGCGGAATACTTCAGCAAAGAAACAGAGCACGCAAGGCTCGGGCATAGTGGGCAGTGAGGCGATCAATTTCCCCGGTTCAATAATCGCCTCGCGGGCGGAATCGAATTCAAGAATCGGATAATCGTGTAGTGTCACAGCACTGCTCCCCGACAATCAAGAATGGAGAAAACGCTGGGAAGGGGTGAACAACCACGAGCGATGCAGGTACGCACCTTCCTCAACCCTGCCCGCAGGTTGGCTCACGCGGTCAAGACCTCTACCCCGTCATCCGTTACCAAAACGGTGTGTTCCCACTGCGCCGAAAGCGAATTATCAGCCGTCAAGGCTGTCCAACCATCGTCGAGGATGACGACTTCCTCAGTGCCGATGTTAATCATCGGTTCAATTGTGAAAATCATGCCCGGAACCAATCTGGCGCCAGAACGTGGGCGTCCATAATGAAGGATGTCCGGCGGCTCATGAAAGCGCACGCCTACCCCATGCCCCACAAACATGCGCACCACACTGTAACCGTGGCTTTCGGCATGTTGCTGAATGACATGCCCAATATCACCGGTCGTGTTGCCGGGGGATACCTGTGCGATGCCCAGGTTCAGACATTCGCGGGTGATCTCAACCAAACGCCGCGCCTCGGGAGCGACTTCGCCAATGAGAAACATGCGGCTTGCGTCACCGTAGTAGCCTTCGAGGATGGAGGTTACGTCCACGTTGAGGATATCGCCCTCCAGCAAGACCCGGTCGCTGGGGATGCCGTGGCAGATAACTTCGTTGAGCGAGGTACACACGCTCTTGGGAAAGCCGCGATAATTGAGCGGCGCAGGAATTGCGCCAGCAGCAAGAGTCAGCTCATGCACCCAACTGTTGATATCGCCGGTGGTGATTCCCGGCACAATGCACGGCGTGATTTCATCGAGGATCGAGCGCGTCAGTTGGCAGCTACGGCGGATGCCCTCAATCTGTTCCGGGGTCTTGATGATGATATCCGAGCGCTGCGGGTGCCCGGCAGTTTTCTGCGCAGTCAAGCCAAGCAGGTCGGATTTAAGGTGACAGTGTTTATACTTTTTGCCGCTGCCACACCAACAGAGATCGTTGCGGGATAGTTTATTCATTGTAATGCACCTTCAGATAGTCTCTATAAGTAAACAGCAAAAGAGCTTTGATGCATCTTTTGCCTACACTTAGCAAGCGCTTGCCAGTAAAGCCGCAGGCAACATTTGCAAGTATAGGACGCCGGGCGCAGACGTCAAGAGCGTTATGGGTGGGCATTCGTAGCAGTTCGGCGGGCTTCTGCGCCCCTTGTAGAGCCCGCTGTGCGATATGGTTGCTTCGTCAACCCCGGACCGAA
>JAFGFB010000033.1 GCA_016931315.1 Anaerolineae bacterium
ATTTGGTACTACCATATCTTGGTACGAAAAGTTGTGGTCACATCAGGAATGACAAACAGCGCCTAACAAGCGCATGCAGCCGACCGGGTTGTCGAGAATTGCCAAGAAGAGGTTTTCGTCTGCAATCGTTCTGGTGTTTGTTGGGCACGTCGTTTCAGCCGCCCGGCGGCTGATGCGCGGCGTTTTACCACCTGCCGGCGTGACACCATACTCCGGGACCGAGAACCGGAGTCACACCTCCTCAGCGCGACCCCGGATTTCTGTGCTTGGGTCTGTTACAATGAGGCGCTTCACTTTGCTTCCGCCACGTCACAGACAATTGGTATTCATCAAAACCGAGAGTTCTCTATCCACTTCCCGTTTGGGTCGAAGTTGTACGAGCGCGGGTGTCCGAAGGCATTCCAGATCAAATCTAGTAACGGGCGCACGAGCGAGACTACGCCATCGTGATCCAGATTCAGAGTCTCGAGCACAACCTCTGGGAGTAGTAGCACATCCTTCCTTAGTTCCGTTGTCACATCCAAATCCTGATGAAATGCGACACGCTCGCTAATCCCTAGCCTGTAACCTTTGACGCCAACGAAACTCAAGAAAAGGAAAACCGACGGGTTAACCTCAAGGTGCTTGAGGAATGCCAGATAATATGGCAGTGTTGCCAGAAGCTTCCATTCATATTCGCGGCTACGTATGCACTTTCCCTGTTCTGCCGACTGAAACGCGTACACAAGCTCGAGAATGCCGGTGCGAAAGAGGAGAGTGTAGAAGTCACTAGTAGGTCTGCTCTGCATATCATGAATGACGAGACCCTCCAGGGCAAGTCCTGTCACTCCGCGAGAGTCGTTAGGGGTGGGAAGATAAGGTGGTTGCCCACTAGAAAGCATTTGATTAAGTGCAATGGTGTCTACAGTATGCGGATTGGTAAATGCAGATAGTGGCACCAGATGCAATAGCGATTTGCCGTTATCTGACAAAGGTAATGGCGCTTCGTCGCCCGCAACAGCTGCAATGCGCTGAGCACGAAAATCACGGATTCGGTCAGTGATTTGTTCAGACAGGGTGAACGCAGTGCGCAGTTCAGAGACATCAAGAGGATACTTGCCAGCAGCATTGCGTCCATAGAATTTGTCATGACCTTTGTAGACAACACGATGAGGTGCAATCCAGCTTTGAGGGACGCGCACAATGATGAGGTAATCCCCTGTTTCACTCACTGGGATTGTCTGGATATCGCAGCGTGGTAAGCGCGGCTCCAGGCCATCGCGTAACCAGCTGTTAAGCCGGAGTTTGCTCTGGTCCGTGTTTCCCAGAGGGACCCCCGGGACGTTTTCTGGAATACCGTCCTGGGCATCGATACCGATCAAAAAGTCACCGCCGCTTGTATTGGCCATGGCAGAAACGCCAGCCAGGAATTTCTTGACGCTGTCGTCACTACCATCTGGATACTCGCGTTTGTATTCTAGCGTTTTGCCCTCACCAACCCGGTTTGCAACAAGAGATTTGAGATCTCCCAGGGTGATATCGTCAAGTTTTATCGGTAGCATTATGAACTCCTTCAGGAGGTGCCTCCACGGGTCCCGTCTTCCTACCCCGCTCCCTCCACAATCGCAATCTCCTCCGCCGTAAGCCCGTAGAGCTCATACACCAGCGCATCGATCGCCTTCTCCGTCACCTCGATTTGTTGCTGGAGCAGGCGCCTCTCCTGCGGCAGCTGCGCCCCCGCCAGCCGCCGGTGCAGCGCCAGCATCCGCTCCACCAGCGCCACCATCCGCTCGTGCCGCGCCACATCCGCCGGATCGTCGAAGTTGACCGTGCGGATGGGAAGCGCGGCAACGTACATGGGCTTGTACTCGAAATACCCACCACGCTTGGTTGATGCGCTTGAGTGGAGAACAAAGTCCAGGGTTTTGGAATTTAACAAACCCAGCAGATACAAATCATCCGTAGCAATAATGCAAGTTTTGTCATTTGAGTAGAGACCGTTTGTGTCGTAAACATAAGAAGCCGTTTTCACGATGGCTGGAACGATGATTTTTGGTTTTTCAAACTCCTTGTGGTACGCTACAGTGTCTTGTATCTCGTACCATTCGTAGGGCCCCGGCTTTCGCCCGGTCCACTCGCCACCTTTCCAGTCCCTTGGTTTGGGCATCAATCGTTGTTTGAACTGCGACAAATAGCTCTTAATCGCGGGATAGTTCTGTATGTTGACCCCACGCCGGGTGAAAATGAGGTATTTATCGGGAGTCAACGTCTGGTACCGTTTCACGTCGCGCCCTGCAAGGAAAGGCTTGATCAATTCGGTGCTTCGTGGGTCTTGCGCGATAAGTCGGTCACGGGTTTCCACGTCAATGACAAAGGCTTCGTTGTAGCCGGTCTTGATGCCGTAGAAGATCTTCCCTTGCACATACTCGTTGAGCGTCATGCCTGTTTGCTGGATCTTGGTCAAAAGGGCCTGCGTGTGAGTATCAGCCAGTGACCAGATGTCTTCGCCCAGAGCTTGTTGGTTCACGGGATAGCGATGTTCGCGCGCATATTCACTCAGATCAGCAAACCCCAGTGTCTCTACCTGGACGGCGGTAAAGGTCTCGCGGGGTGGGGCTTTGCGCACCCGCAAAATGCAGGGGTACGTGGTAGCGGTTTGGAATACGGGCAAATCGCCGAAGTCGATGATCTCCTCGATGCATTGCTGTGTCAGCCATTGGCGCAGAGGTTTGCCGTAGTTGGCGCGCATCCACTTATTGGCTACGATATAGCTAAACAGCCCCCCAGGCCTCAGCAGTTTGACGCCCAGCTCGATGAAGTACACATATAGATCCGCCGTGCCTTGATAGGTGCGGTATTGGGTCTTAAGATACGTCTTTTGTTCGCCGAGCAGCTCCTGTCTCACATACGGCGGATTCCCAATCACCGCATCGAATCCCCCCGCCGCCATCGCCTGCGGAAAGCCCTCCGCCCAATCGAAGGCGTTGATCCGGTGCATCTCCTCCTCATCCACCAACCCCAGCCTCAATTGCGGCTCCCGATAATAGTCCGGCCCGATCAGGCTGTTGCCGCAGCGGATGTTCTGCCCCAGGTCGGGCAGCACGCGCTCCTGCTCCCGCAAGCTCATCGTCAGCTGCGTCGCCAGGCTTTGCTCGTTCTCCCCCTCCAGCACCTTCAGCAGCAG
This sequence comes from Anaerolineae bacterium, assembly GCA_016931315.1. Classification (GTDB taxonomy): domain Bacteria; phylum Chloroflexota; class Anaerolineae; order B4-G1; family SLSP01; genus JAAZNO01. Next base: position 3,164 of record JAFGFB010000033.1, read on the forward strand.
CGAGAGCTTGGTCACCTCCACCGC
>JAFGFB010000034.1 GCA_016931315.1 Anaerolineae bacterium
GAGGGTGGTTCTTTTTGTGATTTTCGTGAACGGGGGCTGCGCCCCCGTTCACGAAAATCACTCCTGCAGAAAGAAGGCGCAGAGAGTTGATCGCTGATGAAGGTCGTTTACAAGATGGCGATCTTATTTTTCCCAACATTCTGTCGTATACCCCGCAAGAGTAAAGTGGGACCAGGACAAATTATTGGGAAGGCCAAAGGTCAGATTGGGGAGACACCTGCGGATAGACACTTTGGCACGCTGAAGAGACACAGAGGGTGGTTTTTTTTTGTGATTTTCGTGGACGGGGCTTCGCCCGTCCACGAAAATCACACTTGCAGAAAAAGACGCAGAGAGGTTACGGCCGATTATGGGGGAAAACCAGAACAGGTTTTACAAACAGACGAAGAGGGTCCCCTTTTGTGTTTTGGGCGCGCTGCGCGTGCCCAAAAACACTTTTCAGGAAGGCCCAGTTGCCAGGAATAGTAGCAGTATCAGGCAATTAACATCAGCAACAGGTCATTGACGTTGGTTCCAGTAGGACCGGTATGCAGCAGAGCGCCCAAAGCTGCTAAAGTCGGGTAGGCATCGTTGTTAAGCAAAGCTGCGTGCAAATCAACCCCTAGCGCGCGGGCACGGCTCGCCGTCGCACCATCCACAACCGCGCCGGCTGCATCCGTGGGGCCATCCGTGCCATCCGTGGCCAAAGCCAGCAACGCCACATTCGGCAAGCCATCCAAAGCCAACGCCGCGGCTAATGCCAATTCCTGATTCCGCCCACCCGTGCCATTGCCGCGCACCGTAACCGTGGTTTCGCCGCCCCATAACAGACATGCAGGTGGCGCCAAAGGTTCACCGTTGATTCGCACACTGCGCATCATTGCTGCCGCCACTCTGGCAACTTCACGGGATTCACCCTCAACAAAAGTGCTCAACAACAACACACGATATCCCAACTGTTGCGCGGTTTGCGCCGCAGCCAACGCCGCCACACGGTTGGAGCCAATGATCCGGTTGGAAACGCGGGCGAAGCAAGGCTCCCCAGGTTTGGGAGTCTCGCTCACCATGCCGGATACTCCCGCCGCAAGATGTTCGCGCACCGGCTCCGGAATGCGTGAAAGCAGGGCAAGATGCTCCAACACCTGCCATGCATCCGCATAGGTACTGGAATCTGGAGTCGTGGGACCCGAAGCAATGACGTCCAATGGATCGCCCACGACATCGGAAAGGATGAGCGCAGTCACAGCCGCCGGCGCCGCCAGGCGCGCCAACTGCCCCCCAGCGAGGCGGGAAAGATGCTTACGCACCGTATTGAGCGCTTCAATGGGTGCTCCAGAACGCAACAATAACGTTGTAACCGCCTGCAAGTCCGATAAGGAAATGCCCGTCACAGGCGCCGGCAACAATGCCGAAGCCCCCCCTGAGAGCAAGACTAACACCAAATCACCCTCGGACAGGTGCTCCAGCAAACGGAGCACTTCACCGGCGGCATGTAATCCTTGGGGTCCAGGTGTGGGATGCTCTGCCTCGTAGACCTGGAAATGCTCTGGTAAAGCACAATCGGTGGCATGACCGGTCTTGGTCACCACGATGCCGGCAGTTAGCGCTGTTCCCAAACACGCGTGAGCCGCCTCCGCCATCGGAACGGCAGCTTTACCGGCGGCGATGACGCGCACCTGTCGCAACTTCGTCAAGTCCCATGCCGTCTCGCCGACCCATAAACGATGGGCGTCCATCCGCAGGTTCTCACGGACCGCTTGAGCCGGGTCAACGGCGCGCAGCGCCGCATCACGAAGCAACATGAGATCCCCATACAAGTTCACCATGTCACCCCCCACGCGTTATCACATGTGGTGTTCGCCTCAAAATATCCCTGGGGCAGTCAGCACGCCACTTCACTTACGTAACATCGTCAGTGCATGGGTTGCAGCCTGCTCAGGGGTTGCCGCCTCTGTAGTCAACATATAATCCAGACCCGCTTGTAGTGCGCGCCGCACGGTTTGATCCACGCTTTTAGGTGGGGGGAGCACAGCGCTATCCAACAATTGCTCCAGGAAAGCCACATCAGCGGGAGAAAGGGTCCACAACGCCAAAGCCTCCTGGCTGAACGGCAGCATCCCTACCGCCTTTGAAAAGTCGGCGACCTGCCCCCGCGCATTCAACCAACGCGCCAGTTCCAACGCCGCCATCTCATGCGCCGATTCATTGCCCACAATCGCTAATGACCAGACCTGCGCCAGCGCAAAGGGTTGCCCCTCCCGAGTAGGCGTCCACGCTACGAGTCCAACGCGCTCGGGCGCACTCCAGTACCGACCTGCCGGCACAGTACTTAACAAAGGCTGAGCCGCAATCGTCCCCTCTTGCTGGAAAATCTCCCAACACGCCTGCGCATCAGCCAGCGTCGCCAGACGCTCACGATCCAGCAATCCAGCCGCTGCCATCACGCCCACAAAGCGGTACAGTTCCTCCAGATGCGGGCGATCGAGCAACGCACGCCCCTCGGCATCCACCACTTGCCCTCCGGATCCCAGATACGCCCCAACCAAAAAATCATCCGCGAAACCCGAAGCCGGCGCCAAGGGAAATAGCAAGGAATAGCCGCCCGTCAATACGGTGGTCCAGGAAAGTGGCGCCGCGACATCCGGCAAGGGGGTATAGACCGTGTGCGCGATTTGACTCAAGAAAGGCAAGCCATACGCCCGCTCCTCGATAACAGTCGCTTCGCGGGCAAAAGTGTACGCCGTTGAGGCCGATTCTTCCGGCGGCAGAGCCAGTATGAAACCATTTTCGGCTGCCAGGCGTAGATCGGTGTGATTGAGTATCACCAAATCCGGCAACACTGCCGGCGCCGCACTGTACGTCGTGCTGAGAAGATCATACAAGCCTCCGGCGCCCTCTGCCTTCTTCATCAGCACCTGTACCTGGATATTATAGTGATTGCGCGAAAAGGTATTGATCTGCGCCAGAAGGGTGGGGTGGACCTCCCCAGGGGTTTCGCCACTCAACACATCTGGCACCCAAAGCGTCAAGGTTGTCAAATCGCTTGCCGGCAAAGGCGTCGGACGCGGTTGAGTCGTAGGCGTGGGTGAGGGTTGAAGCGGGGTCGCGGGTGTAGCCTCTGGGGTAGGGCTTACCGCAATGCAGCCTGCGAGTAACAACAACCCAACCACAATAAGCATGAGACGGATGTTCATAGCACAATGCTCCTCATCTGTTAGCAGTAAATTCCTGCTGCGCGAAAGTGTAGATAGGTCGCTCGCGAAAATCTGAAGTGACGAAAGCGTAATAATCCTGATAGTTGCGCAACGGAGCTGGGGTGCGAAAAACCCACAAGACCACCGCAGGGCACCAGGGCCACTCATTCAATGCCCAGGCATAAGCGTCAAGGGTATAGCTCACACGCTGATTAGGCTTGACCGCCCATGTCCAGCGCGGGTGGTCATTCCAGCCCCCCTCAGTCACAAAGATGGGCTTCGCCTCATCTCCATTGCGCACCATAATCTCGCGCAGCAGTTCCACGCGGCGGAAGTTCAGCAACTCCGGGGAAGGCTCAGCCTCCGGGGGAAAACTCAGGCCATAAGCATGAGCAGCCAACCCATCGAAAACCGCAGCCCCGCCCGCCTGATATAACTGTTCTAAATAGAGCAAATCGTTGAGTCCCGCAGGGCTACCCTCAGGCTCCAATGTCGGAGCCAAAGCCCCCGCCAATATCTGCATCTGCGGACGCGCCTGGTGTACGAGCGGGTAGACCGCCGCCAACAACTTTACATAACCTTCGGGGTCAACCGGGCGGAAACCCCATTCATAGCTAAGATTGGGCTCGTTCCAAATAATGATATAGGGCACGGTATCGCCATAACGTGCGGCAAAAGCAGCGGCATAAGCAGCAAAACTGGCATAAGCCGCTTCATCTAAATAGGTAAAAGTGGTTGCCTGAATCTCAGGGTCAGGGCGTGCCCAATCCGGAACCATCCCCAAACGCGCCACAACAGAAATGCCCTGATTAGCAGCATGCGCAATAATCGCATCGCTGTGGCTCCAATCATAACGCCCCTCTTCAAATTCGATATAGGCCCATGGGAAATACTCCACAATCCAGGCTGCGCCCATTTCGCGCGCCAGCACTAGAGTGCGTTGCATTTTCCAATGTTCGACTTCATCCATCAGCCGGGTATGAACACCCACCTTGGGGTTGGAGGTCTGCACCTGTTGCGGTTCACCCAATACGACCAAGACTCCAGGCGGGCGGACAAGGCACACCGTAAGCAAAATCAGGACGACCATTTGCACCACGGTCGTCCATGGAATGCATAGACGTTTTACAATACGAGTTACGATTTCTTGCACTTCAGGCAAATAGAGAGTCCATTCGAGTATTCGTACCAGCGCGCGCTGGCATCCACAACCTTCCTGAATTATACTGAATCAAGCCGGAAAGCCAATTTCCTCATATTACCTTTTTCCCATTGCAGCCAATACTTGCTAAGATTACAATTAGAGAATGGTGATATGCCTTTCGATGCTAGCGGATACGGTCAGTTTTGCTGCGCGTCTAAAATCAGGACTGCAATTGCCGCTTCCTGGACGCCAGGCACAACAATTGATGGCGCCAGCACCTCGTCGCTATGATCCCGAACCGGGCACAACACCACGGCAATCAGCCGTACTGCTCCCCCTTTATCCGGTAGCGGACACCATCCACATTATGATGATAAAACGCCGCGAGTACCATAACCACCATGCGGGAGAAATCGGTTTTCCAGGCGGCGCCGTTGAGCCACAAGATTGCGACAACAAAGCCACAGCATTGCGCGAAACGGACGAAGAGCTTGGTATCCCAACCGAATCTGTAGAAGTCTTGGGGCTGTTGACACCGCTCTACATTGAACCCAGTCACAATATGGTGCAGCCTGTCGTGGGATGGCTCAATGCCTTACCAGAGTTAAAACCGCAACCCTCCGAAGTCGCCCAGGTTCTCCAAACCCCTTTGAAGCATTTCATGCGCGGCGAGACCTTGCGCTGGCAAAACTTGCAACACAACGGGCAAACCCTGACTTTCCCCTGCTATATGCTTGGTGAAGACTATGTCTGGGGAGCTAGTGCCATGATTCTGAGTGAACTGCTCTCACTGGTCTGCGATTTAGAGCAAGACATCAACGAATGAGTATACGCCCTGTGCCATCCACGACTACAATACGCGATTTTAACGAGTTCTGGGCGACACTCCGACAGATGCTACCCCAACTGCCTGTCGTTCCTAGCCCAAAGAATGTCGCTCCCGCGCCTCAGGTCAGCCCACTTGAGGAAGCGTTACAGTTATCACTCCAAAACATCATGGAGCCTGCCCGTGTCGCCTGCGATGCACAAACGCTCCAACGCTATAGCACACAATACCTTTACACAGGAGCGGAAATACCAACCTCCAATATGGCTGCTCCCGCGGCCATCACCTTTCCCAATAGTGAACAGGAGATTGCGCAACTGCTCACGTGGGCTGAAGAACGCGAACTACGAATACTGCCTTGGGGTGGGGGCGGCGCCCCCTACCAACATAAACACCCAGATGCAACACCCTACATCGTGGTGGATTTGCGGTATCTGAACCGCATATTGGAGATTTCTCCTCAGCACCGGTGGGTGCGCACGCAAGCCGGGGTCACCTGGACCAGTCTCGAAGAATCATTAGCGGAACACAATCTGACCACCGGGCAATGCTCCCCCTGGACCACGGCCACAGTTGGAGGCGCGGTTGCCTCTCACAGTATCAGCGCCAAAGCACTGCACTACGGAGATTTAACCAGGAATCTACTGGCAATCAAAGCCCTGTGTCCGGCCGGTCCCATACGTCTTTCACCCCATCCTGGCGCTACCGATGACCGCCTGTTGATGTTAGGCGCATTCGGTGAATGCGGCATTATTACCGAAACCACCCTGCGCTTACATCCCGCGCCCCAGGAGCAGCTCAACCTGGTCGCGACGCGCAGCTCGATGGGAGAGGCCCTGACAGCGCTGGAGATTTTGCGCAGCGCCAACGTCAAATTCGCCGCCGCCCGCATCATCAACACGCGAGAACACTCACTCTTCAGCAATCCTACGAGTTCCTCGATACGGCAATTGTTACGCAACCTGATAGGCAGCACGACAACCGAGTTTCAACTGCTGCTCAATCTCGAAGGGACGCGCGAGGAGGTCAACAGCATCCGGCGCCAGATTGAGGAACTGCTTCGCGAGAAACCGTTGCAGCTAGCCGGAGGTGACGCGCATCTTTGTGAGCCAGATTATGCACATGAGGCGCTATTACTCCAACAACTACGGGAACAACGGGTTTTAGCACATCCCCTAACCGCACCCGTCCCCTGGCACAATGCAGCCCCATTCCTGCGCGACTGGGAAGAGGCACTACACAGCATTCTGCTTACAACCGGAGGGCATCCTGGGAAAACGCTCACGACGCTGTGGGCAACAGAAGATTACGCCAACCTACGGACCCTGCTATTGGGCTTTCAGCCGGCAGGGGCAGATTCAGAACCCAGATCGCAAATCCAGGATATTCAGGCAGTCGCGCTTGCAATCAAACAACGCTGGCACGTCGAAGAGCCCCCCACAGCCCTGGTGAGCCATGCGCTTAGCCGCGCCGGTGAATTCCTCGATCCCAACAGCGTTATGCTACGTGGATGATGGCGCAACTTCTTCCGTCTCATCCACCAGCTCGCCGATCAGGTCATACTCCAACGCCTGTGTGATCTTGACCAGCGCCATGCGATCCACTTTTGCCACACGCCGCTGAATCAACACCAGACCATCAATCTCGGGAGCGTCACGGTAGCTACGCCCTACCGTCAGATTCTCATCTGTCCCTTCGAGCAATACCGGGAGAACGCGACCCACTTGCTCCCGATTCCGCTCCAATGAGATGCCCTGCTGTAACGTCATCAGCGCATCGAAACGTGCTTCCTTAACAGCCTCTGGGACATCATCCTCATATCGCGCCGCCAATGTGCCTTCCTCATGAGAATACGTGAAGACGCCTAAGCGGTCGAAACGCTGCTCCTGGACAAAATCCAGCAAGGTCTGGAACTCAGCCTCAGTTTCTCCTGGAAAGCCCGCAATGAGCGTCGTTCGCAAGCAGAGGTGCGGGAGGCGCGCGCGCAATTCTGCCAAAGTCCGCCTTAGCTCTTGCATATCGGAGGGGCGATTCATGCGGCGCAGAACATCAGGGTGCGCGTGTTGCAGAGGCAAATCCACATAGGGCAACACCTGCGGATAAGTAGCCATCACCTCGATCAAACGGGGCGTAATTTGTCCAGGGAACATATACAAGATACGTAGCCAGGATGATTCCGGCAAAACGGCAACCAGACGCTCCAATAACTCCGCCAGGCCATTTGTATAGCCCAAATCGCGTCCGTAAGTCGTGCTGTCCTGTGCAATCAGGTTGAACTCCAGGACACGCTTATCACGCAAGCGTTGGGCATCTTTAACGATAGCCTCAATCGGGCGGCTGACCATATCCCCCTTGATCAGAGGGATGGCACAAAATGCGCAACGGCGACTGCAACCATCCGCAATTTTAAGAAAGGCACTGCGTCCCGATATGGCATAGCCTGGCGCTCCCACGGATTCGGGTAGAGCCATCGTGCGGGTCTCCGTGAACACCAGCCGTTGCCGGCGTGCCTTAATCTGCGCCAACAATTCCGGCATCGCAACCCAGGAACGCGTCCCCAAAACACCATCAAGTTCAGGAACCCACGCCATCAAGCGCTCCGGATCGCGTTGCGCCCAGCAGCCTGCCGCAATCAGGCGCTGATCCTCGCGCAAGTTAGCAGCTAAAGATTGCAAGGTTTCGAGGGATTCTCTTCGCGCATCGGCGATGAAGCCACAGGTGTTGACAATAATGACGTCGGCTTGATCCGCATGGGCTACAGGGCGGTAGCCCGCACGTTGTAAGAGGAAAGCCATGCCGCTAGAATCAACCGTATTCTTCGGGCACCCCAGTGAAATCAGGCAGAAGCGCGGCGCGGAACGAATTCTGGAGACGGATTTTGAGGGCATAAAACTCAGGGCGCCTGAAGCGCAATCTCGCCTTGGGGAGTCCAGGCACGACGCACAACCTGACCATTGTTGCCCAGAGTCCCCCAATCCACGCCATTGACCGTAAGGGTAAACGCGCCGCCATTCCCGGTCTCAACCTGAACTTGTGAGGCGGCAGCAGCCTCTAGGGATTGTCCCGGCGTCGCAATGCCCTGGAAAATCACCGTTTCATCAGCCACCATCCGCACCCAGACATGCTGAGTGGGATTGAGCTGCAAGGTCACCTTCCCGTCAAGGGCAGGGACAAAATCACCGCCGGTCAAGACCTGCTGTGTCGGGACAACGGGAGCGATAGCCGTAGGCTGTTCCGGCGTCGGCGTTGGTGCGGCGACCTGTGATTCCGCTCCCATGAATTGCAGGTAAACAAATGCTCCAACGGCAATCATCAAAAACACCCCCATTACCCCCAGCAAAATGGGAATAAGGGTTCGGGGCATAGTTGACGCAGGGCGCGTTTCCTCTTCCTCAGAAGGGGGAGAGGGAAAAACCGAAGGACGGGTTACATCAGGGTTGCGATTTTCATCAGGGATAGGACGTGCCCGCGGCTGCAAGGGACGTCCCTCAACCTCAGCCTCGTAACGGGCAAGCGCCTCGTCCACCGGGACACCCAAAAAACGCGCATAGTTGCGCAGAAACCCGCGCGCCTGGATCTGCCCCGGCAATGCGGAATAGTCTCCCAGCTCCAGTGCTTGAAGATAGCGACGTCGAATCCGTAATTCCTTCTCGATATCCTCCAGACTGAGCTGGCGCGCCTCACGGGCACGGCGCAACCATAAGCCCAAACCTTCGGTCATTGATCCTCCGCTTCCACAACTACCTGCACTTGCCCTACCACATTGGCCGGCAATTTGAGTTCAATCAGGTGCACGCCGGTTTGCCGAATCGGGTGCTCCAATTCAACCATCCGCTTGTCGAATTCTGCGCCGAGCACCTTGCTAATGGCCTCGGCGATATCTTTCGCCGTGATAGAACCATACATGCGCCCGGCCTCGCCCGCCTTTACTTTGAAACGGAGCGGCTTGTCTTTGAGCCGGGCTGCCATCGCCTCAGCGCGAGCGTGCTGCTGCGCGGCGACCGTTGTTGCATGTTGTTGCTCCCGAGCCACCATCTCGAGCGATTCTTTGGTAGCCGGAATCGCCAACCCACGCGGAATCAGATAGTTCCGAGCATAACCTTCGGAGACTGATTTCACCTCGTTAGCCCGACCCAGCCCCTTAACGTCGCGTTTCAACACAACCTGCATGTGACGCCTCCCTCCTCCAAAATGCCCTCGATCTAACGACCGGAATTCATGTATCTGCCTGAGACCACGCCAAACTAATGCTACAGACCATCACACACGAAGAAAAAGCTGCGAGTGTTTCACGTGAAACAAAACACACGAGCCGGTCCTAACGCACCCCAAACACGCGCATCTGCAGCGCCAATAACATGCGGGTGAATTTCTGCATGGGCGTGGGATTTTCTACCAGTTGAATGCCCGCCTGATAGGCGGCAAAGCCCGCCTCACGTTGCCCATTCTTGAAAAGCGCCACCCCTAGAGCCAGGAGCGTTTCACCCTGACGCTGATTATCTTCCAACTCGGCAAAGGTGGCAATGGCTGTCTGCCAGGCGGGAATGGCTTCATCCCGTTTCCCCATTGAAGCATACACGCTCCCCAGATTGCCGAGAACCTGGGCCTCACGCGATTTATCTCCAAGACGCACAAAGACCCGGCGCGCCTCTTCCAGAGATACCACCGCTTCTTCCCAGCGACTCTGCTTGCGCCGAATGAGTGCAATGTTGTTCAGCATCTCGCCAGCCTCGATTTCACGTCCCTCTTCTGCAAAATGCTCTAGCGCTTCACTGAAACGTTGTGCAGCCTCGTCATAAAGGCCTTCCTGGAACAACCGCAAGCCCTCTTTTTGAAGTTCATCCGCATTCATCATGTACCCATCCTTAGAATGTGATTTCCAGCAACGCTTCAGCAATTTGTCGCAATGAACCCGCCGGCATCTGCGCTAGTTTCATCGCCAGTTCCAGATAGCTCAGGTTGATGGGCCGCGCTACAAATTCACGCACCGCCTCCGGTAATTCCGCAAAGCGTTCAAAATCAGATTGCAGCGTGTGCCAGCGACCAACATGGCTATCACGGTCGCCAAAAGAATCAATCGCCACACCCAAAGCCCGCGCCGCCAATTCCAGTTCCGCTAAAGGCATTGCGGTTGCGCCGAATTCATAAGCCGCCAGCTGCTCTGCTGGCAATTCCAGCAATGCCGCCAGGTCCTCCAAACTACGCCCCGATTCCAGCCGCGCCTGCTGCAGGCGAATGCCGATGATGCGGTGCCGCAATGGCAAGAAATATTCTGGGAGTGGCAGCTGCGCGCGGCCATCCGACACGTTCACACGCTCAGACCGGAGCGTGTGAAGCGGAATCGCCAGAAACCGCCCCAACAACTCCATCTCCGGCAAGGAAATCGAAGTCTCACCTGCCTCATAAGCCGCCAAGTGCTCCGGGGACAAACCTAAAACTTCAGCGCATTCCGCATGTGACATATGCGCACGCTCGCGCGCGCTACGGAGCGCCACACCGATAATCCGGTTACGCAGTTCCATAATTTGCCTGTTAGGCATATTTGCACCCCCAGTAGAAACAGCAAATAAAAATACAGACCCGGCGAAGTTCTGAGACTGACGTTGTAGAACTTACGCCGCACCAGTGCAGACGCTGTCAGCAGTTTTTTACACTAGCTTTCATTATAGCATAACCCATTTCATGGGCAATACGAATGAAGAGTGAGGCGTTCCAAATCTGGGGCGACAATCTCAAGCGCCCCTACGGGAGCCCCCATTGGGGGGCATAAAAAGGTGATTTTTCGCGGCGGGGCTTCGCCCCACTGCGAAAAATCACTCAGAGAAAGGCATTTGCAGATAATCGGCTTGCTTTTTCCCCCAAGTTGAAACGCACCCGAGAGGACGATATTATCCACAGGTAGCGTAAAAACAATTAGTAAGGCAGCATCCCAGTTAAGCCCCTAGATCTAGGGGATACTGAACCGCAGCCATAACAATCCCGACTATCTTAGAACGCTTTTCTGTGGATAACTCGCGTTTTTTGGTGGATAACTGCGTCTTTCTGGGGAAAAACTGGCTCCCGAAATCGTATGAACCTGGCGGGGTCCCCCTACGGGTTGCGTGCCCAAACGCGCCTAAGTCCACAATCTGTGTCGAATAGGTTCCAACCGGCGCCAGGCTGCCGAATACGTTTTCCCCAACTTATCCCCAGAGAAGAAAACTAAGTCTCCCTGGATCTATGCTCTGGAAAGGGCAGCGCCCCCACAAATAGGGGGCACGAGCGGTTATCCCCACAATCCCCCGCTCTACTACGAAGACTATATATACTTTTTGAGAAACACTTGAATACATCAACAACCAAACGCTGCACACCATCGCGATTGAAGGGTTACAATTCATCCCCTTGAGCATGCCAAAGGCTTTCTCTTGCAGTCAAAAGTTTGCAGAGCGCAAGGTTGAGTTAAATCTCACTACAAGTAGCGCTTTGGGTAACCGCGCTGCGTGTGCTAACACAAAGCGCTTTCAAAAATCTGCGATTTGAGTTGCCTTTTGCCAAAGGCAGCAAGGGAATGCTGAATAATCACCGCAAAAATCGAACTGGACAAAATTCGGAAATCAAGTATACTCTAACTTCGTAATTGGCTAGATCTATTGAGTTGGAGGAGCAAGTGGCAAACACGCAGGCAGCGAAGAAAGAAATTCGCAGTTCTTATCGTAAATGGTTGCAGAATCGCCATGTTAAGGGGCAGATGCGCAGCGCCATTAAGTCGGTACGAAATGCGATTGCTTCGGGCGATGTTGAACAAGCGCAAGCATTAATGCCGCGAGCAACGCGAGAATTGGACAAAGCCGCCAAGAAAAATGTGATTCATAAGAACAAGGCTGCGCGGCTTAAGTCCCGTTTGATGAAGCAGATCAACGCGCTGCAATAATCTGTAGCGCGGTATTTGGTTTCCCTGGGTAATGCGATACCCAGGCGTTGTTTGCGTAGACACCCCCGGGCCATAAGGCGGGTTCCTATTTGGAAACCCGCCTTTTCTTTGTTTCAGTCGTTTCTTTTACCGCTTGGATGCGTTTTAAAATGGGGGCGAAAATTTCAGGCGGCCCTACGGAACGCGGGAGAAAATTGATTTTTGTGATGGGGCTTTGCCCCTTCACAAAAATCAATCAAAGGAAAGGCGTTTGCATGATAGCCGCCTTGCTTTTGCCCCAAAACTGAAACGCACCCTACCGTTTGTCTTAGGGGCGGAGTGAGAATATCATCTCGAGGAATTGCCGGCGATCCGCAGCGGGTATAGGGTCGCCATCTATCATTGGGCGTGGGCGCCCATATTCCTCAATCCACGTCGGCAGCAGTTCAATGCTGAGAAGCTGATTATTGTAAAAGACCAGACGGTTGACGAATCCCTGGCGTCCCTCGTTCCACATTTGATCGAAGAAGAGATTGCCCAGTCCGTAGTGGATGAAGGTATCACCGTAGAATTCCATGGTTTGTGGCTGGTGCGCCTGACTCCCCTGAACGTAGACCGGTCCCAGGTCGGCAAAGGTGTGAAAATCATCCACCTGTCCGGAAAATGGTGTGTAGCTTTCTGTCTCGTATTCCTGCACCGTGAAAATGACATTGTATCCCTGGTTGCGCAGGTCGGCGATTGTGGTCTCCAGATAGGCCAAATCCTCGGGATCGAGGGCTTTCCTATCGGTCTGGCGGCAAGAGAAAACGCCTGGCAATTCATCTGTAGCCCAATCATAAGGATTGTCCACGCTGTTGCAGCCGATAAACGCGATTTTGTTGGGTCCCTTCTCAAATAGAGCCGGCTGGCGCGCATCTGTGTAGTTCTCGCCCCCGCCAAACCATTGCCAGCCACGGTCGCGGTACATTTGCAACGTGCGTTGCAGAGGCTCGATGCCTCGATCCACTAAATGGTTGCCGGTCAATTCGATAACATCTGCGCCGACAAATTCCAGCGCTTCGATGTATTTGTCATGGGAGGCAAGGCTCATCGTGCCGCCAGGTTCGGGTGTGTGATTAGCCAGAAAAGAGAGCTCGTTGCTGATATGGGTAATATCGGCATTGACCAGCCAATCTTGCACATCCTCAGCGATATAGGTCACCCCTTTGTTCTCCATCAGTCGCGAGGTGCCGCGGGTCATTGCGGTCACCCCCGTCATCACTACCAACGTCAGCGCCTCTTCATCACGGTTGACGAAGGCTTTGGCAGGCAGTTCCATCAGCTCGAGCGTTTCACGCCGGCCAGGGCTATCCAGCGCCAGGGGGATGACAAGCGGGTAGGTTGCTATGGCGGGTGTTTTCTCCAGCAGCGAGATGCCATCTAGCCGAAGGACCTTCCAGCGCGGGTTAAGCTCGTCAAAGGGCATTATCGTCCAACCGGCGCGCGATTCGGCTTCCGCCAGGAGCGCATCGGGAGCCACCAGGGTATAAGCATTTGCTGCCGGTTCTCCGAGAAGTTCCCGGAGCGCATTTGCGGTGTCTTCGGTAAGGAGTAGGGGATGCGATGCCCACAGCCCTGCCGGTGCGCCCTGCCAGGTAGCCTGCAAATCAGCCAATGTGGTTCCCTCATCCAGGGTGAAGAATGGCGCGGCAAGGGCGAAGGTCCACTGCCCTTGCTGGTAGGCGGCAGGGTCAGCCCCGGTTTGTAGCCGCACCTCCGCGCCTTCGACAGCGTCAATCCACCTGAAATAGGCGGGGGCAGTTTCGACGCGCGCTTTCAGGATGGCGCAGGCCGAAGCGGGCACGCCGGCGGTGCAACTTACCGTCACGGGGAATGCTGGGGTAGGCGTAGGCACGGGCGTTGGTGTAGGCACGGGCGTTGGTGTGGCAGTGGGCAGGGGGGTGCGTGTGGGGGTGGGGGTAGGTCCCGGCGTGGGCAGCGGCGCGCAGGATGCCAACAGGGCAAGTAGTACCAGTAGTCCCCAATGATAGCGGGCGTGTGAAGGTGTTTTCATGACTATCACTCCTGAGAAAGATTCTAGCATTTCTTTTTTAGAATAGGACGCTGCTTTCAGGTCCCAGGTTTTTCTCCGGAGCATTGTGAATCTTTGTGTTGCTTTGTCAAGTTTGGGGAAAGCCGCGGAACAAGCCCAAGCAAAACCGGGTCGCCTTGGCGACCCGGTTTGTGGGCGATAGAGGACTTGAACCTCTGACCTCCGCGATGTCAACGCGGCGCTCTAACCAACTGAGCTAACCGCCCTCAATTGGGATTATAACATGCTTTTTGATTTCAGCAACCCGCGGTGGGGGTATGGGTGCGTTTCAAAATGGGGGTGAAAATCTCAGGAGTCCTACATAACGCAGAAGAAGATTGATTTTTGGTGGTGGGGCAAAGCCCCACCACCAAAAATCAATCAAAGGAAAGGCGTTTGCATGATAGTCGTCTTGCTTTTTCCCCAGAGTTGGAACGCACCCTGAGGGCATTCGTAGCAGTTCTGTGGGCTTCTGCGCTTCCTGTGGGGCTGCTGTGTGATAGGGCTGCTTCACGAAAAGCACACCTGCAGAAAGAAGACGCAGAGAGTTGAGCGCTGATGAGGGCCGTTTACAAGATGGTGGTCTTATTTCCCCTAAATTCTGCAAACGGGCGAAGAGGATCTTTTGTTGGTGTTTGGGGCGCGCTCTGCGCGCCCCAAACACCTTTTCAGAAAGGCAAAAAGGTGATTTTTACGGTACGGCGCTACAGAGTGCCTGCCATCACAACCCGCACGTTGCCTGCCCCGATGAGTTCTTCTATCTGGCGCCGTAACGCGTGGCTGATACAGGTGTGCTCGTTGGGGAAAGAAAGTTCCACCAGCCTGGGGCTAATCCCGATGTCGTTTTGCAGGTAGATGACGAAGTTGTCTCCCCCTTCTTGCGCCTGCATGACCTGGTAGAGTCGCTGCAATAGCTGGTAATCCACTTCAGAGTTAGCGCTGCGGCGCAGCGTCACGCAGAGCGTCGCCGGCGGCGATGGAGGTTCTTCTGGCGGCTCAGGTATGGCGGATATGTCTGGCGCCGGCGCCTGGCGTATGATCTCCGCTACCGGCGTTATTGTCGCGGGGGGCTCCTGCAATGCCGGCGCCGTTTGGGTGATGGCGGGCTGGCGTTGTTGTGAGGTTGCGCTTGATTCCTTGGGGGCGGCGGCGTAGGGCCGCGGCGCTTCGCGTGCCAGATAAGGGCTTTCGCTCTGCATTTGCCCGGAGTCCATTGGCCGCAGCAAGTCTTGGGGCGACTTGAACCAATCGGCCATCAGTGGGTGGTCCTCCCGGTCCTGGCGCGCATCCAGCTTGCCACTGACCACGACCACACGCCCTTCGGTCAGCAATTCGCGGCTGCGTTCATAGGTTCGTGGAAAGACGACCACCTCGGCGACGCCTCCCGGACTCTCAAGGGTTACAAAAGCCATCATGTCCCCTTTTTTGGTGGTGATGCGTCGTATTCGCTGGACCATGCCCAAGACCGTGAGCTGCTGTCCGGGCATCTCGGTGTCCATGCGCTCAAGCGTGGTATTCGTGAGACTATGTTCCAGAAACTCGCGCTCTTGTTGCGCCAGTGGGTGTTCGGAGAGGTAGACCCCAAGCAGTTCTTTCTCCCATTCCAATATCTGGCGCGTGGAGATCGGCGGATAATGTGATGGCAGCTGGATCGCGTTCGTTAGCCCGAGGCTATCCCCGAAAAGGGAGAACTGGCCCACATCACGTGCTTCATGGGTGTGCCCGCTGCTATTCAAGACGGTATCCAGCACCGCCAGCAGCGCCGGACGTGGCCCAAACTCATCCAACGCGCCCGCTTGAATGAGGCATTCCAGTGCGCGGCGATTGACCTTGCGCAAGTCAACCCGATTTGCCAGATCGTCCAGCGACTTAAAAGGTCCCCCGGCTTTGCGCGCTTCCACAATCAGGCGCATCGCTTCTTCACCGACGTTTTTGATAGCGCTCAGGCCGATACGGATGGCGCGCTCACCATCCTGCAGGTGTTCAATGATGAATTCTACCTCAGAGTGCGTGAGGCTAGGTCCCAGCACGGTCAACCCTGTGCGGCGTGCATCGGCGATGAGGAAGCCGAGTTTTTCGACATTGTTGCGCTCGGTTGTCATCAATGCTGTCATGAATTCCAGGGGATAATGCGCTTTGAGATACGCTGTCTGCCCGGTGATGACGGCATAATCGGTAGCGTGGGCGCGGTTGAAGCCGTAGCGGGCGAAGAATTCGATATCACCCCAAACAGCATCGGCGATTTCCCCGGGGATACCCCTGGCTTGCGCCCCCTCGCGGAACATCCGCTGATGTTTCTCCATCAAGTCCTTTTTCTTCTTGGCCACAGCTTTGCGAATCTCGTCTGCCTGACCTGGTTTGTAGCCTGCCATCTCCACGGCAATTTGCATGATTTGTTCCTGGTAGATGAGCACTGAAAAGGTGTCGTCGAGGATATTTGCCAGGATGGGATGCCGGTAGGTGATGGCTTCTTCACCGTGCAGCCGTTTGATGTAGGTCGGGATATTGTCCATCGGGCCGGGGCGGTAAAGCGCAATCGCCGCAATAATGTGCTGGAACTGGAAGGGTCGCATTTCCTGTAGCGTGCGACGCATTCCGGCGCCTTCTACCTGGAAGACCCCCGTGGTTTCACCGCTGGTGAGCAGGTCGTATGCGGCTTTGACATCGGCATCTTTGACCGGGTCATCGGGCACCCGTTCGTAGGGAATCGTGTTGAGATTGAGTTTACGCCCGTGCTCCTGTTCAATGAGCTCACAGGTCTTACGCATATGCGTCAATGTGCGCAAGCCAAGAAAGTCTACCTTGAGCATGCCCATCGCGTCAACAACATCCATGGGCCATTGGGAGACCCGGTCCAGGGCATAGGCTTCGCCATCGCTTTTGGTGGGACGGTTCAACGGTAAGTAATCCGTGAGGGGACGGTCCGATACGATGACGCCCGCCGCGTGCGTGCTGGCATGGCGGGCGACGCCCTCCAATTGCTGTGCGGTATCGAGCAATTGCCGCATATAGGGCATGGAGTCGTAGAGGTCTTTTAGTTCTGGAATCGTTTCCAGCGCTTCAGCGATACTGACGGGTTTCCCAGGGACGTTGGGGACCAGCCGCGCGACTCTATCCACATCTCCAATTGGGATGCCCTGCGCGCGTCCCACATCACGAATGGCAGCTCGCGCACCGAGCGTCCCGAAAGTGATGATGCCGCAGACTTTGTCGGCGCCGTAGCGTTCGGCCGCATAAGCGATGAGCTCATCGCGCCGGTCATCGGGATAGTCGAGGTCGATGTCCGGCATGGAGATGCGGTCGGGATTGAGAAAGCGCTCGAAGAAGAGGCGGTTTTTGAAAGGCTCGACGTTGGTAACTTCCAGGGTGTAGGCTACTACCGAACCGGCGCCCGAACCGCGTACGTTCCACCAGATATCGCGTTGTTCCGCTGCCCGGCATAAGTCCCAGACGATGAGGAAGTAATCATCGAAACCCATTTTATGAATGATGCCCAATTCATATTCCAGGCGTTCGACATACTCTGGACGGGTGGCATCTTTGCCGTAACGGAGTACCATGCCCCGATCACACAGATGGCGCAGGTAGCTTTCTGAATCAGGAAATCCTTCGGGAACGGGAAATCGGGGCAGGTGATAGGGGGGCGCGAAGGCGATTTGCACATCGCATTGTTCCGCAATGCGAACCGTATTTTCCAGTGCTTCTGGAACGTGGGCATAGAGTTCCGCCATCTCCTGCGGGGAGTGCATGTAATAGGAGTTGTCGCTCATGCGCATCCGCTTTGGCTCGGCGACCAGCTTGCCCGTGCCGATACACAACAGCACGTCGTGGGCCTCGAATTGCTCCTTGCGCGCGTAATGGATATCGTTAGTTGCCACGAGTGGCAGCCCCATCTCGTGTGCCAGGGCGATCAGCTGTGCGTTGGCGAGTTTTTGTTCAGGGATATCGTGAGTTTGCAACTCCAGGTAGAAACGTCCGGGAAAGTGTTCCTGGTACCATCTCGCGGCCTCGCGTGCTTGTGCTTCCTGTCCTTCGAGCAACAGGTGGGGAACCTCGCCCTGTAAGCAGGCGCTCAGTACAATCAGGCCCTCACCGTATTGCAGCAATAATTCTTTGTCAATACGCGGTTTGTAGTAAAAGCCTTCCAGCTGTGCGAGGCTTGCCAAAGAGAGCAGATTCAGGTAGCCCTGTTGGTTTTGCGCCAGCAGGATCAGATGATAGGCTTTGCCTTCATTGCGGTCGCGGGAAAAGCGCGATTCGGGGGCAACGTAGGCTTCCATGCCGATGATGGCTTTGATCCCGGCGACTTTACAGGCCTTGTAGAAATCTACCGCTCCATACATCACGCCATGATCCGTAATGGCAAGGGCTTTCATGCCCAATTCGGCGGCGCGTTCGGCCAGCGCTTTGGGGCTGCTCAATCCATCGAGCAATGAGTATTCTGTATGTGTATGCAGGTGGACGAATTCAGGCATAGTATGGCTCCGCCGGTTGATCTCTCTGGTTGGTTAAGCCTAGTTTAACTGCGTTTCCGTTCCGGGCAAGTACGTTCCATTTTTGCCGCGAGGGCTGCACAATGAAGAGTGAGTGGTGCAGTGTCACTCTCACGGTACACGTGTGTGGCAATGCCCGCGAGCGTGGTGCTTATCTCCACGTTCTCTGGCGCGATGACGATGATCGGCAACCCTTTGGCGCAGGCATAACCGGCTTCAATGCCCACGCCCACCCCCTTTTCGGCAAAATCAATGATCACAAGATCACTGCGGTCAATTTCGGTAAAGGTCCGTTGCATCAGAGTGGGGGCATCGAACGTTACTTGCCCCCAGGCTTCGATATCGCGCACGATACAGCACGTACTGAAACCGACCATGGTGAGTGCCGCGGTGAGTGCTTCGATGCGTGGACGGTTGCGTTGGTCCTCGTGGTATTTGATAGCGATGTATGCGCGCATGGGCGCCCCTTTTTGCCAGCATCGTGTTACCCGCATTATAGCCGCGCTTCGCTCTGCGTCCAGTTCAAAACGAAAAACGGGGGTGGAAATCTCGAAGGAAAATGTAATTGTTCAGACTTTCCTCGCAGAGCGTAATTTTCGGGCTAAAGCCCACTATAAGAAGTGTTTTTGGCTGCCGCGCTATGCGCGGCAGCCAAAAACACTCCTGTCTCAAACAGGCATGCCACGTCTGATATGTAATGTTATGCGGCTAATAATTTGTCATACCCCGAAAAACAGACGAAGAGGATTCTTTTTGTGTTTTTGATGCGGCGCGGGTTACGACGCCGCGTCAAAAATGCTTTCCAGATGTGAAGAATAAAAAAGAAGATTCTTGACAAAAAGGGGTATTGGACTATACTCAATTGGCTATCAGAGTGCGATTGTTCAGATTTCATTTGCCGAGGGCAAATTCCGGACCGGGGCCGTGCCTGAGACTTCAACGGCTACTGGTATGACCCCCGGAAGCGTGCTGACCAGTTGCAGAACAGCAAGTAGATGGTGGAGGTGCGGATGGCACAGACCTTGGAAATACGGGATTTGCGCGTGCGTGTAGAGGGCAAGGAAATCCTTAAAGGGGTGACGTTGACGGTGCGCCCTGGCGAGACACACGCATTGATGGGACCAAATGGCTCCGGCAAGAGCACGCTTTCTTATACGTTGATGGGGCATCCCAAATACGAAGTTGTAGATGGGGATATTTTGCTCAACGGTGAAAGTTTGCTTGAATTATCGCCTGATGAACGCGCGCGCCGCGGGCTATTTTTGGCGATGCAGTATCCCGTATCCGTTCCTGGCGTTACCCTCTACACCTTTCTCCGAACCGCGGCAAGCGCAATGCGCGGTTATGGGGAGACGGCGCGTCGTAACGGTGATCAACGCCTTCACGCGCACCTGATTCCGGCGCGCGAGTTTCGCCAGGAAGTCAATGCTGAGATTAGCAAACTCAAAATGGATCAAACTTTTCTCAACCGCTACCTCAATGAAGGCTTTTCCGGCGGCGAGAAAAAGCGGGCTGAGATTTTGCAGATGGCGCTACTCAAGCCCCGCATTGCGATTCTCGATGAAACCGACTCCGGTTTGGATATTGATGCCCTGCGCATCGTCTCCGAGGGCGTGAATCATTTGCAGACAGAGCTGGGTATGGGGCTGTTGGTTATCACGCACTACCAGCGCTTGTTAAATTACATTCACCCAGAGCACGTTCACATCTTCTATAATGGGCGGGTGGTGCATTCCGCAGGTCCTGAACTGGGGGAGAAACTGGAAGCTCAGGGTTACGATTGGGTTCAGGCAGAATTCGGGGTTTGAGCGATGGCGAACGACTACGACGATCTGCGACAGATCAAGGATCAGGCTCAGGAGGACTTTGTCACCGAGATTGACTACGCCTATCAAAGCCGGCGTGGTTTGGGCGAGGATATTGTGCGGGATATCTCGGCGTTAAAAGGGGAGCCGCAGTGGATGCTGGATTTCCGCCTCAAAGCCCTGGAGACCTTTATGAAAATGCCCATGCCTACCTGGGGTGTGGACCTGGGCTTGCTGGATTTCGAAGAATTTTACTATTTTATGCGTTCCACAGAACGCAATACCCGCAATTGGGAAGAGGTTCCCGACGCCATCAAAGACACCTTCGAGCGATTGGGCATTCCCGAAGCCGAACGTCGTTTTTTGGCCGGTGTAGAAACGCAGATGGATTCAGAATCGGTGTACAGCTCGCTCAAGGAGGAATGGGCGCGGCAAGGGATTATCTTCGTCGATATGGATACCGCCGTGCGCGAGTACCCTGACCTCGTGCGAGAGCATATCAGTACCATCGTCCCTATTGGGGATAACAAATTCGCAGCATTGAACAGCGCCTTTTGGTCGGGCGGCAGTTTTGTCTATGTGCCCAAAGGTGTGGATGTGGAGATTCCCTTGCAGGCGTATTTCCGCATCAATGCGCAGAACCTGGGGCAATTCGAACGCACCATTATTATCGCGGATGAGGGCAGCAATGTTCACTACATCGAGGGCTGTACCGCGCCGCAGTATAGCACCTGGGCTTTGCACACCGGCGTCATCGAAATTCTTGTAAAGAAGGACGCCCACGCGCGGTACACCACCATCCAAAACTGGTCGCGCAATGTCTACAATTTGGTCACCCAACGTGCCGTGGTGGAAGAGAATGGCTCAATGGCCTGGGTTGACGGGAATTTGGGTAGTGGCCTCACGATGAAGTATCCAGCAGTGGTTTTGCGTGGACCCCATGCGCGGGGCGAGGTGCTATCCATCGCCTTCGCCGGTGATGGGCAGCATTACGATGCCGGCGCTAAGGCGATTCATCTGGCGCCTCACACCACATCGCTAATCACGTCCAAGTCCATCAGCAAGGGGCTGGGGCGTTCCGGCTTCCGAGGATTGGTGCGTGTGGTGCCCGGCGCGGTGGGCGCGCAATCGAAAGTCGCCTGCGATGCGCTGCTCTTGGACCGCGAATCGCGTTCCGATACCTATCCGTATATTGATGTCAGTGAGGATGAAGCGCAGATTGAGCACGAGGCGACGGTGAGTAAGATTAGCGAGGACCAGCTCTTCTATCTGATGAGCCGTGGCTTGAGCGAGAAGGAAGCCTCCGCGATGATCGTCAACGGTTTTCTGGAGCCTTTTGTCAAGGAATTGCCGATGGAATATGCTGTGGAGCTGAACCGTTTGATTGCGCTACAGATGGAAGGATCGGTGGGCTAAGTATGGGCAAGCTGGATCAGCGCAATAACGGGTACGGACCCAACGGCAATGGGGGGGCGGCGCGCGAAGAGATGCTGACACTTGAGGTAAATGCTGCCGCGGTGGAAGCGCTGAGCGATTATTATGATGAGCCTGCCTGGATGCGTGCGGCGCGGCGTGATGCGTGGGCGCTCTATGAACGGATGGATTGGCCCCACACGAAAGAAGAAGCCTGGCGGCGCTTGCCGTTGGCGCGTTATCCCCTGGCAAATCGTCAGATTGCGGTTGCCCCTAAGCCTTTACATGCGCTACGAGCCTTGCCCGCGTGTTGGCTCTCACCGTTGGCTCCACAAACTCAGGTTTCGGGAATTGTTGTGCATCAGAATGGCGCAGTTGTCTACCAGGATATTGAGGCACAGGTAGCCAAGCAGGGCATTGTGGTGATGGATTTGCACGCAGCCCTGCGCACTCATGGTGATCTCATCCGCCAGTATTGGATGCAGGGCAGCATAACGCGTCCGGATTTCAACAAATTCACGGCATTGAATGCGGCGCTTTGGCATGGCGGCACTTTTGTCTACGTGCCGGAAGGCGCACGGACGTTGCGCCCCCTCCAAGCGATGGTCGGCTATGATGATCAGGGCAGTACCGGTCTGCACCACACGCTGATTGTGGTGGAGAAGGGGGCGCGTCTGACGTTGATTCAAGACCGCCGTTCTCTGGAGTTTCTACCCGAGTTGAGTTCTGAGATCGTGGAAATTTACGCTGATGAAGGCGCGTGGGTGCGTTATGCCAGCCTGCAACACTGGGGCGAACAGCGTCACTCGGTCAGCGTTCAAAATGCGCGGCTAGCGCGCGATGCGCATTTGCTATGGGTCAATGTGGCGTTGGGAGGACAGATAACGAAGGACTTCTTGCGCACCGATTTGTTGGCTCCCGGCGCGCGCGGCGTGATGCAGGGCCTGGCGTTTGCTACCAGGGAACAAATTATTGACCAGAGCACGTATCAACTGCATCAAGCGCCTGATACCCACAGCGATCTGCTGTTTCGCAACGTCTTGCGCGACCAGGCAAAGACAGTTTTCTATGGCATGATTCGGGTGGACCCGGGGGCGCAGGGAACGCAGGGCTATCAGGCGAATAATAACCTGTTACTTGGTAAGGCGCGCGCGCATGCAATTCCGGGTCTGGAAATTGCGGCGAATGATGTGCGCTGCAGTCATGGCGCTACCGTCTCGCGCCTGGATGAGGAACAGCTTTTCTATCTACAAGCGCGCGGTATTGCGCGCTACGATGCTGAGCAATTACTGGTACAAGGCTTCCTACGCCCCATCATCGAGCGGGTGCCATTGGCTTGTATGCGCGATGGGTTGGACGAGGAAATTGCCCAACGTTTCCGAGGTCCGTCTGCTTCGGCACAGTAAGGACGTCCTGACTATCGGGCGGCAGATTCAGATTGCTCCCTTATAAACATCGCGCCGTGGTTTTGCCACGGCGCGATGTTCATAAGTACAGAAAAATTCAGCGTATCATTTGCGTCCCTTGACATGGGCGGCGCGCAGTCCGCGGTAGGCACCTGGCGCGTGCGCCTTGCGTTTGCCATCCCACGTATCAATAATGTGCAGTGTATTGCCCTCGACATGCTCCAGATACACAAAATGCCCCCCATCCGCGCGGCGCAGGATAATTTCCCAACCGTCTTCCAGAAGGCGTTGCAGTTCGCGACCTGAACGGCTGAGATTGTCTTTCAAATGTCCGTCGAAGACCGGGAACAGGGGTACGGCAGTCTCCCACGCCATGAAGTTATCATTGTTGTAGCCTGTTCCTGCTGCGACGAGCAATTTATCCAGCAATGACGGCGTCATTACCCGTCTGTAAATCTTGCGGAGGATGATCGCAAAACCGGTAAGAAAACAGCCATAGCGCCCAATCGTCTCCTGGTTCGAGAGAGGATCTGGCTCGGCGCCAAAATCGTAAGCCGCCCAGCGCGGGTCTTTTTGCGCCAGCGCGATATCTTCTTCTAACCGGGGCAGCACCTGTACTGCCATCTCCCAGGGGCTGTCAGTCTCGATGGCGCGATAATCGGCATCAGGGTAATACTGATCGTACCAGCTTCGGAGGTCATCTCCCCAGGTCTGCGGATTAATTGCGATAATCTCACGTTCCTGCGGTCCCACACCCGCATCATCTGCGGAATGTCCCAGCGTGTAGAGTTGGTCCGCGGAGCCAATAGCGGCAGCGATCCGCCAATTCAACAGGTCGAGGGGATCCTCGACCTGCGGCAGCAGGATGTAGGTGCGGTGATAAGGCTCGCGCGGCGGGACACTGCTCAACGCAACCCTTTCGCTAAAAGTGGGTTGAGGAGGATTCCCTTTTCGCAGCCGCGCAGCCCGCACTCCCTGAAAATCTGCGGCGGTTTTCCGCTTGCGTTTACCGTCCCAGGTGTCAATGATGTGCAGGGTATCTCCTTCCACTTCCTCCAAATACACAAAGTGCGCTCCATCTGCCCGCCGGAGGATTATTTCCCAACCCTCTTTCAGCATGTCCTCCAACTGCCTGGCTGTGCGTTGAACATTGTCCTTGATGCTCTGATCGAAAATGGGAAACAGCGGCACGGCTTTTTGCCATACCATGATGTTATCCAGGACATAGGCGGCGCGGGCTGCCACCAGAATCTTATCGAGGAGCGGTGGGGTTACGTCTCGTTGCAGGTGTTTGCGCAGGATAATGGCCAACCCCGTGAGAAAGCACCCATAGCGCCCAATGGTTTCTGAATCCAAAGGGGATTCCCCGAAGTTGACCTCGGCCCAGCGTGTGTCGGTCTGCGCCAGGGCAATATCCTCTTCCAAAGGCGGCATGAGCCTCACTGCCATCTCCCACTGGCTGGCAGTCTCGATGGCGGCAAACTCGGCGCCAGGGTAGTGCTCATCATACCAGGCTTGCAGGTCAGCATCCCAGGCTTGCGGGTTGATGGCGATGATTTCACGTTCATCGGGGCCTACGCCGGCATCATCAGCCGAATGTCCCACGGTGCGCAGGTTCATGAGCGAGCCGATAGCCGCTGCCATCCGCCATTCGGCGCGTTCAACTGTATCCGAAATCTGTGGCAACAAAATGTAGGTGCGCCGATAGGGTGTTCGCGGGGGGACATAAGCTGTTGGGGCCTCTGAATCCGTGGCGGCGGTTGCCTTTGTCACGGATACACGCTCACGCTGCAATGGCGCATAGGCTGTGCCGGTGACGGGCAATTTGGCGCCAGTCCCCTTGTGGTTGTCAACGTGAAAGCGTTCCCAGGAAGAAATCGCCATGCCGATCACATAGGGGTCCTTGCTGAGCTCGGTTTCGTACCAGGCCAGCTGGCGCGCGTTGTAGTCTCGCATCTCGGAATTCTGTTCTTCCTGATTTGCTATCGCATTTGCCCCGCTGATCTCCGGACTGAGGGCACATTCGGTGATGAAGAGGGGAATTCGAAGCCCTTTGGGTAGCAGATATTGCCGGTAAACCTGGCGGTAGCGCAGCGTGCTCCAACCCACGTCCTCTTCTCCAGGCAGCATCTGGTATTTGCCCGTCATCCACCAGGTCCAGGGCCAGCCGCTTTCCTGCAACCCCAGCAGCGCCGCCTGGTGTAATCCCGCTTCGATCGCAGGTAGAAAAGCACTCCACAGCGGCAAATCGGGTGTTCCTGGCGCAAAGTTGCCGATAACGCATTTAAGCCCCCGCGTTTGCATGAGTGCCATTCGCTCGATTTCGAATTCAGCAAACCAACGCATGCCTTCGAGATCGCTCCATTCCGTCTCGCCAGGGCCTTCCCAATAGGTAATCGCCTTATAGGCTTGATAGGTGGCGTGTTGTGCTGCAATAAAACGCTCGGCAGCCTCGTAGGGCGTGAGACGTTGATTGCGTAGCCGGTGGATGTTCATATCGGTTTGCGGGGTTTGCCCGATAATCCATGTGCCCTCTGGTACTGCCTGAGCAACTTCCCAGTTATTTGAGAGTTTGATCACACCAGGCTGAGCGGCTAGCAGCGCGGGCAGGTCCGGTGTGCTGCGCGTGATATGAAGCCCCAATTTCTTGGGGATGATAAAGGACTTTGTGACCGGCTTTGCAGGTTGCGCAACTGTGCTCGCTGTGGCAAGTGTGCCCCGTGTGTCTCGTCCTCGTTCGTTGCACATAGAGTGATGCGTCATGGCTTGCTCCTGATCCATACAACAGGCAAGGGCGCCGGGGAAATCTCCGTTCTCGGCGCCTGCTGGTGGCTCTATCTGGATGAAGTGATTTTCACAATATCGCCATCCTGGTTCACGGTGGCGTGCACAACCCGGGTCAAACTGTGCCCATCGGGCAAGGAAAGTTTACCCTTAAAGGTTAAGATGAAGATTTCTGAGTTGGCCTTCCCTGCCGTGGCGCGCGCAGAGATTTCCGGTTCGGCGTCCTTGAGCTCCGGAAACTGGGAGTACACTTGGCGTTTGGCATTTGTAATGTGACGAGAAGCCAATTCAGCCACTGTGAACTACCTCCTGGTTTTTCGCGGGAAGTGCTGCAGGTTCTGGGAAGATGAAGGCATCGCCCAACAGGTCTGCCAGAGTGTGGCGTCGTGCTGTTGCCGGCGCGGCGCGATGCGCTGTCGTCCTGCCGTTCTGTGCATTCAACCCGGTTGCAATTAGCGTAATCTGCACCCGTCCCTTGAGTTGTGGATCAATCATCGCGCCGAAGAAAATCTGTGCGTCTTGTTTTGCCGCCTGGGAGATGTAGTCCATCGCCTCACTAATTTCGGTCAGCGTGAGGTCTTCGCCTCCGGTGAAATTCACCAGCAACCCTTCGGCGTCTTGTACCATCTCGATGTCCATCAATGGGTTCTCGATGGCGATGCGCGCTGCATCCAGCGCTTTTTCCTTACCTTCTGCATGCCCAATGGACATCAGCGTTCTGCCGGCATTCCCCACAACGGCTTTGACATCGGCAAAGTCAAGATTGATCAGACCAGCTTGGGTGACCAGTTCGGTTACTCCTTGTACCCCCTGTCGCAGAATCTCGTCTGCGACACGGAAGGCGATGCCTAGCGGAATACGTTTGTTGACGACCTCGAGCAATCTATCGTTGGCCACGACGATCAAGGCATCCACTTCTTCCAGCAGGTGTTCGATGCCTTCTTCGGCTGAGGCAAGGCGTCGCGGCCCTTCGAACATAAAGGGTTTCGTGACGATGGCGATACTCAGCGCATTGGCTTCGTGTGCCAGATGGGCGATGATGGGAGCTGCCCCTGTTCCCGTTCCCCCACCCATACCGGCGGTAATGAAAACCATATCGGTATCCTGAACCAACTCGCTCAGCACCCGTTCACTCTCTTGCGCTGCACGCCGTCCGATTTCGGGGTCTCCGCCCGCGCCAAGGCCATGTGTCAGCCCTGGTCCCAGGCGGATTTTGCTGGGGGCTTCTGATTGCAGCAACGCCTGGGTATCTGTATTGGCTGCAACGAAAGAGACGCCGGGAATCCCAATTTGAATCATACGGTCAACTGCGTTGCAACCGGCGCCGCCCACGCCTATTACCTTAATTCTTGCTTTGTCGAAACCTTCGGTTTTCATCCCGACTCTCTCCCTTCTTGATTGCTATTGCATAACTCCAGTAAAAATAGAGTCTGTCCGAAAATTCATCTTGATGCGGAATTTGCGCCTGAAGGCGCGGTTTTGAGAGTATTTTTGGTTAGCGGGCTATGCCCGCTAACCAAAAAACCCATTCCAGAAAGCGAATTTGATCACAAGGTTCAGTGAGACCTCGCATCGTGCACCAATTTTCGGATAGGTTCATAGCGCTTGCAGGTGAGGCCTCGTAGGCGAGGGGACGCTCAAATGGCCGGATACGCCTCGTTTTGGGAGGGTAATTCTGCTCGCGCTTCCAATTGCACGGTCACTTCCGCCCACCGCTGTGCGTCCCATACCTCCAAGTGATTGTATAATCCCACAATAACGGCTTCGCCCTGAATGCCTGCGTATTGCCGCAGGTATTCAGGCATTGGAATGCGCCCTTCTGCATCGGGCATACAGCTCAGGGCGCCAGAAAACATCAGGCGTGCAAAGGCGCGGTCCCCCGAGCGCGTCAGGCACAGCTGCGCTTGTATTCTTGCTGCCAGCTGCTGCCATTCTTGAGCGGGATAGATGAGCAGGCAACGCTCGAGACCCCGAGTAAGGGTAAGCTCACCTTCAAGCCCGGAGCGGATCCTTCCGGGAAGCGTGAGACTCCCTTGTGCATTCGCCTGACAATAAAACTCACCGAGGAACATGGCTTACCTGCACCCGCTACTTCGACATGACGGCTTTGAGAATTGCGCCGCGTTCGTCAACGGTCACCTTGACCACCTGGTGATGGGGACCTTCACCGTTGCCCGGGAATTCTTTCTCGAGCGTGAAAGCCCATTTGGCGTTGGGGCGTCGCGCCCCGCGCCCCTTGATATGGGAGTTTTCCAATCCCTCATTGCTCAGGATAACCGGTGCTGCGTGAATGCGCGCCTGTGCCAGATGGGGCAGGCTGGCTTCAATACGCCCTTTGACTGTAGCCACCAGGTCTTCAGGGAGCAGGTTCTTGTGATCCTTTGCCTGCCGCTGATAAACCAGCGGTGGGCAGAGGGCTTTGCTTACCAGTTCGATATTGCCATCCGGCAATCCGGGCAGCGCGGGATCGCCATAGAGCACAAAGCTGAGCAGCGTTTTTTGATCCTCGCTATCGAGATATCCCTGGCGTTCCTGCATTTCTCGGGCCAGATTGACCTTGGCGTATTTCAGGGCTTCACCGACCGTCAGATGGGCTAAAAGCCCTTTCCAGAAGAACTTCCCCAGCAAATCCGCGCCGATCAGGGGCGGGGCAGCGGTTCCGTAGGCCACTTTGGTTGAACCGATGACTGCCCTTGCCTGGCTCGCAAGGAATTTCAACGCCAGCGAAGTCTCGCTGCTCTTTCCCAGGATATTGGCGCCATAGCAAGCTTCGGTGAAAATGACTGTCCCCGCATATTCCTCGCTGTTTAGGTCTTCTTGGCGCAATGCGACCGGGAAGAGTTCATAGCCAGCGGGGAAGAGCGTGTCACGCTGCCCATACCAGTTGGGACCATCTTCGATGCCGTGCAGGTTGAAGTAGCTGAGGGGCGCGTAAGTCACACGTTTGAACTCTTGATAGGTGAGCGGCGGAGAGATTCGCAGGGGGTGGTGTTCTCCAATGGTCTGTAGTACCTGCCGGGAAGCTTTGCGCCAGATGCTGGCGGAATAGCCCAATCCCGCGCGTGGGTCTTCCTTCTCCCCCTCCATTCGCAGGCTGTGCAACAGTGCGGCAAGCGCGCCTTTATCCGTGGCGGTCTTACGCCGGTGCGCGGTGATGATTTCCTGAATGAGCTTTAGAAGCATGGTGACGGCTTCACCCTGACCGTCGGGCAGCCGTCCGACGGCCCTTTCTGGAATGAAGTAATTGGTGTCCTGTGAGGCGTACGGATTATCGGAAGGCACGTCGGCATCCTGATCAGTGATGGGATTGGGCAGGCGATGAAAGGGGATGATGGTATCTCCTCCGACAATGAGCAGGTAGCGGATTTCTTGCCGGCGAAGTTTGAGCTGGGTGTTGAGCTGCTCAATCAGCACTTTGATCTGCCAGGGATTGGTCGGCTCGACGGCTTGCAATCCATACGGTGCGAGGGATGCTGTGTCATCTACATAGATCAGAATTGCGTTAAGGTGCACGTGTTCGGAGACGGCCAGCTGTAGCTGGTTGAGGGCTTCATCTACCAGCTGAAAACCTTCACCACCATATCTTTTTTCTAGCCCCTGCCGGCTGGAAATGGTGAGATAGACATCACCAGAGCGATTCGTCTTGGGCTGAGAGGTGGATTTACCATCCACTAGCAAAGTAGTAATCAACTGCTCCATCTCAAATTGCGCTTCTGCCAGGGCTTTAGCCGTTGCCTCAGAGCTGGTGGGCGCGAATACGGCCGTGGGAAATGGTTTCAGACTTGCCATGATTCTATCCCCTTCGCTCAAGAGTTGTGCTGGCGCTGACAGAAAATGGACACGGCGCTGACTGCTGCCCATTGTTTGTAGATGTCGGCATTATCCGGTTGAAGTTTGATTGCCTCACGCAGCATTGCCGCTGACTGTACATATTGTTTCAGCATCTTGTACAGCATACCCGCGCTGTAGTAATAGTGCGCCACTGAGGGTTCGAGCCGCGCGGCTTCCAGGTATGCGTTGAGTGCGGCATCATATTGCTCCTGCAATTCATAGGTTTTGCCCAATTCGTAATAGGCTTCTGCGGACGTTGGTACAAGGTCCAGCCCGCGCAAAAAGTGCACGATGGCTTTGTCGAGATGTCCGAGCCGGCGGCATAACTTCCCCACTTGCATTTGATTCTCAATACGGTTGGGCGCCACGACCAATGCCTGCTCGTAGACCTGGAGCGCTTCATCGTCACGTTCCAGCGCTTCGTAGGTCGCGCCTAAAGCCGCGTAGGATTCGATCATTTTGGGATTCAGCGTGATGGCTTGTTCCAGCTGTTCCACGGCTTCTGGATGGCGCGCTGTGGATTGATAGACCACCCCCAACCGGTAATGGGTCTCAGCATTCTCCGGTTCAAGCTCCAACGCTTTCTGGTACGCTTCCAGAGCGCGGCCCCATTCGGTTCTTTTCTCATAGAGCATTGCCAGGCTGCGATAAGCCGGGGCATAATCTCGTTTGAGGGCTAACGCGCGTTCGTACTGTGCCTGTGCTTCTTCCCATTCATCCAAAGCCATCGCTGCATCCCCCAATTTGAGCAGATAGTCTGGCTCGGTTGGCGCAAGCACTGCTGCGCGCCGGTAGGCATCGCGTGCCTGTTGGGGCTTTCCCTGGCGCTGATAGGCGTCTCCTAACTCCCCCCACCACGCTGGTTTATCGGGTTGGATTTGTAGTGCTTGCTCCAACAAAGGCATGGCTTGCTTATCATTGCCCATCTCGATGTAAGTAGCCGCGGCATTGTGCAGATAGTCTGCATTGCCAGGTTCCAGTTCAGCGGCGCGTAGGTGTTGTTCTATCGCCACATGATTGCGCTGTTGCGTGTTCAGAATTGCCCCTAACGCATTGTGCCACGCCGCAATGCCGGACCTGAGGTCAATCGCTTTAGCCATGACGGCAGAGGCATTCTGAATCTGTCCCATTCGTTGCAGTGTCTGGCTCAGGGTGAAGTGATAGAGCGCCTCTGTGGGATTGACTTCTGTGGCTTTGGTCAGTGCTGCTACGGTTTGTTCCTCTTGCTGTAGCGCCTGGTAGGTCAAGGCGAGCTCGTATTGTGTCTCGGGGTCGTCGGGTAGCAGCACATCGGCAATGCGCAGCTCGCGCAGGCTCTGTTGCCCATCCCCCTTGATGCGGAGCGTTCTCCCCAATTGTAGATGTGCGCTGGCGCTGTGTGGCGCCTCTTCTACTGCCCGCCGCAGGTGCTCGATAGCTTTGGCATGGGCGCCGTTCAACGTCAAAATCTCACCCAACACGGTGTGGATGGCGGCATTGTTGGAGTCTTCTGCCAACAGCTGCCGTAAGACATTGATGGCGCTGCTGTATTCGGTGGCAGTGGGATGGTTGGTAGGAATTCCTGCTTCGCGCAGTGCCAGAGCCTGCCGTCCAAATCGAGCGAGTGCGCTTGCCGCGCTCAGCTGATAACGTGTCTCTCCTGGTTTGAGTGTGGCAGCTTTTGCATAAGCCTTCCAGGATTCCTCCCAGGCAGCCTTCCAATCTGCTTGCTCAGATGTCTGCCCGGTTCCCTTGACCGCCCCTCGAGTTTCGAGCAGGGAGCCTAGCTGCCACTGCGATTCCGCATCTGCCGGGTTCTGAGCCAGAATCGCGCTAAAGACTTGCGCTGCCTCTTCCTCATGTTGTGTTTTGCGCAGCGTAATACCATAGGCTTGTTGGTAACTCAGGTTTGTGGGCGCCAGGGCGCTGGCTTGCTGATAGGCTTCCAATGCGGCTTCGATTTCAGCGCGTTCCTCATGCAACTGCCCTAGAGTGAAATATGCCTCGGCATCGTGTGGGTCGAGTACGATGGCTTGTTGCAGGACAGCGTGCGCCTTATCGGCGTCATGAATTTGCCGGTAGAGCATGCCCAGGTTGTGGTGGTTGATGGCTGCCTCGGGCTGTAGCGTGAGCGCCGTCTGGTACGCCACCAGGGCTTCCGAAAACTGCTCTTGTCGTACGTGGATAGCACCTATCCAGCGATAGGCGTCAACCTCGCCAGGATTACGCTGCACTGCCTCTTGCAGTGCTTCGAGCGCTGCGGGAAATTGCTCCAGTGCATAAAGATTTCTTCCGATACCACAGTAATGGGCAGAGTTCTCAGGTTCCAGTTCCGCTGCCTGGCGATATTCGTCGAGGGCTTCCTGATGGCGCTGTTCTTCCATATGGATGTATGCCAACTGTACACGACTTTCTGCGGCTTGTGGCGCAAGGCTCACGGCTTTTTGTGCTGCTTCCAGGGCTGATTCGTAGCGTTGCAGGGCGCAGAGCGCCTGTGATAAGTGTTGCCAATAGCGGGTGGTCTCCGGCGCATGCGCCACGGCCTGCTCGAACTCCATGGTTGCTATGGAATTTTGATTCTGCTTCTGGTAGACCTGCCCCAGGTTGTCATGAATTTCTGCGTCTTCAGGCGCCAGCCCCGTAGCCACTTTTAACATTTCCAGGGCGCGTTCCAGATTTCCTAGCCGCTGGAAGATAAGCCCCATGTGCCGGTAGGTCTCCGGTTCGTGCGGCGCCAGTTCTGCTGCCTTTACATATTGACCAAGCGCCTCGGTAAGCGACCCCCGGGCGACCAGTGTATGTCCCATTTCTGCATAAAGCGCGGGATTCTGTGGCTCCAGGTCGCGAGAGGCCTGAAGTAGCGCCAGGGCTTCTTCCCATTGCCCCATTTCGCGGTGTAAAGCGGCAATTTGCAACCGGTATTCCATGCACCCTGGTTCCAGGCGGGAAGCTGCCTGGAAGGTCGTTAAAGCGGGCTTGAGATTTCCCAAGCGCCTGTGGCTATTGCCAGCGGCAGCGTGATAGAGCGCATTCTGGGGGGCAAGAGTAAGCGCTCGTTCAAAGTGCTCCACCGCCGTGCTCCAGAGGCCTTTCTGTTTCAGGGCTTGCCCCAGGTTATAGTGTGCCTCTGC
This sequence comes from Anaerolineae bacterium, assembly GCA_016931315.1. Classification (GTDB taxonomy): domain Bacteria; phylum Chloroflexota; class Anaerolineae; order B4-G1; family SLSP01; genus JAAZNO01. The sequence goes on from JAFGFB010000034.1 coordinate 32,949, forward strand.
CCACTCGGGGCGTAGGCCAACGATCCGTTGTAACTCGCTGATGGCCGGGTCCACCTCTTTTAGCCGCAGGCAGATGCGCGCATAATCGAAGCTTGCTTCTGCGTTTTCAGGGGCATAGGTCGCTGCCTGGCGATAAGCGCCAATGGCGAGGTCGTCTTGCTGTAATGCCTCATAGACCTTTCCCAGTTGCCAGTGCGCTTCTACACACCTGGCATCCAGCGTCAAGGCGCGCTCGAGGGTGACAATCGCAGCTTGTGGCTGCCGGCACTGATATAGAAATCGTGCTTTGTCCAGAAGATAGCGGCATTCCTGCGGTTCGAGCAAAATCGCCTGGTCATAAGCGGCAAGCGCTTGCTCTGTTTCCCCACGCGCGGCATGAAGTTGCCCCATCCCGTGATGCAGGAGCGCTGCGTTGGGCGCCAGGCGCAGTCCCTCTTCCAGCACGGTCCCTGCTTCGCCGTAGCGCTGTAGTTGCTGATACATCGAAGCCACTTTCCACCGATAGGTGATATTCTCAGATTGAGCCTGGAAAGCTTCCTGGTAGTAAGCCAACGCTTCTTCGTAGCGGTTGCCGGCTTCCACAATCTTGCCCAGCTGGAGATAGAGCTCGCAATCTCCGGGGCACAGGCTCAGAGCTTTGCGTGCCGCGTGCTCTGCTTCATCCATCCTTTTGAGTTCGTAGGCGGTCGCCGCGAGCTGCGCGTGGTAGGCCGCTTCCTCAGGGCGCAGGGCCACGCTCTTCCGGAAAACTTCCAGAGCTTTTTCAAAAGCTTTTTGCTGTTGATAGGCTTTCCCCAGATGGAAAAACAAAAGCGTGAGCGCTGTCGGATTTTCGCCTAGATGTGGGCGTGCCTGCTCGAGAAACGCGAGCGCTACTGGATGCTGCCCCAACCGTTGGGAGACGATACCGGCATGGAGGGCATATTCGCCCACTTCTGGTTGAAGTTGCGTCGCCTTGGTGTAGGCTGTCAGTGCCTGTGCATCATCCGCCAATGCTTCGTAGACTTGCCCTTGCATATCGTAGGCTGCATCTAGATTGGGTTGCAGCTCGATGGCTTGCTGAAGGGCTTGCAGCGCTTGCTCGTGTTCCGCCAGCCTGGCGTAGGTTGTGCCCAACGTGTGATAGTGGGCAGCTTGTGTTGGGTCGAGCGCGCAAGCCATCAAAGTCGCTTGGAGCGCTTCTTCGAGCGCATTTTGTTCCAGGTAGATGCGCCCCATCAAGGCGTGAGCTTGCGAGAATTCACGCCGGAGTTGTACAGCATCTTTCAGCATCCGTAGCGCCTCTTTGGAATCGCCTTGTTGGTACAAACAGTCTCCCAGTCCATAGCAGACCTCGGGCGTTTTTGCACCTGCCTGAAGGGCGCGGTGATACGACTTCACTGCTTCGGCGTGAAGTTGGCGTAGCCGCAGATTCTCCGCCAGGGCGCTGTGCCACTCGGCGCAATCGGGTTCGAGCTCTGCTGCTCGTTGTAAGCATGTGGTGGCGCGTTCCATGTTCCCCGCGCCTTGAAAGGTCAACCCGAGATGGTGCCAGTAAGTGGGACAGTCCGGATTGAGCGTGACCGCCTGTTCGAATTCCTGTCGCGCATCACGGTTGCCTGGCGCTGACTGATGGTAGAGTATGCCCAGGGTATCGTGCCAGGCAGCTTCATTGGGGTGAAGGGCCACTGCGCGCTTCAGGTAAACCTGCGCCTGCTCGGTATCCCCACTTTGAAGCAGTAGCTCCCCCATGTCATAGCAGAGCTCCCCATCATCGGGAGTCAGTTGCAAGGCTTTTCCCAGGATGCGCTGCGCTTCACCGCTCCAGCGCTGCTTTTGGTAGGCGCGCGCGAGCTCGCGGTATGCCAGGGTCATGTCAGGGGCGCGCTCAAGCGCAGTGTTAAGCGCCTGGAGGGCTTCTCGAGGTTTGCCCAGGCGATTGAGTGTAGCGCCGACCTGATAGGCATAGAGCGCTGAATCTGAAGCGTGCGCCTGCGCTTGCGAGAAAGCCATCAAGGCCTCAGCTTCTTTGTTCTGTCGCTGTAAGGTCAGTCCAATTTCATAGCTGACACTGGCGTGAAGCCGGTCCACATTCGCCAGCACGTTTTGTAGTTCTACCAAAGCTTGCTCTGGTTGTTCAAGCTCCCGCTGAATCCGCCCTAGATTGAACTGGTGCAGGATGTGATTCATCCCCTCCGCCGATAGGTTGTTGTCGGCGGGCTGTTTACCCCCTTCGCTTGTAGCTACGGTTGGCGCCGTGCCGGTTTTGGCCTGCGTCTTACTTTCCAGCGTGAGGGCTTCTTCTAGGGCAATCGCGGCGGCTTCTGTCTTTCCCAGCCGTTTCAGAGCCAGGCCAAAGCCAAAGGCATTCGATCGCGATTGTGCTAACTGCACAAATTCCAGGACTTTTCTGGGGAGCTGTGCTGCCGGTTCATTGTTGACCATGCACTGTGCGACGAGTTGCGCCAGGCCATTCGGGCTGTCTACAGCCTTGGTTCCCGCCGATAGCCAGGTGTGTAGTAGTTCTCTGCGCTCTTCACTCAATCCATAAAGTTGCACCAAGACTCCCTGCCATGGGGCTTGTGTCTGGTGGTCCTGCGCCAGGCTCTCCAGGGATAGGCGAGCGCCAAACCTGGATTTCAGTGCCAGCGCCGCGAAGAAGTCCTGAATCAGCGGGTGGATGAAGGCGACTCCTTGTTCCTGGTTCTGCGGTAGGAGCAAGCCTCTCCTATAGGCGTCCGCCAGCGCTACCGGTGCCATTTTGGAGACCTCCGCGAGCCGTTTTTGCTCAACCTGCGTGCTCTGAGCCTGCTGCAGGATAAAGGCCAGATCGGTGATGGCTTGTCCGGCGGTCGCCAGCCATGAAGTCCAGGTTGCAATATCGGGTAGACCTTGCGTTACCCGTAGCGCCTCTGAGATGATGCCGCAGCGGCTCCACCAGGGCGCCGTGGCCTCTTCCTGTTTGGCGCGCTGCAAAGCTGTCTGGAGGAAGAGCGGCGTATGCACCAGGTCCCATAGTGGCGGGTCTTCCCGCAGCTGCTTTTGAATCGTTAACACAGTCTCTGCTGTTGCGTGCGCTTTGATGTAAGCATCCACGTCGCCATCACGCAACGGCAGAAGCTGCATGGTTTCCCATTGCGCCAGAAATGCATCTGTCGCAGGGCTGGGTACAGCCTGCGCTTCGGGCCGACTGGCAATGATGAACCGCGCATCAGGGTGCACCTGACGTTCCTGGGTTATCCAGCGCCACAGGCGCTCTCGCCCTGGCGCTTGTAGGGCGTTGAGGTTGTCGAGCAGATAGAGTAGTTTTCCGTGCTGGAGCAAGGCGGCGATGCCTTCCGGGGCTGCTACGGGTAGCAGGGTCTTGACCGCGTCCGCGAGAGATCTCGGGATGGGCGTATCGGCTGTAACCTCGCGCAGGTCCAGGAAAACGGGAACGACTATATCATTGGGGGCGTTCGTGGAGCAATTCTGCTGCGCGTGATACCATGCCAAATAGCGCAGGGTCATGGTTTTGCCGCTGCCCAATTTTCCCAGGAGGAGAGTTTTTGCCTTAATCTGCAATGCTTCCAGAAGGCTTTTCTCCTCTGCGGAGTTCCCCACCTGTACTTCTAGTGGAATGGTGCTCTGACCTGCGCTGGCAAAGGCGGCTTCCGCACGCAGGGCTTGTAGATATTCGCACAGTAGCGACGATGTCACGGATCGTACGCTCTGATCCGTGACATTGTGCTCTGTTTGCGTTTTTGGGCTACGCATTGCGTGCCTCACATCAGCGAGAGCAGCCAGTATGCCGCAACACACAAGCCGATTCCAAACAGCCAGAGGAAGATTCCTACACCAACCGAGGTACGGATAAGTTCATTGATCGCGTTGACCAACCCGGTGAGTGACTCCACCAACGGCGCCAAAGCCACATTGGTGAGCGCTTTGCTGGTAGCCACAGTAGATTGCGCCGACACTTGTTGTAGCATCTGCCGATAGCGATGCGACAGAATGGTCCATAGCCCCGTAACACACGCGCTTAATCCCAACAGAAATAGACTCACAGAAATCCCTATTTGTAAATTCTCGATTGACATGCTGATCCCATCCTTTCACCGGTGAAGTGGATTGCCTGGCATAGGTCGAAGCCCAGCGTCTTATAAGAATGATTCTTTTTTAATTTGTTACTTGGTGAATGTATGTAATAATCTTGCGTTTGCGCTTGGGTTAAGCGTGGGAGCGTTTTCTAAGAGTGTGTTAATGTTTTCGTAACATAAAAGTAATGCTTTTGTAATACAATAATAATGCATTGAATGGGCATTGTCAATAATTATTTTCTCGCTAAGTTATTGAGATATTATCATGGTGCGAAGAATCTATGCCTCGGCAGTTAAAATTGAGGCCTCTGAGTGATGAGGAACTGGTCGCTATCAAAGCTCTGGCGAGTGCCGAGGTCGAATCCGATGTTGTAGCGCGTCGAGCCAAAGTCATTGCGGCGATGTATGTTGATCCGCACCTGACCGCTTCCGAGGCTGGCTTGCGCGCCGGATTCCGAAGCCCTCAAATGGGACCGATTTGGGTGCGGCGTTTCAACGCTGAGGGCATAGCCGGCCTGGGGGATCGCGAACGTCCTGGTCGCGCGCCTGTTCATGGCCCTGAGATCAGGCGCGCGCTCATCACCCTTGCCTTGCAGAAGCCCGAGGATTTGGGTTATCCTTATGATTCCTGGCCCCTCAAGGGCTTGCAGCGTGCATTGCTGGACCTGGAGGGAGTCTATTTATCGGATTCCACGATTTGGACCTGGTTGGATGAGGAAGGGTTGTGTTGGCGCCAGCAGAGTCTGTGGCCCGAGATGGATTTGTAGGCGGAAGCATGAAAGTTTCTTTTGTGTTTGGCAAGTTTACGATTATACTGATGGTAAGTGGAAGGTCAGAAGGAACTCCGCAGCGCATCATTGCCCAGTTTGGGTGGCGCCGAACTGACTGCTGAACGGTAGTAATCACAATCCACCCGCCGGGCGTCGATGCGCGTTGGCGGGTGTTGCATTTTGTGTCCAGATGCAGCGATTCTGGCTTTTCTGGAGACGCACTTCGAGGTGAATGGGGCACTGGCAGCTGCAATTCGAACATTGGGTGGCCTATCGTAGTTAGTGGCAAGGGCCTGAACTTGTGTCAATGGTCGCGGACGGGTTGTGCCTGGGGCGATGTCTTCAACTGCAGTAGAGAGGGAATACCCGCATGGAAAGAAAACCAGATTCCATTGTTGCTTATCTACAGACTTTTCTTTCCCGCAGTCGCTGTATGGCGCTGGCGCACGGCGAAGCCCTACCCGCTGTATCACAGGGTGTGGGGCTTTTTGCGGATATCTCTGGCTTCACCCCTCTGGCGGAATCCCTCAATCAAGGTCTGGGAGACTCCCGTCAGGGTGCGGAGGTCTTAACACGTCTGGTCAATAACGTCTTCGAGTCGCTTATCAATCAGGTGCTACGCTTCGGTGGGGATGTGCTGGGCTTCGCCGGAGATGCCATGCTCTGTTGGTTTGCCGATGCGGCGCCCGCAACCGCATTAACCTGTGCGCTGGCTTTGCAGCGTGAGATGGAGGCTTTCGCCGCGGTTGCCGACCCCACCGGGAATTCTCACACGTTGACCCTGAAAGTCGGATTGGCAGCTGGTTCAGCACGGCGTTTGCAGGCGGGCGCCCCTGAATACGGCATCTTCGAGCTCCTTACCGGTGCAACACTCCTCCGCGTGGCAGAAGCCGAACACCACGCTCAAAAGGGTGAAATCATTGTAGCGCCGGAGATTGTTGCGGTGATGGGGGCGGCAGCGACCTGGGGCGAATCCCGCGAAGGCTTTCGTCCCTTGCTGGCGTTAGCTACTCATGCTCAAGCCGTTCCAGGCGAAATTGCACCACTGCCTGAAATGACAGTTGAAGCGCTGCAGCCCTATTTTCCTCCCGACCTCTTCACCTGGCTCAGTGGTGCGCAAGGGCAGCTGCAAGCCGAACTGCGTCCCGTGGTGAGCGCTTTTGTGCGCTTTGAGGGTTTGGACTACAAACACGATCCTGATGTAGCTGCGAAACTCGATGCCTATGTCACGATGTTGCAACGCAGCGCAGCCTATTATGGCGGCAATCTGATGCGCCTGGACTATGGCGACAAAGGCAATATGGCGCACGTCATCTTCGGTGCGCCCGTAGCACACGAGGATGACGAAATCCGCGCCGTGGGGTGGATTCTGGAAGCACAGGCGGCTGTGCAGGAATTGCCCTTCATTACGGGGCAGACCATCGGCGCGACCCGAGGGCAGGTGTATGCCGGTGCGCTCGGCGGAGCATTGCGGCGTGGGTATACCTTGATGGGGGATGAGGTCAATGCCTCGGCGCGGCTGATGCAGGCCTGTCAGCGCGGGCAGGCATTGGTCAGCCAACGCATCATCAAAGCCGCGCAGAAACAGTACCTGTTTCACCAGTTTCCGGGTTTCCAGGTCAAGGGCAAATATGAGCCCATCCCTGTCGGCACGCCGGTGGCAGCGCTCCCACCCGGGCAGCAGTTGCTGGCAGAAGGACCGCTCCTCGGCCGTGAGCATGAATTGGCGACTTTGTTGAATGCCTTGGAGGCGATGCTCAAGGGAAATGGTAGTGTGGCGCGCCTTGAAGGCGCGGCAGGTACCGGCAAGAGCCGGCTAGCGGGTGAATTCATGCAGCAGGCTCTGGAACGTGGTGTGCATACATTGATGGGCAGCGCCCAAAGTGTCGGGCAAAAGACAGCCTATCTCGCCTGGCGCGATATTTTCCGTGTGCTCTTTGGCTTGCAAAGCGCGTGGCCCGCGCAGCAACAGGCACGCCAGATCGAGATGCAGCTGCGGTGGCTCAACCCCGATTGGCTGCTCCGCGCGCCGCTGTTAGGCGATGTGCTCGGTATCCCTCTCCCCGATAATCCCACGACCGCCGCGCTGACCCCACAGCTCCGCCAGCAAGCGTTGTTTGCGCTAATAGAGGAATTGCTGGCGCGGATGGCGGAACAGATTCCGCTGCTCATCGTACTGGAAGATTGCCAATGGCTGGATGAAGCGTCAACCGCATTGATACACGCGCTCGCGGCGAACTTGAACACAGCGCGGGTAATGCTGGTCTGCCTGAACCGTCCGCCCGAGGCCGAGGTTCTTATCCTTCCCAAATTGGGGTTGGCTGCGAACTACCTGCAGCTGCAGTTAGATGAGCTGCCGCCTGAGGCTGTGCGCCAGCTGGCGACAGCGCACCTTGGCGGCGAGCTGCCGCCTGACGTCCTCAAAATGATCGAGGAACGTTCCCAGGGCAACCCGTTCTTTGTCAAAGAGCTGGCAGAGACATTACGTGAGACCAGCCATCTGCGCTTTGAAGACGGGCGTTGGGTCCTGGTGGGCAGCGTGCAGAATTTGAACCTGCCCGATTCCATTCAGGGTGTAATCCTGGCGCGGTTGGACCGGCTCGATGAGGGCGCCAAGCTGACGCTCAAAGTTGCCAGCGTAGTGGGAAGGCGTTTTGCCATTCGACTCATCGAGCACATACACCCTGAAGATGTCGCTCTGCAAATGCTTCTTTCGGAAATAGAGAAGCTGGAAAAGCGCGACATCACCCAAACGGAGATACCGCAAGAAATCGAGCAGTTCAAATCCAACGCTATGTGGGAGGTCACTTACGCGACCTTGCTCTATGCGCAACGACAAGCGCTGCATCGCGCCGTGGCGCAGTGGTATGAGGCCGCTTTCACGAACCCGGCAGATTTGCAGCCCTATTACCCCTTGCTGGCGCACCACTACCGCTTTGCTGGAGAGCCCGCGCGCGAACGCCGCTACGCAGTACTCGCAGGCCAACAGGCAGCACATGATTATGCCAATCGCGAGGCTCTGGAATTCGTGGGGCGCGCGCTCGTTCTCACGCCGGATGAGGCGCTGGAGGAAAGATATTCCCTTTTGCTGCTGCGCGAAGGTGTCAATGATATCCTGGGAGAACGCGAGGTTCAGAAACACGATTTGGACGCACTCCAGACGTTGGTTGAGGCGCTCGGCGATGCGGCGCGGCGGGCAGAAGTGGCGTTGCGTCAGGCTAACTACGCTGAAGGGACCGGTGATTTTGTCGCGGCGGTATCGTTGGTGCAACAAGCCATCGCGCAAGCGCAGGAAACAGGTGCTGCGGATTATGCGGCAGCAGCCTATCTACGTTGGGGGCGAATGCTTTGGAAGCAAGGCGATTTTGCTGCGGCGCGAACGCAATTGGAACGAGCGCTGGCGTTGGCGCAAGAACACGCGATTTACAAAATCGAGGCGGAAGGATTGCTCAACCTGGGCATCGTTGCTGCCCAGCAGGGCCAACCTGATGCTGCACGCGGCTATTGGGAGCAGACGTTAGCCCTATGCCGCCTTCAGGGGGACCAATTCACCGCGCATAAGCCTTTGAATAACCTGGGGTTGCTGGCATGGATGCAGAATGACCTGGTTCAGGCGCAGAATTTCTACGAGCAATCACTGGCGATTTGCCGTGCCGTGGGCTACCGGGAAGGTGAAGCCTCGCTGCTGAACAATCTGGGGCTGATTGCCATTGATCGCGGCGATTATGGCGCCAGCAAGGGTTATTTCGAGCAGGCATTGCAGTTAAACCGCAAACTCGGCAACCGCTGGCTTGAAGCGCTGGCGCTCGATAATCTGGGCCTGGTCTCACGGATGTTGGGCAACTATGAAAAAGCACAGGCATACTTTGAACAGGCGCTGCGTCTCAATCGCGAGCTGGGAAATCGGGTTGAAGAAATCCGTTGTCTTTCCAACGCGAGTCTGCTCTACCACCAACAACAGGCTCAGCAGACAGCACGCGAAGCAGCGGAGCAGGCGGTCCTCAGTGCACAGGAGCTGGGCGAGCGCTCTATTCAGGGAGATGCGCTTAGCTATTGGGGACATGCCTTAGCTGCTCTGGGTGAGCGGGAAGCTGCCCGCGATGCTTATCAAAAGGCATTGGCATTGCGCTCTGAACTTGGAGAGGTTGTTCGCGCCCAGGTACCGCGCGCGGGATTGATTGAGTTGGCGCTAAGCGAGGGAGATTTCGAAACGGCGCTAGAGCATGCCGAAGCCGTGCTCGCATTCCTGGAGACGCAGACCCTGGATGGTGCCGAGGAACCATTCCGCATCTATTGGGCGGTCTATCGAGCGCTCCAGGCTGAAGAGGATGCACGTGCATCCACGATACTGGCGCAAGCGCATGCACGTCTTCAATCTCAGGCTGGGGCGTTGCCCGATGAGGATGCGCGGCGCATTTTCCTGGAAGCGGTCGCTCCTCATCGCGCTATCTCCGTCGCCGCAGCTGCGCTGGCGCCCGCCTTACCCGCAGAAGACATTACCCCGGTGAAGGCAATTCCGTCCAGTGCAGCTGCAGTCCCAGAGGTTATCGTCCCTGCCTTCGCCCCTGTGCCAACGGCAGAGGTGATGCCCCTTACCAGTGCGCCGCCTCAAATCGAAGCGGGCGGCGCCCTTGAGCCTCAAAGCGCCGATCCGTTGGAATCCCAGATCGCATTGCCGCCCGTAAAAATCAAAGTTAAGCAGAAACGCAACCGCAAGGGGGAGATGGTTATCAAAGTTACCATCACTATCAAGAACCAGCACTGAACAGGTCCCAGTTTAAACCCTGCGAGACGGATTAGTGAGTTAATCTTACCGAAACTAAACCGTAATCAAATCAGTTACTAACCCATGTTATACTTAACATAGGATTTATGTCTGTGATTTAGTTGGCACCTTCCCGAAATCTGGCATCTGAGTTTACGCCTTCCAGGTAACCGCCACGACAACTCTATTTATCTGGATCACCGCTGAGATCCACGATTCCTACAAGATGTTTTTACTCCAACGGTTGGCTCGTTGATGGGTGCATTTAATTGCCCGGGAGATTGCAATGAAACGTTTTCATCTGTGGCTAGGTTTGATATTGTGGGGCGTTATCGCATGGGAGGTGCTTTGCGCATTTCCTGCATTTGCTGAGCCGCAAGTGCGTGCAACGGTTTCCGTGGAACGCCTTGCCCTCACAGAGCCTATCAGCAACACACTGACGACCCTGCCTCAGGTGAGCTGGGCGCCAGATGCCGATAGTTACGCCCTCGCCTGGGGCGATATGGATGGCGACGGCGACCTCGACCTGGCAGTGGGCAATTACCAGGGCCTCAACAAGGTATACTTGAACGTGGGCGGCGCGTTGCAGGAGACCCCAACCTGGCAGGCGCTTGCCAGCGATTACACCGTCAGTCTGGCCTGGGGCGATATGGACAACGATGGCGACCTCGACCTAGCGGTGGGGAACTGCGGCAATCTAGTTGACAACGAGTTTCATAACACCTACGTGCAAGTCTACCTCAACGTGGACGGGATGTTGCAGTCTACACCTGTGTGGACCTCTCACTACGATGGCAATAGCCACCGCAACACCCGCAGCGTGGCTTGGGGTGATATGAACGGCGATGGCTACCTCGACCTGGCGGTAGGGAACAGCGGCTATCAGAATGATCGGGCGAACACCTACAACCAGGTTTACCTGAACGTCAATGGGATGTTGGCTGCGACCCCGGCGTGGACTTCGGGCGTGCTCGCCGACACCCATGGCGTAGCTTGGGGCGATGCGGATGGCGACGGGGACCTGGATCTTGCAGTGGCTAATTCTATCCACCCAAACGATGACCCAAAGCACTCCGCTCAGATTTATCTGAACAACAATGGGGCGTTGTCACCCACACCGACCTGGAACGTCACCCTGCTCGATGCCAACAGTGTTTTGTGGGGCGATTATGACCGCGATGGGCGTCTTGACCTGGTTTTAGGTGGAAGGGCTGGAGTTGCTATCTACCGGAATGATTTTCCGACATTTTGGGATCAGTGGTTGATAGCTGTGCCTGGAAGCTACACCGTGTACAGCACAGCGATGGGCGACGCCGATAATGACGGCGATCTGGATATCGCTGTGGGTAGCGGCGGCACAACCTTGATTCACTTAACAGAGGCGGATGGATACCCGGCAGAAGAAGGTCAAGTCGTGGGCAACGCCGACGCCCGCAGCGTGGCCTGGGGCGACGTGGATGGCGACGGCGATTTGGATCTGGCGATGGGCAACGTCGGCGGTCCCAGTCAACTCTACGTGAACAACTTGCCGCCTTACACTTACTCCGGTGGGCGCTGTTTTCCTGACGCTGATATTTCCAGTCTGGCGTTGGGCGATGTGGATAATGACGGCGACTTGGACCTGGCGGTGGGATTCTTCTGGGGGAATCAACCCAATGTGGCTTATCGCAATGCCGACGGCAACCTCTATTCCAGCGTTATCTGGACCCCCAATGCGGCTATCCGCGCCACCAGCCTGGCCTGGGGCGATGTGGATGGCGACGGCTACCTGGATCTCGCGGTAGGAAATACGCCTTCCGTGGTCTATCGCAATCAAGGGGGGACGTTGGGCAGCACGCCCTATTGGACGGCGACGGGCACGCAATCCGCCGCCAGCCTGGCCTGGGGCGATCTGGATGGCGATGGCGACCTGGACCTGGCGGCGGGCGGGTCTCAAACTGTAGTCTATCTGAATCTGGGCGCTACGTTAGCCGCCACGCCGGTCTGGACGGACACGCTCTGGGGAAACGGGAGCAGCGTGGCCTGGGGCGATATGGACGGCGACGGCGATTTAGATTTAGCCATCGGCAGCAGCAACTACATTGGCAGCCGGGTTTACTTGAACGTCAACGGGCGTTTGCAAACCACCCCCATCTGGACGCCGGCCGACCCGTTCGAGACCAACAGCGTGGCCTGGGGCGATGTGGATGGCGATGGCGACCTCGACCTGGCGTTGGGGCATTACGAGCAGCCAAATCGGATCTACTTGAATGAGAACGGGCGCTTGCAGACCCGCCCTATCTGGTTAGCCGCGCGGAGTGAAGGAACCTGGCAGTTGTCCTGGCTGGATGCCGAAATGGACGGCGACGTAGACTTGCTGGCCGGCACCGCCTGGAGTCAGTGGGGGACGACGAGCCCCTCAAATCTGCTGCTCTACTCCAATCTGGGCAGCGCGCTGCATCCTCGCGCGATTACTTTACCGGCGACCGGCGCTGCCACCGCCTGGGGACCGCTGAACGGCGACCGCCTCCCGGATGGGGTGGGCCATAATAAAGTCTGGTGGTGTGGTGAGGCCGGGGAGTCGGCGGCGCTGACGCAAGCGTTGAGCCGCCGCCCGCCGGCCCATCCCCTGTATCCTGCCTTGCCCGCCACAGACCTGACGCTCTCCCTCGCCCATCTCACCCCGGCGAGCGGGTACGCGACCACGTACATTTGGGGGCAGGCGCCCATCCTCTTCACCTACACCCTTGCCTCGGATGGCGCTTCGCCCATCATCAGCGGCTACTACTCGTTGAACGGCGGCGGCAAGTGGCTGCCCGCGCAGCCCACCACCGACACCGTCACCCGCGACTTGGTCGTCCTGGGGCCAACCCTGGATTTCAATGGTTCAAGTCATTATGTCTGGCACAACACTTCCCCCATCACCGGCGGGGATTTCACGATAGAGTTCTGGTTCAACTCCACTCAGGTAGTGGGGACGGCAGACCATTGGGAACACGGGATGGGGCTGGTGGATAGTTCCGGTACCACCGGGTTGGGCCGGGACGACTACGGGATTTCATTAGCAGAGGGCAAAGTGCTGTTCGGCGTGGGCAGCACGACCACCGATACCGTCCTGGTCGGCCCCTTCGCCGCCGATGGGCGCTGGCACTACGTCGCCGCCACCCGCCGGGCCGCCGATGGCGCGCTCAGTCTCTACCTGGATGGCGAACCGGTAGCCTCCGGTGTCGGCTCCACGGCCAACCGCTGGTCATC
>JAFGFB010000035.1 GCA_016931315.1 Anaerolineae bacterium
GTCTGTTTGCACGACCTCTTTTGGTTTTCTTAATAATCTGTCGCATCCCCGCTTGCGAGGCTTTGATTGCGTGGTATCCTTATCCTTAAATATGGATAAACCACTCATTCTGATTACCAACGATGACGGCATTGAATCACAGGGTTTGTGGGCGGTGGTGGAAGCTCTATTGCCCCTGGGTGAGCTCTTGGTCGTCGCCCCAGATCGTCAATGGTCAGGCGCAGGACGCTCAATGCCGCATCATGTGACGGGTCGCCTTATCCCTGCTGATAGAGAGGTGCGGGGACAGTGGGTCCGCGCCTATGCTGTGGATGCTACGCCGGCTCTGGCTGTAATACACGGACTTCTGGAGCTGGTAGATCGCAAACCGGATTTGTTGGTTTCGGGCATCAATTACGGCGAGAACCTCAGCACCGAAGTGACGATTTCCGGCACGGTGGGAGCCGCTCTGGAGGCCGCCTCGGAAGCGATTCCCGCGCTGGCGATTTCGCTGGCGATGCCGATTTCACAGCATTTGACCGGTGGCGCGGCGGTGGATTATACGGCGGCGCAGGCTTTCGCTGTGCGTTTCAGTCGCCTGCTTCTGGAGCGGCGTATGCCCTTCGATGTGGATGTGCTGAACGTCAACCTCCCCTGTGATGCGACCCCCGAAACGCCATGGCGCTTGGCGCGATTGTTGCGGGGACGTTACTTTGAGCCTACTGCACCCGACCGTGATAATGGAGGCAGTGCGCGCCCCGGTTATCGTTTGATGGATGTATCTGTTGCAGCGGAGCCGGATTCTGATGTGTACCTGCTGGTTAAGCAGGGATTTGTGACGGTTACCCCTTTGTCTCTGGATATGACCTCTCGAGTGGATTTCGGGGAGTTAGCAGCGTTGATTGCGAGTTCTGGTCTGGCGTGAACTCGACTTCAGAGGTGTGATATGCGGCGTTATAGTGAGATACTGCGTTTTCACGAAGGGACACGGGTCCAGGCATCTGCCCCAGAGGCGACTTCGGAGACGCCACCCGCAGGCACGCCACCGGATGCAGGCGAACAGTTTATCGTTTTGGTGGACCTCGGACCGGCATTGGCGCACCGCAGCCGGGAAACTCGCACCATTGCTGCCCGCACCTTCTGGAAGTCGGATGGGGGTGTTGTCGCACGCCTGCGCCGCGCTTTGGTTGAGGCAAATCGTTATGTGCTGCAGGAGAGCGACCGGACACCGCCAACGCAAATGGCGCCGCAACCAGAATCCGCCAACATTACCTGTGCCGTATTCTCCGGTGAGGAGTTATTCTTGGGCCAGGTGGGACCTGGCAATGTGTTGCTCTACCATCCTGAGGGGCGTGTGGAACTTTTCCCCAGCGCCGCCCTGCCCATGCTTCCGTTGGGAGCCGCGTTGCCGCCGGCCATTCACGTGGGCTACGCGCCTGTCGCGCCCGGCAGCGCTTTGCTGATTGCAACCGCCAGCGTTGCTGAAGCTCAGGCACGTTCTCTCTGGGTGGAGACTCTGGCTGTGGGGCAACCAGAGCAGAGCATTGAGCAGGTGCTGCGCTCGATGCGTGAAAATCATGTGACGGGGTGCGCGGTTGTGGTGCATTGCCTCCCTGAGCTACCAGCCCCCGGTGCTGCAGTATCGGGTGCGGCAGCATCGGGAGAGACCTACCTTCCGCAGAAACCGTTTTCCCATTCTGGACATACCTTTAAACCCTCGATCGTGGCTCATGCCGCCGATCTGGCGCCCACATCATTTCCCTCCCGCGTGGAGACTACGTCTGCGCCACCGCCACCCGCGATACCGGAGCAGCGTCCCGTCTCGGCGCCGACGCACTTTACGGAGCCGCTGGTTCCCGTGCCCCCTCCCGTGCCCCCTCCCGCGGCTTCTCCTAAGCGCCTGACCTTGCTGGGACGCAAACCCGCATCCAGATCGGCGCTAGAGCCGGTGAAGGCGCCTGCGGGCGTTATCACATCGCCGGCAGCCGTCGGGCCGGTGGCAGAACCTGTGGAAACACCGGCGGCACCTCCGCCGTTGCCAGAGGAGTTTGCGGACTTTGATGAATCGACGCCTGAAGCGCGTCCGCGTTTTACGCTGCGCATACCGCGCGTTGTGTTGCCCAGGCTTAAATTGCCCCAGATTTCTCTTCGGGGCACCTTTGGGCCTCTGGTGAAAGCGTTTGGGCAGGCATTGATGCCGGGCAGAGCGCCAGGTAAACCATCTTCGAAACGGGTGCGTGCTCTGCGCGTGCCGCCAAAAGAAAACGCCTTGTTGCTCGGTAGCGTGGTGCTGGGATTCTTGCTCATCATTACCTTTCTCACCCTCACGACCTATTTCCGGTTTGGCGGCGCTTCACGGGCTGCGGCTTTGCTAGAGACCGCGGAAACCGCTTGGCGAGATGCGTATGCCAGCCAGGCGCAGGAGGATTGGCAGCGTACCTTGACTCTGGCAGAGCAAGTCCTGGCGCTTGATGCGCGCAATGAAAGAGCCAAAACATTGCGCGACGAAGCCCAGCTTAACCTGGATGTCTTGGAAAATGCTGCTGTGCTTGCGGTTACCCAGATTGCGGAGTTAGGGGTTTCCCCTGCGCCGCGCCGCATGTTGATCACACGCTCTTGGATTTACTTGCTGAATCCTGTAACGGATGAAGTGTTAGGGATGCCTCTGGCAGAAGATGGGCTGCGCCTGAGTTCTGCTGCGCCAACATCTATCTTGCGCCGTGGACAGCTTGTGGGTGGCAATAGCGTTGAGCATCTCGTGGACATCGCCTGGATGACACCTGGCACCGGCTATCCCGATGGGGCTGTATTCATCTATAGCGATGATGGTGCGCTCTATATTTACGAACCCGCATTGGGGCCAGGAGGCATCACACGCCAGCGCCTGGAGGGTGAACACGCTTCCCGGGCGGTAACGATGATGGCTACCTACGGGGATCAACTCTACCTGCTGGACCGTCAACAAGGGCAATTGTTTCGCTATGCACCGATCAATGGCCTCTATAGCAGCCCTCCACGTCCCTATTTCTCGCCTGGGAATGCTCCCCAGTTACAGACTGCTCTTAACCTGAATCTGGATGGCAGGCTCTACTTGTTATTGGGCGATGGCTCGGTACGCACTTATTTTGCCGGCGCTGAGGACCTCTCGTTTTCGATGCGAGGGGTACCCGATACGGACCTGTATCCATCCGTGATGTATGTCGAACCCGATCCTGATGCTGGGCAGATTTTCCTGGGTGATCGCCAGAACGAACGTATTGTGGTGCTCGACAAGCGTGGAAATTACCTGCACCAGTTTCGTGTGCGTGAGGGGCAGTTGCGACAACTGGAGGCTCTTGTGGTGGCACAGGAACCGCGTGTGCTGTATATGATTGCCGCCAATGGCATTTACGCCGCGGCATTGCCGGAATTTGTTCGCAGATGAAGACTCCCTGCTGCCTTGGGCTTCACTGGCATTTGGGGTTTCAGTTAGGGCTATGCCTGCCTGGTGGGGGAAAATCAGTTGAATTATCCTAAACCTCGTCGTCTGCTACATACTACGGATTGGGCTTTTCTAGTTGTGGTTGTAGCGGCGTATGTGTCGTTTTTTACAGCAGTAGATGTCTCTTTCACCGGTGTTGAGGCTCTATCGTTGGTGGTTGTGGGTCTGCTCTATACCGCCATTGGTACGTATGGTTTCGAGAATTTCGTCTTTTCGGCTCCCTTAGGGACTAAAATCCTCTATTATGTGTTGCAGTTCCCCCTGGTGATTGGAATCACGTTATTGAGCCACTTCAGTGGTGCATTTTGGTTGCTGCTTTTGCCATTGGTGAGTCATGGTGCTGTGCTCTTTACTCGCACAGGTGTGTTGGTTATCAGCGTTTTGACGGCACTTCTTTTTGGTTTATCTCTGGGTATACCCAATGGGTGGCAGGTAGGGCTTACTGCAACACTCTCTTTTGCGCCAGGCGTGGTTTTCGTCGTCATCTTCACGCAGATGGCCATCAGTGAATCCCGCGCCCGACATCAGGTTGAGGACTTGGCGCAGGATTTAGCCGAAGCCCATGCGACATTGGCGCAATATGCTGTCCAGGCTGAAGAGCTGGCCACAGCCAAAGAACGCAACCGGCTGGCGCGCGAAATTCATGATAGCCTAGGGCATTATCTCACGGCTATCAATGTGCAATTGGAGGTCGCCCGCACGCTGTTGGAGAGCGAGCCTTCTCAAGCGTTGCCGCCCCTCGAGCGGGCGCAGTCGCTGGCCAAGGAAGGCTTACACGAGGTGCGGCGCTCTGTAGCGGCTTTGCGCGCCTCCCCCCTGGAGGGTAAACCGTTGGCGACGGTTCTGGCGACGTTGGTCGAGGAGCTGCGTGCCTCTGGCATTGAGGCGACCTTTGACGTGCAGGGTGAACCGCGAGCGCTGCCTCCGCAATTGGAACTGGCGCTCTACCGTGTGACGCAGGAGGCGTTGACCAATATTTGCAAGCACGCGCAGGCGCGCCATGCCGAGATCACCTTGAACTATGCGGTCGAGGCTGTGCGCCTGAAAGTGCAGGATGATGGTATTGGCAGTGATGCGCCAGCTGGCGGTTTCGGTCTGGTGGGGTTACGCGAGCGCGTGCAGTTGCTTGGTGGCGAGATGCACTGTGGCTCCGAGCCTGGCAAAGGCTTTGTGTTGGAAATCTCTGTACCGCTCCAGGAGTGAGCGAGTGCGCGTGTGAGGTGGTAGCGTGGGGCGTATTCGCATTCTGTTGGTGGATGATCAGGCGATGTTCCGCGAGGGCTTGCGCACGTTGCTTGCCACACAGCCAGACTTTGAAGTGGTAGGTGAGGCGGCTAACGGTGAAGAGGCTCTGCGTCTATCTACCACCTGTCATCCGGAAGTGGCGCTTATGGACCTTCGCATGCCTGTCCTTGATGGGGTCGCCGCAACCCGGCGTCTGCGTGCCTTGCATCCCGAAGTTCGCGTGATCATTCTGACCACCTTTGATGACGATGAGGATATCTTCGAGGGGTTGCGTGCCGGAGCGTTGGGCTATCTCCTTAAGGATGCCAGCTCAGCCAAACTCTTTGAGGCGGTGCGCGCGGCTGCGCGCGGGGAATCCTTCTTGCAGCCCTCGGTGGCGGCGAAGGTTGTCGCGGAATTTGCCCGCTTGGCAGAGAACGCGCCTCGCGCTGAAGTGCCCGCGGAGGCGCTCTCTGACCGTGAATTGGCAGTGTTACGTCTGGTAGCACAGGGGGCTAGCAACAAAGAGATTGCTCTAGCGCTTTTCATTGCAGAAGGCACTGTGAAGAATCACCTTACCAATATCCTCACCAAGCTCGATGCCCGTGACCGCACCCAGGCGGCGCTCAAGGCGCGTAACCTGGGTTTGCTCTAGAATCGCCGGGCATTGCGCTGACTATCCCAAGATTCTCTTTGAGATTCTGCCGTATGCTCTATGACGCGCGTGACGTCACACTCTCCAAATGTGACCCGGTCATGACCTTTGGGCCATCCTTTCTGCGCCTGCCAATGGTATAGTAGCATCGTTGTTTAAGCGTAGCTACTATACGGGAGGTTTATGATGAGTAACGACATGCAGGTTCAGAATAACGAGAAACGCCATCACCTGGCTTGGGGTGTAGTTCTGGTCGGTGTTGGGCTTTGGATGCTGGTGAGCAATATCACGGGTTGGGATTTGGGTTCAGCGTTTCCACTCGGGCTTGGATTACTCTTTCTGGTGTGGGGAAGCACTGCCCGTAAACTGGGATTGCTGATTCCTGGCGGCATTCTCAGCGGCATCGGTCTGGGGGCGTTGTTGCTCGATGGTCCCTTTCGTGCATTGGCAGGTGACGCGGAGGGCGGAGTCTTCATGCTGAGCTTTGCGCTGGGATGGGCGCTCATCACGTTGACTTCTGCGCTATTTGTCCGCAAGGTTGCGTGGTGGCCCCTCATTCCCGGTGGAATCATGGCCTTCATCGGTGTCCTGTTGCTCATTGGGGGTCCCGCGTTGGAGGTCTTGACATACCTTGGTCAGGGTTGGCCCATTGTCTTGATTGCTGTCGGCTTGTATCTGATTCTTTGGCGTAAGGGCTTGCAGGAATAATGCACCACTGGCAACGCGTTGCTGGCAACACGTTGCAGGCAACGCGTTGGCATGGTATTCAAACTGGACAGCTAAGAATAGTATAAAGGACAAAGGTGAAATGTTGACTAAAATACAGACTTCAACTGCGGGGCGTGTGGCTCTGGGGGTGATTCTCTCGGCGTTGAGCGCGGGATTGTTGATACTGGCATTCCCCCCCCTTAATTTATGGTTTCTCGCCTGGTTTAGTTTTGTGCCCTATCTGCTGGCGCAATACCGTTTCATGCCGCCCAAACTGGCTTCTGTCGCCTCGGCGGTCTTCAACGGCTTGTGGCTGTGGGGATATTTGGGACCGGTCTTCGGCGGCACGGGTAGCTTTATGGAATACTTGCCGTTGATTGTGGCAGGTATCTCATTGCTTACGGATAGCGGTAGCCGTCGCTTTCATGCGCGCACGGGCTTCCAGTGGTTTGTGCCACAGAATTTGGTCTCATGGGTGGGCATCGAAATGATCCGCATCTTCCTCCCTATCGCCGGGACATGGGGTTTTGTGGCATACACGCTGCACAGCCAGCCCTGGTTGATTCAGCCCGCAAGTATCTTCGGTATCTTTGGTGTGAGCGCGCTCGTCATTTTGGTCAACTACACGCTGGGCTTGGGCGCAATTCGTTTGTTGGATCGATGGTGGTTGCTTGAATCGGACATGCCCACGCCCACCTTGCGTGTCACGCGGCGTTGGTTGATAGTTGCGGGTGTGACGGCGGCGCTTTGGGTGGGCTTGAGCCTGGTGTTGTACTTTGTGCCGGTTGGAACAACCGTGCGTGTGGCGGCAATTCAGCCGGATGCTTCCCCCATTATCTCGGCCAATACCGGGCGTGAGGAAATCGTGGCGCAGCTCCACGCGCGGATGGTGGAACAGACGCGCGAGGCTGCGGTGCAAGGTGCTAGAATTATCGTCTGGCCCGAAGGTGCCCTGCAATATGACCCACAGGTACAGGATCCCTTGGGATTGGTCGCTTTGGCCCGCGAGACGGGCGCCTATCTCGTCATCGGTTATGTGGTGGATGTGACCGAAGATATTTTTCGCAATGAGGCGACCGTCATTAGCCCTTCTGGGGAGTTCCTCGGCGTTTTTGGCAAGGATCACCCGGTTGTCTTCGGCGGTGAAACCAGCCCTACCCGCGGCACGTATCCCGTATATGAGACGCCCATGGGCGTATTGGGGACGATTATCTGCTACGACCTGGATTTTACCGATACGGCGCGAAAACTGGCGCGGCAGGGGGCGCAGATTATTGCAGTGCCTTCAAATGATTGGCCCGGCATTGCTTCCAAGCACTATACGCACGTCGTTTTCCGCGCGGTTGAGAACCGTGCCGCGATGATAAAATCCGATGGTGGTTACGATTCCGCAGTGGTTGACCCGCACGGGCGTGTGCTGGCACTGGCGATTTCCCCAGAAGGCGGCGAGGCAACGTTGGTAGCTGATGTGCCGGTGGGCAGTGGGAAGACGATTGCGACCCGGTTGGGGGATTGGTTCGGTTGGCTTTGTTTGGTGGGCATGGCGTTCTTCATCTTTGGTGAGAAGGCCCTGGTGCGTCGCTCGGCAGCATGAACGGGAGGATTGGGATGAACGAGACTGCCGTTATTCGAACTTATGGATTGAGCAAGACCTATGATGGTGTTGAGGCGCTCAAGCCTCTGGATTTGACTGTGGCTGCTAACTCCATCTTCGGTTTTCTGGGACCCAATGGCGCGGGCAAGACGACGACGATGAAGTTGCTGTTGGGGCTGATTCGGCCCACGAGCGGCAGCGCCACGATTTTTGGTATGGATAGTGTGCGCAAAAGCCCTGATATTCGCGCGCGTATTGGTTATCTGCCGCAGGAACCGCGCTTTTACGAACATCATACCGTCTGGGAGACGTTGGATTTCACGCTGCGTTTCTTCTTCAAGGGGCCTGAGCAGGCTATTCGGCAGCGCATCGAGGAGATGTTGGAACTGGTCGGGTTGGAGGGCAAAGCGGAGCGTACAGTCAAGACGCTTTCGGGCGGTGAGCAACAGCGATTGGGGATTGCGCAGGCTCAGGTGAACTACCCTGACCTGCTGATTCTCGATGAACCGGCAGCCTCGCTCGATCCCTTAGGGCGCCGCGATGTGTTGGAGGTTTTATCGCGCTTGCGTAAACACACGACCGTATTCTATTCCACGCACATCCTCGATGATGTGCAGAAGGTGAGCGATACCGTAGCGATTCTCAACCACGGTGTGTTGGCGGCTTATGGTCCCATCGAGACGCTATTGGCAGGCAGCAGTGGGGTGGTCTATACCGTGACTTTGAAAGGCTCGACCGGGATAACCCGTGCGCGGGTTGCATCCCTGCCCTGGGTGCGCGACTTGCAAGCGAGTGAACGGGAGGGGCAGAGCACCTGGACTGTGGCTGTGAGCGATGAGGCGACCGCTGAGCAACAATTGCTGCGGACGATTTTGGCGGATACGGGTTTGGTTGTGACCAGCTTTGGTCGCAAGCGTTATGAGTTGGAGGAAGTCTTTACCAACATTGTCGAGGGGGGAGCGCATGGCGGGAAATAGTGAATTTGAGCTGGTGCAAGAGCAGGGTTGGCGCCGTGGCTTGCGTAACCTGATGCGGCAGGGTTTTGCTGGCTGGTGGAAGACGAGCAGTTGGTGGGTGCAAACCTTGATTTGGGCAGGAATCATCAATTTCATCCTGGCGGGTGTGTTGTGGAGCGCGCAGGGTTTCGATGTGCAGGAGGCGCTGTCATTTTACGCGATTTTTGCCGGGCTGTTTCCACCCATTGCCGTCATCATTATCATGCAGGATGTGGTAGTAGGGGAAAAACTCTCCGGCACTGCCGCCTGGGTACTTTCCAAGCCGGCTTCTCGAACCGCCTTTATTCTCTCAAAACTCGCGCCCAATGCCGTGGGGGTAGCGGCAACGATGGTCTTCTTTCCAGGTCTGCTGGCTTTTGTGCAGCTCATGCTTGCGGGAGCGCCGATTGCCTCCCCGCTACACTTCCTGGTGGGCTTGGGCATCTTCGTGCTCAATCTCTGGTTCTACCTGACCTTGACGCTCATGTTGGGCGTGTTGACCAACAGCCGGGCAGCCGTTATCGCCATTCCTATGGCCTTTGCCTTTGGTCAGCAGTATCTTCTGGGTATGGCGCCGGTACTTCGGCACTTTCTGCCGTGGACGCTCTCTCTGCCGCCTGGCGAAGCGTTCGGCGGCGCGATTGTGCCTTCGGTGATGGCGGGTGTCGTCCCCTTCTCCTGGGGACCGGTGATTTTCGTGAGTGTTTGCATCATCGTATTCAGCGTTGTATCTCTCTGGCGCTTTCAGGACCAGGAATTGTAAGCGCCTTTTTGAAACGGATGGGCAGCAGATGAATCAAAACGTGATTATCAGACCAATTCGCGATGACGAGCAATCCGAGGCCAAGCGGGTGATGCGCCGGGCATTTTCGCCTCCCACATGGTTGTTCTTTTCGTGGAGCAAGGATGTATTGGTGGCGGAACATGCGGGGCGCATCGTGGGCGGGACTGTGCTAAAGACATTTACCTTGCCCAAGGGGCGCAAGGTGGGCTTCGTCTACTGGCTCTTTACTGACCCTGAGGCGCGCGGTCTGGGCGCCGGACAGGGCTTGATCGAGGGGGCGTTGGATTTCTTTGTCGCGCAGGGCTGCGATGAGGTCTCCGCCTGTGTTGAGGGCTACAATACAAGCTCCAGCAAAGTCTTCGCCACGCGCGGCTTTGCGATCCTTTCCATGGGCGAACAACTGCGGCGTTATGGCTTGGGAATAATCCCCTATTGGTGGCACTCATTCCATTTTATGGATGTGGGGCATTTCCTGTGGGTCAAGCCTGGTGCAGAAAAGCCTGATAGCCCTGCGTTGCAATGGTTCGGTACCTGGCTCATCAATGTGCTGTTGCTGTGGTTATCTGTATGGCGCTCGGGGGGCTTGGAGCGCCGCGATTTATGGACGGTCCCCGTCGCATTCCTGATACTATTCGGGTTGCGTTCGCTGGCGATGTGGAGTGTCGCACGCCTGCAAGGGTTGGCGGTGCGATTCCGCGCCTGGGAATCCAGTGCGACATTGGTTGCGGTGATTGCATTGCTCTTCGGTGGTTTTTTCCCCTTCCCTGGCAGCTTCTATCCCGTGACGGAGCGCTGGCGTTACCGCGAACTTCTGCCCAAAATTGTACCGATGGCGCTGGCAGGGACACTGGCATCCTTGTTGCTTGCCTGGAGCAGTTGGGCAGCGCTGCATTGGAATGTGGCGCCTGGATTTACATCACCCTTATCTATCTTGTTAGCGCTCAGCCGTATGTTGGCAGTATTGGAGACGGTTGTGGCTTTTTTCCCTCTGATCAGTTTCAACGGGAGGCGGATTTGGGATTGGAACCGCCTCATCTGGGGAGTGCTGAGCCTGGCAGCAGTAGCGCTCATGTTTGTGAGTTAGCTCTTTTTACAGGTTTTTCGTGCTACGATTTTACTGCGCCGCGAAGAGTGCGAGCGGTAGAACAACTCTAATCTCTGAATTGCAATTTTGAGGAGTGAACTATGGCTCTGGTTGAAGTGAATAATCTGGTCAAGCGTTATACATCAGCAGGACCGAATGCAGTAGATGCTGTTTCATTCGAGATTCACGCAGGGGAGGTGTTTAGCTTGCTCGGTCCGAACGGCGCGGGTAAGACAACCACGATCTCTATGATCAGCACATTGCTTACGCCAACTGCTGGTAACGTTGTTGTGGATGGACACGATGTGCAGCGCGAGCCTATGGCGGTGCGCGAGGTCATCGGCGTTGCTCCGCAGGACCTGGCGCTCTATCATGACCTCAGCGCTGAAGAGAATCTGCGCTTCTGGGGCGAGATGCGCGGACTAGGCGGCGCGGAACTTAAGCGCGAAATTGCCGAGAAACTGGCATTGATGGATCTGTCCGACCGGGCAAAGGCGCGCGTGAAAACCTTCTCCGGAGGCATGAAGCGACGCCTCAACCTCGCCGTAGGGCTTCTGGGCAATCCCAGGTTGGTCATGCTGGATGAGCCGACGGTTGCCATTGACCCACAGAGCCGCCGATATATTCTGGACTACGTCAAGCGAATGAATGCCGATGGAGCGACCGTGCTCTATACCACGCACTACATGGAAGAGGCGCAGGAACTGAGCCATCGCATCGGCATTATGGATCAAGGCAGGCTGATTGCGCTGGGGACTTTGGAAGAACTCACGCGGCAAGTGGGAGAGCATGAGACGCTGGTTCTGAAGTTGCACCAGGAGGGTGGTGGCGCCGCACTGGCAGAGGCATTGACTGGCTGTGAGGATGTGTTTGAGGCAAGCGCCAGCAACGGTGAAGTGACGCTTAACGTTGACTCAGCACAGGCGGCGTTGCCGCTGGCTTTGGCAAAAGCTGGGGATTTGGGGCTGAGCATTCGCACCGTGGATATTCGTGAGCCTAATCTGGAGACAGTATTCTTGCACCTTACCGGGCGAGCACTGCGGGATTGATGGAAGGGTTACTTGGGGGGGGCAGCCTCAAATCCAAGACGCCCTTTCTTCTTTCTGTGGTGAACATTGTGTAGGAGCCTGTATGCTATGAAGAAACTATGGGTACTTGCATTGAAAGAAGTGCGATTGGCATTCCGCGATGTGGGAATGCTGGTCACCATGTTGGCAACGCCATTACTACTCACACTGGCGATTGGCGCGGCATTTGGGGGCAGCGGAGGGGGAAATCTCTCCGATGTGCCGGTCCTGCTACTCAATCGTGATCAGGGCACGCTCTCGCAGGCTCTGGTCGAGGTCTTTGACTCCGAGGGCGTCAAAGGGTTGATTGCCCTTGAGCAGGTCAGCGATGAATCTGCCGCACGCGCGCGCGTGGATCAGGATGAAGTCGCGGTACTCGTCATTATCCCTGCGGATTTTGGCGCGCGCGTTTTCCCGGAAGGGGCGCAAGTGCAACAAACTGTTGGCCTCGACCTGACGGCGATGGATGAGGCAGACTATCAAGCTCTGACTAACGAACAGAAGCTGGAAATCGGGCGCGCCTTCGCCCTCTCGCAGGGGCAGGTTGCTCCCGATGCTGTAAGCATCGAGCTCTATGCTAGCCCCGATTGGCGCATCAGCACTGCTATCGTCAAAAGCGTGATAACGCAGGGTATTGAGATCATGAATATTCGGCTTCAGGGAATGATGGCGATTATGACGCGCTTGGTGACGGCTCATATTTTGAGTGGCGCGAACCCGGAGCCGGTGCCATCTGCTGTACCATTTGCTGCCATGCCCTCGGAAAATCCACAAGCGAGTGCGCTGCCGGTGCGTTTGACCGTCACCGTGCCCGGCGGTCGTAGCTTCAGCTGGCTTGATTATTCTTCTGCCAGTCTTGCAATCATCTTTTTGATGTTCGCCGTGACCTCGGGCGGTCGGACGTTGTTGGCGGAGCGTGAGTGGGGGACGTTGCCACGGCTCTTGATTACACCTACGGCGCCCCTTGCCGTGTTAGTGGGGAAGATGGCGGGCATTGTGTTGACCGGCTTGCTACAAGTCACAGTTCTGTGGGGGGCAACCAGCCTGCTTGGCGCCTATTGGGGCAATCCGCTGCTGGTTCCGCTCGCTCTGCTCGTGTTGGTTATATGCGCTACCGGCGTTGGGGCGCTCGTTTCGTCATGGGCGCAGACGGCGGGACAGGCGGGGGCTATTGGTACCGCCGTTACCCTGGTCGGCTCGGCCATCTCCGGAAGCTTTTTCCCGCGCATGAATTTGCCGGTATGGGTACAGCAGCTGAGCCTGATTACGCCACAAGCCTGGGGGATTGAAATCTTCTCTGAATTGCAGAGCGGCGGCGGGCTGGTAGATTTGCTGCCTTTGCTGGGGGGAGCGCTCTTGCTTACGGCAGTCTATTACATCCTGGCGCTGGTGGGTTTCAGGCGGCAGTTTAGATAGGTCAAACGGTATATTTTTGAGCATTGACTCCTGATGGAGCTTTGTTGGAGGAATAGAATGCAACGTTTACGCGCCATGATTCGAAATGAATTTCTGCTGGAATTCACCTCTCCTATATCCCTGTTTTTTTTCTTGGTGCTACCACTTTTGTTCACAGCAGCGGTAGGTGCGGGCCTGGGTGGTATGATGGATCAGGATGCTGATACGCCTCAGGAAGTGCGCATCCCTCTGTATGTCCAAACTCAGGATCAGGGGTCCCTGGTCGAGGCGCTGCTAGCAGTTTTCCCGGAGGCAAATCTGCAACCGGAGTTGGTGGAGGTGTTGCCGGAAGAGCAATTTGGTCTGGAGATTCCGGCGTATTTTTCCGCCGCCTTGCTCAATGGCGATATGGTTACACTGACCCTGCATACACTCCCCGATAATAGCTCTAGTTTTGCTGTGGAGCAGGCTGTGCGTGCGGCGCAGGGGCGTGTGGGAGGGGCGGCGTTGGTAGCGAAGATGGGCTTGGAGCAGGCGCGTCAGGCGGGGGTCGTGAGCACGCCGGAGGAAGAGCTACAGTTTTTTCGTGAGGTGCTAAACGAGGTGCTGGCTACTGCGCAGCAGCCTCCTGCGACGGCTCAGGTGCGTTGGGCTGAAGGGGCGACCATCACCGATGATGCTAACGCTATGGCGACGAGCGCCGAACAGGCTTCTGCCGGGCAGCTCGTTACCTGGGTGCAGATTACGTTGCTGGGAGCGGCGGAAGTGCTGGTCAGCGAACGGCTCGGAGGCACCTTGCGCCGTATGTTGGTAACACCCGCCTCACGTTTTGTGGTGCTCCTTGGCAAATTACTGGGGCGGTTGGCGTTGGGGTTGCTGCAGATGACGATTTTGCTTGTTGGCGGGGCGCTGCTCTTTGGGGTGAACTGGGGACGCCATCCTTTGGCGGTTGCCCTGGTCTCGCTCGCCTTTGCCATCGCCACCGTTTCCCTGGGTATTCTGCTGGCTACCGTGGTCAAGACACGCGGTCAGGCGGGAAGCATCGTGGTGGGGCTTTCGATGGGCATGGCGGCGCTCGGCGGCGCCTGGTATCCCTTGGAGATTACCCCGCCGCTATATCGGCAGGTGGTACAAATTCTCCCTTCCACTTGGGCGATGCGTGCCTATACGGACCTGTTGGCGCGGGGAGCCAATCTGGTCCAGGTATTGCCCTATGTGGGTATTTTGCTTGGCTTTGCGCTCGTCTTTTTGACCGTGGGCGTGTGGCGCTTCCAGCGCTATGAGTGATATGTTGCGCGCTAGCCTTTCTCTGGCATGGAAGATGGCTTTTGGCGCCTTGATCCTGGTGGCAGGTTTGGGAGGTGTGGGAGCATTATTTTCCGGTGAATGGTTGACCGGATTAGCTCTGCTTGCAGTTGCTATTGTGCTGACTTGGGTGTTGGCGCGCAGTTTGCGTGGGCAGAGGGTCGGGCGACCTTAAGCCGAAGCTTGCCTGCGATACAATGAAAAGGGGCGCCTCGAGGCGCCCCTTTTCGTTTTGGCCGTCGTTGTTTTATTCTGTTTTGACCTTGATTTTGCGGCTGTCTTTGGCTGCCACAACTTTGGGCAGATTGATGGTCAGCACCCCGTTCTTGAAAGTCGCTTCCGCGTTCTCGGTATCCACGTTCACGGGTAGGGCGATAGTGCGGCTGAATGACCCGTATGTGCGTTCCATGCGATAGATATTGCCGCTGCGCTGCTCTTCCTCGGCCTTTTTCTCCCCGCTAAGGGTCAGGGTATCTCGTGATAGCGAAACCTGGATGTCCTTTTCGCTCATGCCAGGCAGTTCCGCCTTGATCTGGAGTTCCTTTTCAGTTTCGATGACATCCACCCGCGGGCTGAATTCGCCCCATGCCATTTCAAAGGGGGCAAAGGGCGCCAGGCCAAAGTTGTTGAAGAATTCCTCAAACAGGCGCTCCGGTCCTTCGTATGGGTTTGCTGATTGCCGTGCCAGCCCGGTTGATCCCGTCTGTTGTCGCGGCCGTCTCTCACGTTTCCAGAAATTGCGATTCATGATTGACATGCTTATCACCTCCTTCAACGTTGTGTGATCTCGAGAAGGCGCTTTGTTCACTTCTCGAGATCACAAAGCTATCTGATATTTTTTCAGGCTTGGGTAACGGGATCAGGCATCTTTGATGCCGATTTTGCGCGTCGTCGGGGTTGCCTTGGGCAAATGCAGGCGCAAAACACCGTTCTTTACCGTCGCCTCAATATTATCCTGGTCAATTTCCTGCGAGAGCGTGAAGTTGCGTTGGAAATCTCCGATGCGATACTCTGCCCATGCGAGGCTATAGCCCTCAGGGTAGCTCGGTGCAACATAGCCATTGATGCTCAGCACATTGCGCTCGAGGGTAATATCCACCGATGCGGGATCAACGCCCGGCATATCTGCCAGGATAACAATCGCATCGTTCATTTCGTAGATGTCTACACGCGGGATGAAGGCCAATCGTGAACGGGTGCGCTCGGCTTCGCCTTCGACCAGCTCTTGTTTTTCAGCCTGCTCCAATTGCAGTTCCTTGGTTTCCTCAGTCATTGTGTCACCTCCATTGTTTTACCACGGTAATCATTACCCGGCTTAGCCCACTCGCACAGCGATTTTCTTGGGCTTATCCTCTTCAGCGCGCGGCAGCGTGATGTTCAGAATGCCGTTGTTGGTTGTGGCTTCCACTTTTTGTGGATCAACCTTGAAGGGCAACTGAAAACTCCGCGTGAAGGTTCCGCAACCACGCTCACGCCGGTGATAAGTAATGCCTTCCGCTCCTTCCTCGGGCTTGCGACTACCACTGATGGTAAGCGTGTCATCTACCACGCTGATGTCGAGGTCCTCGGCCAGCACGCCGGGCAGCTCTGTGGTGACCACTGCACCATTTTCATTGACCCAGATATTCATTGCGGGATAGCCGCGCAACACGGGCAGTTCGGATGGGGCAGCGGTTTCGCCAAACACTTGGTTCATCTCACGTCGTAAGCGTTCCATCTCACGCCACATAGGGCTTACTCCTCTATACGGTCGTTGTAACATTTTTGCACCTCCCAAATACTAAGGTATGCTTTTTGTGCTTTGAGTAGCGCTCATTCTGAGAGCTCGAGTGGCGCCTTCTCAGAGCACACCTGAAATTGCTTTTACATTTTTGATTCTATAGCCCGAAGATTAGAATTACATAAGTCCCGGCTTAGAAAATCATCAGAAATTCCAAAGCAAACGGCGGGGTTGTGCTCAACCCCGCCGTTACAGGTGTGATAAACGTTTAGATTTCTGGCATCTTTTGCATATTTAGAGCAGTCCGGCTTGACTGTAGTCTCCCAGGGTCAGTTTGAGAGCCTTGGGGCGGATAGGTGAGCGTTGCAAAACGACATGCCGCCCAATAAGGCTGTCTTGAATGCGCGCAGGCAATGATTCGACGACACTGTGCTCCAAAACGATAGAGCGTTCGATTTCGCTATCCTGAACGCGGCATTCCGCGCCGATGGCGGTAAACGGACCGACGTAGGAGTTCACGATGCGTGTGTTTTCACCGATGATGGCAGGTCCTCGAATGACACTGTTGATCACTTCGGCGCCCTTTTCAATGGTTACCCGGTGATCCACCTCGGAGTCGCGGTCAACATAACCTTCGATGGTGGGCGTGATTTCCTCCAGGACTCGGCTATTGGCTTCCAGCATCTCGCCCGGTTCGCCGGTATCAATCCACCACCCGCGGTGAATGTAGGGGAAGACACGGTAGCCCTTTTCCACCAACCATTGAATCGCATCGGTGATTTCTAGCTCCCCGCGCCAGGAGGGCTTGATCGCGTTTACGGCTTCAAAGATGTGGGCGTCGAACATGTAGATGCCCACGAGCGCCAGATTTGAGGGCGGAACTTTGGGCTTCTCAATCAGGCGGATGATCTGCCCCTGCTCGTTGAGCTCGGCGACGCCATAACGCTCGGGCTGATTCACCTCGGTGAGCACAATTTGGCTATTCCAGTCGGAGGCGGCGAACTGCCGCAACAACGGCGAGATGCCTCCCTGAATGACATTGTCGCCCAGGAACATGACAAAGCGGTCATCGCCCAAGAAATCCCGGCTGATTTTGACCGCATGGGCGAGCCCCAGGGGTGCATCCTGTGGAATGTAAGTGATTTCGACGCCCCATTTATTGCCGCGCCGCACCGCCTGCTTGATTTCATTGGCTGTATCACCTACGACAATGCCAATTTCCTCAACACCAGCATCGCGGATAGCTTCGATGACACGGAAGAGCACGGGTTTGTTCGCCACGGGGATCAACTGCTTGGCGCTGGTGAAGGTGAGCGGATACAGGCGTGTGCCTTTACCGCCACTAAGAATCAGACCTTTCATCGCATCACTCTCCTGGAAAAATGATAAGGGCAAAGCCGTGAGCGAGGGTTCCTTGATGCACAGACTCGCTCATGGCTGCTTTCTGGTTTGAGGGGCGCGCTAGTAGCCTACCTGCACGGCGTCTGGAGCATCTGTCAATACCGCGCCGAGCAGGCGTACCTGGTAGCGTTCCAAGACGGCTTTGGCGCTTTCGATGCGATCACGGCGGGTCTTTCCAGACCGCACGGTCAATACCAGTCCATCTGTTTTTGCCGCGAGAGCCGCGGCATCCACTGCTGCCAGAATGGGCGGCGCCTGGAGGATAATCAGATCCGCATGTTCTTTTAGTTGCTCGAGCAACTCCCCCATTTTATTGGAGCTCAGAATATCCGAAGGATTGGGGGGGACTTTTCCGGTAGTGAGTACGTGTAAGCCCGGAACTTCAGTGGCGAGCAAGGGCAATGCGACATTTTTCCCCAGGATGGCTTGTGTAACACCGCCGGCGTTCGGGATACCAAAGATGTCGTGCAGGTGTGGATAACGCAGGTCGGCATCAACCAGGATGACGCGCTGCCCGGCTTGGGCGGCAACTACTGCCAGGTTCACGGAAACATCCGCGGGTACTGGCGCGTTATCCTCTGTCGCCGGCGCAGCAATCACTAACGTCTTTATGGCGTCATCGAGCGTAGCATAGTTCAGATTGACCCGCAAAGCGCGGTAAGCCTCGGCTGCTGCTGAGGTGGGTTCTGTCAGGGTGATGATCTTCTCCATAGTCCTGTTCCTCATCGCTTCGTAGGGGTGACCGGCGGAATGATTCCGACTACGGTCAATCCGGTTTGTTCTTCCAGCGCGCGCGGGGTACGGATGATGCCAGCATCGAACCATTCTAGCGCGATTACAGCCAGCGCACCCAGAAGTAATCCGAAGACGGCGCCAGCAGCTGTGTTAATTTTCCACTTGGGACGCAGCAAGCGGTAGGTCGGCTCCTGCAAAATCTGTGCAAAAACACGATCTTCTTTCTGTTGCTTTTGGTTTTCGCTATCACGCCATTGCACGAGCAATTCCGCCCACCGTTTGGCAATGCGGTTGGCCTGTTCGCCATCATTGGCGTCCACATCAATCTGAATGGTGAGATTCTGGCTATCCGAGGCGATGATGACATCTCCGAGCAGGGTGTCTGGCTCTAGCATCAGGTCCAGGTCCTCGATGACCTGCTGTGCCCAGGGGCGCGTATGCATCACGGTGGCATACGAGTCTAGCAGGATTTTGACGGTCTGCGCCAGTCCCCAATCCGTACGGGCTGCCTGAATGCCGATATCAACGCTGCTGCGGTACACAGGCGCCTGTATGAGGCTGAAACCCAAAGCGCTGCCGGCAGTGAGAACGGTGATGAGCGCAATGAGCCAACCCCTCTGTTTAAGGACCTGAATATAGTCCTGAATCTTCACTACTGCCTCCTTCAAGAATGGCGTTGCGGGGTGGATTGCATTCCCCTGGTAGGAATGCCCTTATCCACTTATCCCCCGCGTAAGCGATAACGCACTTCGCGGCAATACGGGCACGAAGAGCCAGTGTACTCTCTTCCGCAGGTATTGCAGGTCTGCGTTTCCACAGGGCGGTCGCTTTCACTCGGGATGACCAGAAGGCTGATCTCTTTGTTTTCCTCGCCGGCAAGCCATTGTTCGATGGCGACGCCATTGATGCTGAGTCGCCCGTCTGTGGCATCACGCCGTAAAACCCCTTCCAGTGAGCGCCCATCCAACTTATAGGTTTCCGTCGTCAGGCGACGGATATCGGCTTTTCTAATTGCACGCATGGTTCCTCCCCCGTCATTATAAAGGGATTAAGCCGGAACGCAACGCGGTACTGAAAGTGATAGAGGACGGAGTATTGGTTGTAGAAGGTCGTACATAAGATCTGGCGCGCTTGTCTGGCTCGGCCTGGTAAATGGTGTTTTTGGGGACGTGCGAAGCGCGTCCCCAAAAACACCAAAGAGGAAATGTCGGGATGTGTGCCTCAGCCCTTAGCAATGATGTTCATATCCTCTAGCAAGATGTAGGGCTGGCTGAAATCCTGGTAGACCCACTCAGTCTCGCGGCTTATAGCGCCCACATGCCGCAACAGCTCATAGATATTGCCGGCGATGGAGGCGTTCTTAACCCGCCCCACAATCTCGCCGTTCTCAATCTTGAAAGCTAGCGCCAGGGGATTGGAGAACGCCCCGGAAATGATATTGCCCTGACCTAAACCCAGTACCCCCTCGATCCACACTCCGTCTTTGATGCTCGCGAGCATTTCACTGAGTGGCGTCTCCCCGGCATTGAGCACCAGGTTGGTGGGAGCGGGATCGGGTAAGCCAAACAGACTCCGTGAACCGTTGCCGGTGGAAGTGACCCCGGCACGCGCGGCGGTCTTGAGATCATAGTAGAAGCCCTGAAGTACCCCGTTCTCGATGAGCACCGTGCGCCGGTGGGGCACGCCTTCGTCATCGTAAGGGGCACTGGAGAACCGTCCCGACAATGTGGCATCGTCTGCCACCGTAATGCGATGATCGAAAATCTCCTCTCCCGCGCGCTTTGCCAGCGGCGAGATGCCTTTGACGACGTTTTTGCCGCTAAGCCCCAGCATGAGCGGATAGGTGAGCACTACTGCTCCCGGCGGTGAGAATAGTACGGGCATTCGGGCGGAGCTTAAAGGAACGATTCTTTGCGCCAGCCGAAACTTTTCTGCCAGGCGGCGTACAGGCGCCATGAAGTCAGTTTCCCAGAGGGTTGTGCCTTGCATGTCATAGACCATTAACATGTCATCGCCCTTGACGCGATCCACACCGAAGGAGAGCGAAAAAGGTGTGCGCATTTCTGCCACATCCGCGCCGGCATGGTTGCGCAGGGAGAAACGCTCTATGCGACGCTGAAGGTCCACACTGACCATACCTTCCGGGTCTACTTCACGCAGATAAGCCATGATTTCCTGCCCGATTTCAACCAGGCGCGGAATGCTGAATTCGGCGATGATAGAGTCATAGCAGGCAACCTCAGGGGGCGTCTGCAATCCGGGGAAGGTGAAAGGCGCAGGATCGCCATAAGCGGCGGATTCCAGCGCGTTCGCCATCAGTTTCTCTGTCGCGGTCACATCGCTGGAAGCGGCAAAGCCCATGCGCCCGTCTTTGACCACGCGCACCGCCAGGCCACTGGTTTCTTCTACTTGCGTGGCTTTGAGTGAGTTGGATTCAAAGCGTACCTTGGTGGATTCGCTTCGAACCTGGATGATTTCGACCTGCTCAGTCTGAACCTGTAATTGTTGTAGCATATCCATGGTTATTTTCCCCCAATGACAACGTTCTGAATGCGAATGTGAGGTGCGCCCATCCCCACCGGTAACGGGGCCTGCCCTCCCTTGCCACAACCGCCGCCGGGATGCCGCCACACGAAATCATTGCCGACCGCGTCAATGTTCTGAAGGGTGGCGAAGAGATTGCCTGCCAGAATCACATCCTTGACCATCTCGGCTAACTGCCCGTTGCGAATCATGTAAGCGTAGCCCGAGCTGAAGGAGAAGGACTCTAACTCCGTGTTGCCGCCGTAGGCGTCGCAGGCATAAATGCCGAGTTCAATATCCTTGAGCATATCGTCGAAGGAGGTTGTGCCTGGGGCGATGGCGGTATTCGTCATGCGAACGATGGGCGCATGACGATAGTTGACCGCACGTGCGTTGCCTGTGGGGGCTTCACCTAATTTCGCTGCGGTTTCACGGGAATGCAGTCGTCCAACCAGGATGCCGTTGCGAATCAGGTCGGTGCGCTGTGTAGGGGTGCCCTCATCATCGTATTTGTGTGTGCCGCGCAAGCCGGGAGTGCAACCATCGTCAAATACGGTGAGGAAGTCGGGTCCAAAACGCCGTCCAAGTACCATCATTTCACGCGCGGCGGGGTTCTCGTAGATGAAATCGGCTTCTGAAAGGTGCCCAAAAGCTTCGTGGATGAAGACGCCAGCCAGGTCAGGGTTTAGAATCACGGGGTATTGGCCCCCGGTAACGCTCTCTGCTGCCAGCAACTCCACAGCGCGGCGGGCAGTGGTTTCGGCGAGTGCTTCGCGCCCTTGCGCGGCTTCGAAGCCCGCAAGTCGGGAATAGCTCTCATGCGCTTGTTGTACGTTATCGCCATCCCGGGCTATGGCGACCGTGCCTAGCACCACCATCGGGCGTTCCTCTTCGATAAAGCTGCCCTCGGAATTGGCAAAGGTAATCTTGCTGAAGGTGTCATGGTACCGGCAGCTGGTGTCTACGATTCGGTCGCTGTAGCCCAGGAGTAGCCGGTTGTAGCCTTCCACAAGGGCTTTCTTCTCCGCCAATGAAATGCCTCGGAAGTCGCGTGTCAGAGCGACCGTGATATGGTCCTCGACGATTGGTATGGGCGCTAATTCGATGGGATTATCGCTTTTCGCGGCGCGGGCGCATTGGGTGGCTTGTGCCACCTTCTCTTCCAGGTTATCCCGGTTATTGAAGGTGACGATTCCCCATCCGCCATCGTGGCAGAGGCAGCGCACCATGCCCCCAGCATCAATAACGCTGCTGGCAGTTTCCAGCTCCTGTCCACGGAAGGCTACGGATGTGGATTCGCGTTCCTCCAGGCGGATTTCGGTGTAATCCGCTTGACTTCTTTCCAGTGCTGCCAGGATTCGATTGTGCATACGAAAACTCCTTTGGAGACAGGTACTCTTTGAAAGCAGGTCTTCTCTTGTTCAAGGCTTGAAATGGTTCTCTGTTCAGAATTATACGGCAAAAAGAAACAGGCTCAAGGTATGGATTTCTGCACCGGCTTAAAACGTGCTACAATAGCCTTGTTCACCGTTTCGCAACGTTGATTCGATTGCGCGTGCGGGGCAAATTCATCGTAGAAACTAAGGGCAACATCATGCTTACGCTTTCACAGCTGGCTACGCCTGTAGCTCAGGGACGCACTGCGGAAATCTATGCCTGGGATGCCACTCACATTCTCAAGCTGTATCGCGATTGGTGTCCACGTCATTGGGTGGACTATGAGTCGCGGGTGGCGCATGCCATTGTCGCGGCGGGTATTCCAACCCCTGCCGCGGGTGAAATCATCGAAATTGAGGGACGCCGCGGCATCATCTATGAACGCGTGCGAGCCTATTCGATGTTGCAAGATATGCAGGCGTGTCCATGGCGACTGTGGCGCCATGCACGCGCTTTAGCTGAGCTTCAGGCGCAGGTTCATCGTCTGGTAGTCCCTGGCTTGCCCCGTTATCGAGATGAATTGGCACATGCAATCAGTCACGCCACAACTCTTCCCGAATCTTTGCGCCGGCTGGTTTTGGAGCGTCTGGTAACCTTGCCGGATGGCGATACGCTCTGCCATGGTGACCTGCATCCGGATAACGTGCTCCTAACTGAGCGCGGCCCTCTGATCATTGATTGGATGACGGCGGTCAGTGGCAGCCCCTGGGCTGATGTGGCGCGCACCAGCATGATTTTGAGCATTGGTGGGCGCGCTGCCGATAAACGGCAGGTGCCGTTCTACCTGCATTGGTTTGCGTTATTCTTCTGTCAGGCATATCTACGTCATTACCATGCGCTTAACCCTGATCAACAGGAGGAATTTCCCCGCTGGGCGCCGGTCATTGCCGCAGCCCGGTTGGCTGAGGAGATTAAACCGGAGCGTGAGGCGTTGATTGCGATGGTGCAAGATGGGGTGCGCTGGCAAGGCTCTTGAAAAGGCAATACAATGCACCTGCCCCGGAATGGGGATAGGCGTGCTATCACTGGAATTTCGCAGTTAGCATTCGTTGGTACAGGAGGGTAAAATTGTTCGAGCTACCTGAATTCGTAACTTTAGCCCGACAGGTCAACGCTACACTAAAGGGGAAAGTTGTCGCGCGGGGAAATTTGGGCAATACCCCTCATAAATTTGTCTGGTACAACAGAAGCCCGGAAGATTTCGAGCGATTGACCGCAGGGAAACGTGTCGGCGAAGCCACCAACCGGGGCAAATGGCTCTTTGTACCGCTTGAGCCTGGTTATGTGCTGTTGTTAGGCGAGTGCGGTGGCAAAGTGCTCTACCATCAGCCTGGCGCTGCTCTGCCGCAGAAATTCCATCTGCTCATCGCCTTTGAAGATGGTTCACATCTCAGCGCTACCACGCAGATGTGGGGCGCCATGGAGCTCTATGAGCAGGGTGAGGAACAACACCGGCAATATATCAAGGATATGAAACCCACGCCCCTGGAACCTGAGTTTACCTTTGACTATTTTTGTGGATTGATAGACACTCTCATAGTGGAGAAGGATCGTAGCGCTAAAGCTTTACTTACACAGGACCAATCCATCCCCGGGTTGGGCAATGCGATTGCGCAGGATATCCTTTTCCGCGCGCGCCTGCATCCCAGGCATGCTCTCAGCGCACTTGATGCGGAGCAAAAAAGGGCGCTGTATGCTGCCATTCTCGATACGGTTGCTGAGGTGATTGCAGAGGGCGGACGTTATGATGAAGTGGACCTTTATGGCAATGCAGGAGGCTATATCCGGGTGATGGATTCTACGGCGGTGCAGCGCCCTTGCCCAGAATGTGGCGGCAAGGTGGAGAAAATGCAGTACTTGGGTGGCTCCTGTTATTGGTGCCCCAATTGCCAGCATTGAATTCTGCTGCGCTACAATTCCTGATGGTCATATGGAAAACGAATTCAGCCCCCCAACTTTCGTGCTCACCAGCGAACCTGCCAATTCAGAGCGCTCTGAGATTCAGGAATACTTCGATATCCGACAGCAACGACGTTGGGTTTTTCCGCGCGCTGCATTGGTAGGCGCTGGCGCCGGCGCACTGGCGCTGCTTTTCCGCGCGGCGTTAGCGGGCGCCGATGTAGCCAGAAATGCTCTGCTCGACTGGGCGCACAACTTTCCCTCATGGGGCTGGGTGTTTCCTCTAACGTTTTCCATGCTTGGCGCGCTCATCGCGGTGGCGCTCACACGCCGCTATGCGCCCGAAGCCAGCGGTAGTGGCATCCCCCATCTGGAAGCCGTTCTTCAACGCTTTCGTCGCTTGCAGTGGAAACGCGTGCTCCCCGTTAAATTCTTTGGGGGCATCCTTGCGGTGGGGAGTGGTCTGGCTTTGGGGCGTGAAGGTCCCACAGTTCAGATGGGAGGAACGGTAGGCGAGGCTATCTCGCGTTGGCTCAAGGTATCGGAACGCGAACGCCTGACCCTGATTTCAGCTGGTGCGGGCGCGGGATTGGCTGCGGCGTTCAATGCCCCTCTTTCCGGACTGGTCTTTGTGCTCGAGGAAGTGCGTCGCGACTTTCAGCCCATTGTCTTCGGTGCTGCCTTTGTGGCTGCCGCAGTAGCCGATATCCTTGCCCAGATTGGCTCTGGGTCGTTCCCTGTGTTTGCTGTTCCAGGTTATCCGACGCCTCCCCTGATTGCGCTGCCGGTATTTGCGCTGCTGGGAATTGCTGCCGGTGTACTAGGGGTGCTCTTCAACCGGGGTTTGTTGGTTTCAATCGAGCTCCATGCGCGTGTTCCCGCGCGTCTGCGCCTGCCCGCCGCTGCGGTTACGGGAGCGTTGGTCGGGTTGGTGGGGTGGTTTTCTCCGTTGTTGATTGGCAGCGGACATCATCTTGCGGAGGATGCGCTTCGGGGTGAGGTCTTGCTGGCTGTCATTCCCCTGTTTTTCTGCGTGCGCTTTCTGCTGACCATCGCCAGTTATGGTACGGGAGCGCCTGGGGGAATCTTTGCGCCGTTACTGGTCCTTGGCGCCCTACTGGGGCTGGCTGTGGGGCAGGGCGCGCACCAACTGGCGCCGGATATTGTGCCGCAGCCGGCAGTCTTTGCCGTAGTGGGCATGGCGGCTTATTTTACGGCGATTGTCCGCGCGCCTCTGACCGGCATCATGCTCATTGTCGAAATGACCGGCAATTACGCTCTGATGTTGTGTCTTTTGGTGAGCTGCTTTTGCGCCTACGCGGTTGCCGAAGCCCTCAAGGATGTCCCTATCTACGAAGCGCTCTTGCAGCGTGACTTGCGGCGCGGCGCCAATCTTCATCCTCTACAAGCGCCGATTGTGATTGAGTTCACCATCCAGAATCATGCGCCATTTGTGGGGCGTGAGGTGCGTTCGCTTGGTCTTCCGCCGGGATGTATCATCGTGCGCTGCGCGGAGGGCAAACATGAATGGGTTCCTAAAGCCAATACACGCCTTGAAGCTTTTATGCGCATCACGGCTTTGATTGCCCCGGAATCCTCGGGTGGGCTTGAGACCCTGCGTCAAGGCTGTCATGCTGCGGCTGCGGAGCAGGCAAATCAGGAAGCGGCTTGAGGTGTGCCATGCTGACTGTGCGGCGGTTGCGGGTGGGCGAAGGGCAACTTTTCCGGCAGCTGCGCTTAGCAGCTTTGTATGAAGCGCCGTACGCCTTTGCCAGCACCTATCAATCTGCGTTGGATCGTAGCCCTGAAAGCTGGGATGAGCAAGCCGACGGTACCGCTCAGGGTTCAGAGCGCGCCACATTCATCGCCTTTGCGGACGAATTGCCTGTAGGAATCGCTGCTCTGTACCGTTGCCCAGCTGACGCTAAGGCAGGTGAGCTTTTGCAGGTATGGGTGGACCCAGTATACCGGCACACGGAAGTTGCCAGAAACTTGTTGGATGCTGTTTTCCAGTGGGCGCGTGCTCATGGATTCGGCTCCGTCTTCGCTACGATTACCGAAGGTAATGCGCGTGCTTTGGCATTCTATCGCAAACACGGCTTCGAGGTCGCCGGTGAATTTCCCTCCCAAGGTGAGGGCATTCTACTGCGAAAGCAAGTCTAGTCGTGAGTGCTTCTCCGGCGCTGGAGAAGCGCGAGAGTTCTGCTAGAATGTTCGTGCTTTGTGATTCAAGGAGGAATGATGGGTGAGTCAAGTGAACGACGGTTGGCAAAGATAGAGCAGGCTGTGACTGCTTTGCTGGTTATTGACGTGCAACAGGGGCTTTTCGAGAAAGTTACACCGATTTACAAAGGGCCGCAATTACTTCAAAACATCAACACCCTCATCGTCAGCGCCCATCTTTCCGGCGTGCCGGTCTTCTACGTGCAACATTCTGACCAGAAAACCCTGGTGAAGGGATCTCCTGAATGGCAGCTGCACACGCAACTTGGCCCGTTAAACCAGGATTCCATCATCCACAAACAACACGGGAATGCTTTCGAGGAGACGGCTCTGGATGAAGCGCTACGTTCGAGAGGTGTCACCACCGTGGTGGTGACGGGCTTGGTTACCCATGGTTGTGTGCGTGCTACCTGCATCGGTGCGCGGCAATTGGGATACCGGGTCATCCTGGTCACAGATGGTCACAGCAGCTTCAGCAAACAAGCCTCAAAATTGATCGAGGAGTGGCATCAAAAGCTGGCGGCTATCGGTGTTGAATTGTATGCAACCTCGGAGATTGTATTTAGTTTGAATATTCGTGAAGCGACGGTAGAAGATTCCCGGGAGCTAGCCCACATTCAGGTGGATAGCTACCGCCGGGCGTATGCGGGGATTTTTCCGCAGGCTTATCTGGATGCTTTCACCTATGAGGAGCAGGAACAAGATTGGTGTGATCTTCTCACCTCGGGGCTGCAGGATATACTCCTTGTCGCTGAGCTGCAATCTGGAAAGCTCGTTGGCTACGCGCTCGGCAGGCCTGGCTTTGCCGAAGTCCTACCTTATGATAGCGAGCTGGTGGCACTGCATGTCCGACGCGAATTTCAGGGGCAAGGTGTGGGACAGAAACTGGCTCTAGCCCTTGCCCGGGCACTGAAGCAACGGGGCTGCACCTCGCTCATGGTGTGGGTGTTGGAGCGGAATCCTGCACGCGGATTCTACGAGCGGCTCGGCGGTCAGCTGTTGGATGTCCGGAAAGATATTCAGGAAGCCGTGTTTGAAGTGGCTTATGGGTGGGCCACTCTTGAGAGTCTGTTTGCGGAGCGTCTGGAATCACCCAGTGGCTAAAGGTGAAACCGAAACCACCTCTGAATCATGACCGCTCGGATAGGATCTCATTGCCGTATCTGGTGCTAGTGCTCGTGCGGTTGAAGGAGCAAAGGGACCATGACTATTCAATTTCGTCACTACCATCATGCCAGCGATTATGCCTTGGTGAGCGATTTCCTCATCACTCACTACCAGCCTGACAATCAGGACGGCAACTGGATCGAACCGGCTTGGGAGTATATGCACTTCCATCCGGCGTTGGATGCTGCCAATATGAATCGGTTCGGGATTTGGGAGGAGGCGGGGGGAATCGTCGCGGTGGTCCACTATGAATGGCATTTAGGGGAAGCTTTCTTCCAGTTTCATCCTGCCTATCGCCATTTGCGCGTTGAGATACTGGATTATGCCGAAGCCAATCTGCTGGGGATTTCGCGCCGGGATGGGCGACCGTACCTGCTTGCTTATGTCAATGATACCGATCCGGAATTCCTGGCGCTGGTGCAGTCGCGTGGCTATACCAAAGAACCTGATGAAACACGTCCCATGTCCGCTTTCGACATTCCCGACCCCTTTCCCCCAATCCCGTTGGCTGAAGGCTTTCGCCTGACCAGCCTGGCGGAAGAGTGCGATTGGGCAAAGGTTCACCGGGTGCTGTGGCGGGGCTTTGATCACGGGGATGAC
The DNA here is from genome assembly GCA_016931315.1 of Anaerolineae bacterium. Classification (GTDB taxonomy): domain Bacteria; phylum Chloroflexota; class Anaerolineae; order B4-G1; family SLSP01; genus JAAZNO01. The sequence continues at coordinate 27,977 of JAFGFB010000035.1, forward strand.
GTGCCCATGACAGATGAAGAGCTCGAGAGCCGGCGCCGCATGTTCGATACGCCCAAGGCGCGGCGTGACCTGAAAATCGCCGTGGTCGCCCCGAATGGGAATTTCGTTGCCTTCTGCGGCATGTTCTACGAACCCCAGGGGAGATTTGCCTATGTTGAGCCTGTGGCCACCGACCCGGCTTATCGCCGTTTGGGCTTGGGCCGGGCGGCAGTGCTCGAGGGTATCCGGCGTTGTGGTGCTCTGGGAGCAACTGTGGCTTATGTCGGCTCGGATCAACAGTTTTACCGGGCCATTGGTTTTCGCCGGGTTTATGATACTGAATGTTGGGTTAAGGTTTTCGCTTAGAGTGCGCTTCGTAGTCCCTGGCGTCTTGTTGGCTGAGACGCAGATTTTGTGAGGCGAATCATTCTCAACACATCAGCCCCCTACACACCGGTAGGGGGCTGATCAATATCTGCAGTCTTGGTGGGCGAGCAGAGACTCGAACTCTGGACCTCACGGATGTGAATAGTGATGCACGTATGAGAGCACCAAAGAGCACACGGTACCATTCTATTGGCATCCGTGTGCTCTGTTATCTCTATACAGCCGTGTGTAGTGCCACAGCGCTCAGGTGTCTACCGGATCAACTTGCCATGAACTGCCACGCAATCTTCCGCCGCGACTTTGGCGTAGTGTTTTACCATCCACAAATCCTGATGTTCAAGGATCACTCGTCTTTAAATGACTTCCCAAAAAGGTCTTGACAAAACTATATCGTATGGTAATATATCAATATCTGATATATCACATTCTGTTATAACGAGAAATGACATAGAAGACAAGAGGACAAGAAGATGACCCAAACGAACGATTTAGAGAAATATCTACCCTTATCAGAGACTAACATCTACATCTTGCTCTCGCTGGTTCAACCGCTACACGGCTACGGCGTGATGCAGCATGTCCAACAACTCAGCCAGGGCGCGCTGAGCATCGGGCCGGGCACACTATACGGTGCATTTTCGACTTTCGAGAGCGAAAAGCTGATCGAAATGGTCGGCGAAGAAAACCGTCGCAAAATCTATGTATTGACCGTAAAAGGCCGTCAGGTGTTGGACCTACAGGCTCAGCGTCTGGCTATCCTGTATCATAATCTGCAAGAAGTATTAAGTTAAGAGGAGAGAACACAATGAACCCTATCATCAAACAACGCCAATGGTTTTGGGCCTGGCAAGACGACAAACAAGAAGCCTGGCTGCACGAAATGTCACTGAAAGGCTTGCACTTGGTTAATTTCCAGAAAGGAGCTTATCACTTTGAACAGGGTGAGCCGAGGCATTATGCGTACCGGCTGGATTACCGCGACTTGACGGCAAATCAACAGGAATACGAACAACTCTTCGCCGATGCGGGTTGGAAGTACATCGGTTCGATGGGCGGTTGGGAGTATTTCCGCAAAGAAGCCGCGCCCGACAGTATGCCCGAAATCTACACCGACACAGAGTCGAAAATCCAGAAATATCGGCGGCTGCAATGGTTTTTCGTGCTGTTGTTGCCCTTTCTCTGGATCACCTTTCCGAATTTCGATTTCGAGTACACTTCACTTTTTCGGTTGGCAACCCATCTCTTTCATCTGGTTGGCTTCTGCCTGCTGGCAGCCCTTTTGGGGTGCAACCTGTGGAAACTGGAACAGCGCATTCAACAACTCAAGCGACTATAGGAGAGACTTGTCATGCTTACGTCAACACCTGCGCCGCTGCTGCACCGGCCAGCCGCGCCAGCGTCGCTTTCACCCGGCTACTACGTGGCAAAAAGTCGAACGTGCAGCCGGGAGCCAACCAGCCCTGCGCTTGCCACCAGGCCTGATCATACGATCCTGGCGGCTCGCGCTGCCAGGCCAACTGCTGCACCTTGAAGGCCAACAGGGAGACAAACGCAGGGTTCTGGGCTTTCTGTTGGGCAATGGTGTTGAATAGTTTATCCGCTGCCTTGTCCGCAGCCGGTTGGTAGCGCGGCAGTTCGTCCGCTGAGGCCAGCGCGCCCATTTTTAACCCCGTTTGTCCCACCAGATGATAGCCCCAGGTGAGCAGCGCCGCGTTCATTGTGCGCAGGGTGTGACCGGTAGCGCCGCCGCCGACTGTGGCAAGCGGATAGGCGCACTTGCCGCCCATCGCTGGGCGGTGGCACAGGTAGGCCAGGCGATCCATCCAATTCTTGACCAGCCCGCTCAAATCATCCACGTAGACGGGGCTGGCGAGGAGGAGGCCATCGGCGGCGTCCATCTTAGCGCGGATGAGCGGGATGTCATCCTTGAGTGGGCAGGCGTCCTCGCCGCGATCAAAGCACGCGCGACACCCCCGGCACGGGCGGATGTCCATATCGCTCAGGAAGAGCATCTCGAATTCCAGCGGCGTGGTGTGCTGCGCAGCCAATGTCTGCATCCGCGTCCCGATCATCTGCACGACACGCGCCGTGTTGCCTTTTTTGCGGTAACTGCCAATACAAGCTAATATCTTCATTTGAACACCCATCTGGTGCGTTATCAGGCGCGCGCCATCAGATATTTGCCAATGCGCGTGACTAACCGGCGCGGGGTGAACCGAATGGAAAGCGCCAGCAGTTGGTTGAACAGCCCCGGAATGACGGTGGTTTTGCCCTTCAGCAAACCGGCGTATCCGACTTTTGCCACCTGCCGCGCCTCCATGGTCCCTGCGCGGAATAACCGGATGTCCTCGATGCCGGCGCGGCTGGCAAAATCGGTTTGGGTTGCGCCGGGGCAGAGGCAGGTCACCGAGATGCCGGTATGCTCCAAATCCCTGGCAATCGCCCCCGAAAAACTGAGAACGTAGGCTTTCGTTGCACAATAAATGGCGTTGAGGGGCGCCGGGGCAAAGCCGCCGGTCGAGGCCACGTTGAGGATGCGCCCGCTGCCACGGTGGAGCATCTCTGGCAGCAAGAGCATGATCAGGTGTGTCAACGCGGTCAGGTTCACCTGGATGAGGGCCAACTGTTGGGCTACGTCGGTATCCTGGATTGGCCCATACACCTGTGTGCCAGCGTTGTTCACCAGGAAATCCACCGTGATGTCCTGGGCTTTGAGCGTTTGATAGATCACCTCCGGCGCGGTGGGCTGCGCCAAGTCTTGGGGAATCACGGTCACATTGACGTTGTACTTCGCTCGCAGGTCTGCGGCCAGAGACTTTAGCCGCTCTTGGTCGCGGGCCACCAATGCCAAGTTGACGCCATCCTTGGCGAACAACGGCGCCAATTCTCGCCCGATGCCGCTTGATGCTCCTGTAATCAAAGCTGTTTGTCGTTTCATAAGCTATATCTCCTTTTCTTGGTGCTGCGAAGATCACTGAAAAAACACCATTCAAATCCTACGTCCATATCTATGTTTCAGCCAACCGTGTTGCACTTATCAGTTCCAATAGATACCTCAACGCGCCAACCACTGCGCCAGAATAGCGTTGTACTCGGTTGCGCGCTCGGCAAAGGGCAGATGCCCCGCCTCAGCAATGACGGCTAATTCAGCACCCTCGACCAGGTCGGCGATCTGCTGCGCCTGCGCAGGCGGCACGGTAGGGTCGCGGTCGCCAGTCAGCGCCAGGAGCGGTGCGGTGATGCGCGGCAGCCAATCGCTGATGTCAATTTCTGGCATCCGGGCAAAGTAGTGTATCATCGCATTCAAATCAAGCTGCTTGAAAGCCGGGTAAGCGCGGCACAGCATATCCGGTAAATCAGGATAGGCGTAAAACGCGCGCGCATCGGCAACGTAAATGCGCATAGCGGATTTGAGCAGGACCGGCGACAAGCCGGACAGTTTGTAGAGCGCCTTGTATACGGCGCGCCCCGGCGCGCCGCTGCGCACCAGCTTTTGATACAGGCCCAACGCGCCCGTCCAACATCCCTGCGCAAAGCCGGACACGCTGATGACGCGTCGCGCCAGGGCTGGCGTAGACGCCGCTACCGCTAGCGCCGCAAATCCGCCGGTAGAATGGCCGATGAGCGTGACGGGGCGGTCGTCCACCAACTCGCGAATCGCTGCGCTCAATACGCGGGCGATCATCTCGGCGGTGAGCGCCTCGGGCTGCAAACCGGCGGGAAAGGTTGCCGGGAAATGTCCTGGCAGGCTGAGCGAATAACACGGCCCTTGCGCCAGCACGCAGGGCGGTTGAAGCGCCCAGGCATAAATTGAACTGGTGATCCCATGCAGCAAAATCACCGGTTCGCCAGGTGCGCCGGGGTTCAGGCAAACTGCGGCCAGTTGGTAGTCGTCAACGGTAAGTGGAATATGCACAGATGTCATGAAGATCTCTTGTTCTAACTTGGAGTGCTTCAAAGCCGGTCATCGAATTTACCGGATAATCATCAGTTCATTTATCAACTCGGCCATGCTGCGCCGATGATGGCTACAGATTTACGCATGTCTTTTGCTCATCCAGGCTTCCAGATATCGCCCGGTTTCGACCCCGCCCCAAACGCCAAAGAAAAAAAACCAGAAAGGGCAGGATTTGGGTATCCAGGAAAAAACTGGCAATCAAACTGCCCGGGGAGAGCAGGATGAGGGCACTGCCAACGATCAAGTGTCCCTTGGTGGCCTGTGGATGGATTTTCATACTACCTTCTTTTTGATTATGATGAATGATGAAAGATAATGCTGACCACTCTTGCGTTAAGCATATTACTTGCGCCCAAACCATCGGTTAACCGACGCTGTATACATCTCATATTCGCTGCCAAATTTCCCGGCCAGGTAGTGCTCTTCAGGCAGGATAAGGGCGTAATGGCAGAGCGCCATCGAGACGATGAGCATGACTACCGACCAGGGCAGGTTGAAAGTGAGCGCAATTCCGAACAAGAAAATGCCCGCTCCAAGATAGAGCGGATTCCTCGACAATGCAAACACGCCTGTCTTGATGACCCGGCTGGTGGGGTGGCCGGGGTCGGTCGGTTGACCGTAGCGGGAAAATTCCCGGCGCGCCAGGACAAGCAAAACCAACCCCACAATGCCCAGAAGGGCGCCCGCCGGGATGAGGGTCTGTCTCAGGATGTCCGGTGGGGATGAAAACGGCCAGATCAAGTGCAGGGCCAGGCTGGCAAGGAAAGGGATTCCAAAAACAACTTCCCCAATCCTCCAGCGGCTTGTATGGGCAGAGTCATGGCTTTTCATAAAACCTCTTCAATCAACCGCACCGCTTCCGTTACCCCATCTGGCTCGGCGCGGATGTCGGCGTCCAGGTCGGCGGCTTTACGGCGCATTTCGGGCGATTGCAACGCGCGCAGGGCCTCGGCCAGGTTTTCGGCGGTGAGTTTCGGACGCGGGATGGGCTGCGGGCCGATGCCCATTTGCACCACTTTGCCGCCCCAAATGAACTGGTCAATGATGTGGGGGATGACCAGCATGGGAATCCCGGCGCGAAAACCGGAAGCGGTCGTGCCAAAGCCGCCGTGATGGACCAATCCGCTGGCGCGCGGCAAGAGCCAATCGTGCGGAATCGAACCAGCGTGGAAAACACTGGGGGGAATCGCCAACTGTTTCATTGCCTCGTCCCAGCCCTGGATGACGGCGCGGAGGCCAGCCTGTTTGACCGCTGCGAGGGCGATTTGCGCGCTCTGGAGGGTGTCCTTGCCGCTGAGCGCCATCGCGCCCAGGGTAATGACCACCGGCGGCTCACCGGTCTCGAGGAAGGCGACCAGGTCGGCAGGCGGCGTCCAGGTGGTGGGGGCCGGGGCGAACCAGTAACCGGTCATGCAGTGGCGCCCCTCCCAGAGCGGGTTGGGTGGGGAAATGTGTGGGCTGAGCGGAACCAGGTTCAGCGTCGGGGAGGTGATACCGGTCGGACCCATCGGGGGCAGGCCGACCCGTTTGCGAATCTGGTTGAGCGGGCGGGTCATCAGCAGTCCCATCCCTGCCCCGGCCACGCCCATCAACATCCGCTTCAGGAAAGAATCCTGGGGGTCTTTGACCGGGATAGCCTCCGGCATAAGCGTAACGCTGGCGGTGGGCAGGCCGAGTTGGTCGGCCTCCATGCTCCCGCCGGCTGAGTGTGAGACGATGATCAGATCGGCGGCGCGGCAGAGTGCAAGCACGTCGCTATGGGATTGTTCGAGCATGGCAAACGAAAAGCGCATCACCCGCATAAAGCCAAGCATCCAGTGTGGGGCGTTGGCGCGGATGCGGGCGGCCTCGTGGCTGATGTCAATATCCGGTCCCATAGGGGCGAAATGCACGCCGTAGGATTCGACCAGTCCGCGCATACACGGGTGGCTGGCGAGGGTGACGGCGTGCCCGGCCTTGTGCAGGCCAAGCGCCAGAGCAATGTACGGCTGCACATCGCCGCGCGTGCCGATGGTGGGGATAACGATGTTCATCCAATGTCACCTTTCCGTTCCAGATGGCGAAAGAACGCGATGGTCAATCCCATATTCTTTTATCGGGTAGGCGACGGCAATAACATCGCCTACCCCACAATACTCGGTTTGCGCGACCCGAACTTGCACGTAGACAGTTATCACATCGATATGCTGCTATCTGTTTTCTTCTGCGCCTCCGATGAACGCATCGAGCTTGTTTCGCGCCTCGTCATCGCTGAACTGAGCAGGTGGCGATTTCATGAAGTAGGACGACGGCTCGACGACGGCACCGCTCAGCCCGCGATTGAGCGCGATTTTGCAGCAACGCACGGCATCAATCACCACCCCGGCCGAGTTGGGGCTGTCCCACACCTCCATCTTGACCTCCAGCTTGAGCGGCACCTCGCCGAACGTTGTACCCTCCATCTGGATATAGCAGAACTTGCGATCCGTCAGCCACGGCACATAATCCGAAGGCCCCACATGGATGCTCTGCGGTGGCAGTTTGAAATCTAACTGGCTGGTCACAGCATCCGTCTTGGAGATTTTCTTTGACTCTAGCCGCTCCCGCTCTAACATATTGTAGAAATCCATATTGCCGCCAAAGTTGAGTTGATAAGTACGATCGAGGCGCACACCTCGCTCGCGAAAGAGATGGGTCAACACGCGATGGGTAATCGTTGCGCCAACCTGGCTCTTGATGTCATCGCCTATGACCGGCAGGCCGCGCTCCTTGAACCGCTCTTGCCAGTAGGCCTCGCGGGCAATAAAGACCGGAATGCAGTTGACAAAACCGCACCCGGCATCCAGAACCTGCTCAACATACCACTTGGTCGCCATCTCACTGCCAACCGGCAAAAAGTTGATCACCACGTCGGTTCCCGTCTCTTTGAGGATGCGGACAATGTCGTCGGTCGGGCCGGGTGCCTTGGTGATCACCTGCGAGAGGTACTTACCCAGCCCATCGTGGGTCATACCACGATAGACCTTTACCCCCATATAGGGTACTTCGGTAAACTTGATGGTGTTGTTCGGCGGTGACCAGATCGCCTCGCTCAGGTCGAGTCCCACCTTGTTCTGGTCTATCTCAAACGCGGCGGTGAACTCGATGTCGCGCACGTGATAGCCGCCTAGGTTGACGTGCATCAACCCGGGAACAAAGGCGTCATCTGGTGCATCTCTATAAAAATGCACCCCTTGCACCAGGGCAGCGGCGCAATTTCCCACGCCAATGATCGCAGTACGCACCTTATTTCGTTTTGCCATTGCTTGATTACCTCCTATGTTGTGATCTGAATCAGTATCTATAGAAATTCGTCTCCATAACGAGTCTCTCTTGGCCACTATCTCGCCTCCCACAGACTCTAACCGATAGCGCTTTTTATCGACAAAAGACCACCTCCCCGGTCGTTTTGGCTATAGGATTGGGCTTGAGCCGCGCCATCTTGCTGGCATGTTTGGCGAACAATGCCTCAGTGAGAATACCTTTGTCTTGCATAACCTGGTAGAGGCATACCCGGCGTCGCTCCAACTGCTGTTGAGCGCGGCTAGGTCTTTGGCTACCTTGATGCGAAAGTCGAACTTAGCTGTCGTGATCCCCATGGTACAAAGGTGGTCGAAACGCCCGGTAAAGCCGAGGCTGTTGTTCAGACGATTGAAAAAGGTCTTCGTCGATCTCCTTTCCACAACCCCCAACCGAGAGGGAACAAGGCCGCCAGAAACAGGATGCCGCCAATCATCACGCCCTGGGACAGCAACATGCTGCCGGTCAGCGTGCCGATCATGCCCAGGATGCAGGTCACGCCGTTCAGCGCCAACAACACCCCACCCCAGTGCAGCGCGCCGGAGCGCCGCCACAGCAACGCGCCGTAAAGCATAGACGGAATTCCCAGAATGGCGTAGGCTAACCTGTTGAAGAATACCATCGCCGATTGTGGCTAGGCTCGCAAGGTTAAACGCAGCAGCATATCTGCCGCAGCGGTGTACTGCGGGTCGAGGCGCAGCGTCACCAATGCTGGAACGAGCGTCACCTGCGAGAGATAGGCGACCAGGTTGAGCACACCGTAAATGGGGGTGAAGACCAGCCCGATGACGATCCAGCCGGGGGCTGTCGGCTTGAGCCAGGCATACAAGACGGCAAACAGAGCTATGGCGGCCACGGTCAACAGTGCGACGTTGAGATAAGTGGCGTAGAATAACCCGTGCAGTCGTGCGGCGTGGGTAAGCACCTGCTCGAAGGTTTCCAGCCGCCCGGTGGTCGCCATGTCGGTGATCAGCAGGCCGAGGCACAGGACAGTGAGCATCAAGCAAACCAGGCAAAGGACGGCGGCAAGTTTAGACACGGCTTCCTCAACTCTTGTCAACTAACGGCGCGAACCAGGTTCATCATGAAGAAAAGTGGTCTGGGCGGGGTAATCACGTTGAGGGTCCCGGTCAGGTAGAGCGACCGCGACGGGCAGGCAAAGGCGAACGATCCGGTCGAGCCGGAGTGGCCGACGAATTCCGGGAGCGGGGTGATCCAAAAGAAACGCGGCAACTGAAAGTACATCATCCCGTAGCCGTAGCGGAGCGGGAAGAAAATCTTGTTCCAGGTCATCATCCGCGTCAGAAAGGCTTTGTCAAAGAGCCGCCCCTCCATAAAAGCGCGCAGGAATGTCATACATTCGGAAGCCGTCGAAACCAGGCCGCCATCAGATACATTGGACGAAAGGTATTGGGGGACATTGACTGGAGCTTTGTTCAAATAGAGCGTGGCAGGCGCATCAGCCGGGCGGGGCTTGGTCCAGTCGTAGAGATAGGTGCGCTGTAAGCCAAGTGGTGCACAGATGCATTCCGCGAAATTGACTGCCATGGGTTTTCCCGTGATGGCCTCAATGATTTCACCAAGCAGGCGGTAATTGAGATTGGAGTAATAGGCCCTGCCGGGTGCGCCGGGTGGAAAGTGTGGGGACAGGATGCGGGTGATCCTGAGCGCCTCAGCAGTATCGATGTAACGGTCGTGACCGGATGTCAATTCAGCGATCACGCTTTTGCCGCCGCGCGGTTTATCGGCCTCGAAATCTGCCAGGCCCGAAGTCTGGCTGATCAATTGGGACACCTTGAGCTGATAGCTGTAGTCTATCCCCTTATAAATGTGTATCCCATCTAGCATTGCGTCCGGCAGATATGCCGAGACCGGCGCTTCGAGGTCCAGTTTTTTCTCCTCGTACAACCGCATGATGATAGCCGCGGTGTACATCTTGGTGACACTGGCAATGGAGTACGGCGTGTCGGGTGCCATCGGCGCGTCGGTGCCGGGATCGGCTATCCCTGCTGCGCCAGCGAAATCGAGGCTGCGGTTGTAGGACTGTACCGCCACGACGATGTTGCGCAGGCCGCCTTTGCCAACCTGAGCGGCGAGCAGAGATTGCAGTTTTTTGGTTTTGTCGGTCATCGTTTTACCTTTCAGTTTCTTCTCCGTTCGCAATGCCACTCTGACATACGAGAAAATGCCACCCATGATGCCCCATTCTTCTCGATACGCTCAACCTTCCGGCAACACGCGCGGAATGGGACGCATCTCATCCACACACCAGGTCAGCACGCGCCGCCAGGAAAAGCCATCCTGTTCCTCCAACGACCCCAGCAAACGCGGCTCGCGCCGCCCGACGCGCGCCAACGCACACAAGCCCGCCGCCAAGAGTGGACGCGGCGGCAGCCCCAACGGGCCCCGTCACCAGAATGTAATCGAACGTTTGGTCGGGAAAGGGCAAACGGGTCACGTCGCCCTGAACCAGCAGCGCTGGTAATAGCCCCGCCTGATCGACCCGCGTCAGCATCGGCGGAGCCAGGTTGAGCGCGTACACGTCCACGCCGCGTTGCCGCAGGGTCAACGCCAGCGAAATCGTGCCGCAACACGCCTCCAACATCCGCCCGGAGACGCCTTCGGCGATAGCGGCTTGCTTGTCCGTCTAGCGCCGACTGCGCAGGGCGTCGTCGTAGAAATGCGCTACACGACTCCAAAAGGTGTTCATCTCATAGCTTCTTGAAGGATATCGTGTAAGCGGACCACTTTCCAAAGAACGCTTGCACAACCAAGACCGTTAACCTGTCATCCGCGTCCTGAGCGCATGCTGTTTGAGAATTGGCGGTCTGTCACTCTCTCCGGGTCGGTTTCGTTGCCTTTTGTAAAGCGGGCTTCCAGTTCCCACAGTTCAGGTTGGCGTCGAGGGGGTGAGATTCTGTTGCGCAGACTAGCGAACATACGCTTCAAGCCTGCAATCGCTTTTTGAAAAGTGGTTCCAGATGACTCGACTTTCATGTTGTCCTCCAAGTCAACAGCAGAAAGAACGCCTCAGTACCTAAAAAAACATCTACAGGAAGCGATGTTTTGCAAAGCCTCCCAAACATCGTTTTATGGGTGTGGATGCGCGGCGAAAAAGTCCCATATCACCTGCGAAGCGTTCAACTCGGTCGTCGGAACGTCACCGCCCTTCCAACCCGGCTGACCACCTGGCCAGGCGTGCCCGCTGCCGACCACGGTGTACAGTTCCACCGCTGCATCTTGCTGGCAGCCGTTGTAGACGGTGTGACGGATGCTGCCGTTCTGTGTGACCTGGGGCGTCGAAGCACAGCCATTGTGCCCCACCCAGAACTCTATCGTCGTCTCGACCGGCTCGAAGGGGATGCCCACCAGCGATTCCGCGCCGACCCCGCCTGCGTAAGGCGCGTGTTTGTCGGCGTCGCCGTGGATGTGCAGCACGGGCACCGGGCGCGACGGCGTGCAAGCGTCGAGGTTCTGCGTCGCCGCTACCGGGCCGATTGCGGCGATCACGTCCGCTAACTCGCAGGCCAGGCGGTAGGACATAATCGCCCCATTGGACATGCCGGTGGCATAGATGCGCCGCGCGTCCACGTTGGCAATCGCCTCCAGATCAGCCAGCAGCGCACGCACAAAGCCCACGTCATCCACGTTCTGCTCCATCGCATAACCACAGCAGCGCCCGCCGTTCCAGGTGAGCAGCCGGTCTGACCGCCGCCCCGTGCCGTTCGGATAGACGACGATGAACCCTTCGGCGTCGGCGACGGCGTCGAAGCCGGTCATCGTGCGAGCATTCTCGGCATAGCCGCCCCCGCCGTGAAAGACCAACACCACCGGCGTCGCCCGCGCCGGGTCGTAACCGGGTGGGACGTGGACGATATACGAACGCTCGCGCCCGGCGTGGGTCAGCGTGCGGGTTACGTCGCCGGGCGACAAGGCCGCCGGCGTGCGTGCGGCCTGGCGCGCTGCCAGCCGACCACAGCCGGTCAGCCACAACCCACATAGCAGGAACAATAAAAATACGCGACGGTTCACTCAGGCATCCTCGAAATTGCAGAACAGCACATCCCGATACCCCAGGACGTAATACCGCTTGCCTTTTTGCGCGACGGCAAACCCTTCCGCTTCTAGCAACGCTTTGTGCGCCTCAGCGCCGCCGGGGAATTTCTCGTTCAGATAGCCATCGGCTTTGAGCGTCCGCCAGTAGGGGATGTCCAGGTCACAGCCCTCTTGTTTGGCTTCTTCGACGGCGTTGGCGGCGGTCATAACGAAAATGCCGGCGGTCAGCGTACAGCAGCCCTTGGCCTGGTACTTGTGGGCCAGCCAACGGCACATCTCGATGAGTGTGGTCAGGCGGCCTGGCGGCACCTGCCGCATCAACGCCGTCACATCGCTGGGATTGACCAACACCACCGGATCGCCGGCCTCTGCCCCCATCTTGTGGACGGCATTGTAACAGGGGAAGCCCGCTTGCAGGGCGATTACCTTGGGATAGCCGGGCTTGTCGGCGAGTTTCTCTTGCCAGGTTTTTCGTTTCGCTGCCATTTGTTATGCCTCCCTTGCCCGAAAGCGCCACACGGCCAGGACGAAAAAGCCCAGGGCGTAGGCCAGCAGGATGCCGGCGGGCTGCCAAACCGACGCCAGCCCCAATCCGCGCACCAGGATATTCTGCAAGCCATCCATCGCCCAAGCGCCCGGGGTGAGATGCCCAATCGTATAGAACGCCTTGCTCGTCACTTCCAACGGAAACCACGCCCCACCCAACGAGGTGAACAGGAACATGGCAATCAGACAAAAGAGAATGACCTGCTCTTCGCCTTGAGCTAACATGCCGATGAACAAGCCCATGCTGGCGATCCACAAGCTGAACGCTGTGGCGACCAGCAGCACGCCCAACGGCTCGCGGAAATAATTGACGCCTAACAGAAGCTGGCCGAACAGGATGAGCAGCAGTGTTTGCCCCAACACCAGGGCCACCATCGCCAGCCAATGCCCGGCGATGATCTGCCAGGGTTTCATGGCCGTGGTGATGAGCCGCTGCAAGGTGCGCGTCTTGCGTTCCTGCACCAGGATGCCCGCCGCGCCGATCATGCCCGTGATCGCAAACTGCACCAACATGCCGGGCGAGCTTTGGTTGAACGGGTTGCCGCCCAGCGGCGCGGCTTGCTCGGTCTGGGCGACAGCGCATTCGACGCGTACCCACGCCCCCTGTTGATCGGTTTGCATCCAACCAGCCAGGGCGGCCTTTAGCGCAGCCTCACGTTCTTGCGCCTGCGCCTCCTCGTCTATGAGGGCGTTTTGCGCGGCCAGCGCGGCTAGGTCCAGGCGGGTAATCTCGACCGCGCTCAGCGTCCGCACGACTGCCGCCCGCACGATCTGGAAGAGCGACTGCCCGGTCGTGCTGGACTGGTCCGCGATCAGGGTGAGCTGGAGCGGCGCAGCGGAGAACGCCGCCTGGCCGAATCCGGCGGGGATGACCAACGCGCCGGCCACCTGGCCTCGGCGCACTGCCGTCTCCGCATCGGCGGGGTCCATCTCCACCCACCTGACTGATCCAGATGCCTCCAGGTCGGCATATAACCGTTGGCTGAGGTGGCTCTCGCCGTCGGCGTTGACCCAGCCCAGGGGCAGGCGCGGATTGGCAGGCTGTGCCGCACCGCTAAAAGCCAGCCCCATCACCAAAGTGAACACCATCGGCATCACCAGCAAAAACAGCAGCGACATCTTGTCGCGTAGCACTTGGGAGAGGTCTTTGAGAGCTAAATCGAGGATGCGCACGAGATTCTCCTTCAGGCAAACCTACGGCGAAACAGTATTGCGCCGAGGGCAAACATGGCCGCGCCTATCGCCACGGCAATAAAAAAGGGCAGCAGCAGCTCGTTCGGCGCTTGGCCGGCCAATGCCAATCGCCAGCCCTTTAGCACCCAGCCGTGTGGCGTAAACAGCGCGGCCACATCGAGAAACGCCGGCATCCCCTGAATCCCCACCGTGAACAGCCCGCCGAGCATCCCCAACACGGTCAGCCCGCCGCCTAGCACCGGCCCGGCCTGACGCGAGTGCTTGACCAGGGCGATCAACAGCACGCCCAATCCCGCCGTGGCGACGACCTGGGCGACCAGGGCCAGCAGCGCACTGTCGGTGCGCCCCCAATGAATGCCAAAGGTCAGCCCGGCGAACAGCATCAGCGCCGCACCTTGCAGGATGACGGTCAGGATTACCGCCAGGAACTTGCCGCCTAAAATGACGGTGCGGTCGGTCGGTGTAGTGAACAGACGCGCTAGGGTGCCTTCTTCTTGCTCGCGCAGAATCGAGGTCATCGAATAAGCCGCCGTGTAAAAGGCGAAAAAGATCATCTGCCCGGCCATCGTTGTCCCTAGAATCTGACTCATCGGCGCGGCTGTCTCATCCACGCCTGGCGCGACCAGGCGCAAGGCCGCTTGGGTGGGATGGTGGAACGTGGCGCGTTGGAAATCAGTGTACCAGGTCTGATACTGCCCGATCAGCGCCGGAATCTGCGTCGGGGCGAAGGCCAGTCCGCGCGCCGCGTGCCGCTCCTGGATGACCTCAATAGCGATGCGTCCGCCGGTGACGCCATCCAACAACGACATGACCATGCCGCCGACCACCTGCGGCCCCAGGGTCAGGGTGGGATCGTGCAAGATGAGGACCATCGTGTCCGGCGACGGTTCGCCGGAGAGCGCCGCTGCACTCAGGCCAGCCGGGATGATCACGGCGATGCCGATCTCCTGGCGGTCGAGGGCGGCGCGCGCGCCGGCTACGTCGGGATACACCCTGACATTCAGCCAATCGACGACGCTCGCATCGGTGAACATCTCGACCAGCGTTTGTCCCAGGTTGAAGGATATATCAGGAGATGGCGCGTCGGCATTGATCAATCCCACTTGAATGACCGACATATCGCGCTGTTCGCCGCTTATGCCGCCAAACGCGAGATAGATCAGTCCGGTGATTAGCAGCGGCGCCGCCACCATCATCCCCACCGCAAACAGGCTGCGGAAAGAGCGCAGCATATCTTTGAGCGCAATGTCGAACAGTTTCATAGCGTCCTCCGTAGAGCAAAGATGCAGGATGCAAGATGCAGAATTTCCGTTCTTGCTTCTTTTAGTCCCGCAACGCCCGCCCGGTGAGGTGCAAAAATACCGCTTCCAGGTTCGGCTCGCGAATGTCGACGCCGGTGATGCGCGCGCCGGCAATCGTAGCCGCCTCGAACAGACGCGGCAAGACGCGGTTGCTGTCGTCCACCAGCACCGTGACCAGCCCATCCTGGGCAGAAGCGCGTGAGACGCCCTCCACCTGCTGCCAGGCGGTCAGGACGCGCTCTGCGTCCACGTTCAGGGTCAGGTCGATGCGTGTCTGCTCGCCTACCAGTTGAATCAGCTCGTCGTGTGTGCCGCAGGCGATCACCTGTCCGTGATCCATTATGGCGATGTGGTCAGACAACTCGGCGGCTTCTTCCATATAGTGGGTGGTGTACAGCACTGTCATACCCTGGCAGTTGAGTTCCTTGACGTTGTCCAGGATGTGACGGCGGCTCTGCGGATCAATGCCCACCGTCGGCTCATCCATGATGATCACCTGCGGCTTGTGCAGCAGCGCCGCGCCGATGTTCACCCGCCGTTTCATCCCGCCGGAGAACTTTTCCACACACCCCTTTTGGCGGTCAGCCAGGTCGATGATCTCCAGCACCTCATCCACGCGCCGTTGGAGGACCGTGCCGCGCAACCCGTACATTTTGCCCCAAAAGAGCAGGTTTTCGCGCGCCGAGAGGTCGGGGTAGAGCGCGATGTCCTGCGGTACCACGCCCAGGCACGCTTTGGCCGCCTCCGGTTCGCGGTTAATGGAATGGCCCATCACCAGGGCATCCCCCTCGGTGGGAGCCAGTAGGCCGGAGAGCATAGAAATGATCGTGCTTTTGCCCGCGCCGTTGGGACCGAGCAAACTCAGGATTTCCCCGACCGGCGCGGTCAGGCTGACGCCTTGCACGGTGTGCAGGTCGCCGAATCGTTTGTGCAAATTCTGCATTTCGATAGCCAGCATCATTGTTTTCTCTCCCCGGAGATCGATTTTTGTGCAACGCCCCGTACGGTCAGGCCGAACGGAACAGAACACACTGCCCCCATTGCGAAGATTGCCACGAAATCCTCTGCCGGAAAGGGCGCGTCGGTGATAAATGGCTGCAAGATGAAGAAGACCAGCAGCGCCACGAATAACATGCTTGCCTGAAAGAGCAATCCTGTTCCGACCACGTAACCCAACGTCCGCCGCTGCCACAGCGCCACACCACTAATCACCCACAGCGGCGTGATCAGTAAATCGGCGATCAGCACGGCGAGTTCTGCTGGTGGTAACGGTGTCCCAACCGGCAAGTGCGCTCACAAGGCAAGAATACGTTTTTGAGATGGGCGCGGTACTATCTGAGCACATTCGACGCGTAGCGAAACATCTGTGTAAAAAGTGGGCGCCTCTTTCCAACTCCGGGAGAAGCGGGCGTATCGCAGTTCCTGCGCAATGTTATCTTGTGCAGAAACCACAATCCACGATGGCTCTTCGAAGATTGGAACTACGGTTTGACGATATATCCGCAGCGGATAATTCAGTTCCATGCCCGCTTCCAGGAATTGATGTCTCGTTATTATCATAGCATGGATAAATTAATAACTGTTTACTGGCACATTAACACTGTGTAAAAATTCCCCGGGCCGCTTTTCTCCGCGCCAAACACTTTCATCTTATCAGCCTGATGGGATCGGTGGGTATATGGATTCTGCTCAATCCTACCTTCCAACCTATCTTTCGGTAGGTGACAACCTAACCCCTCCTCAGTTACACTGTACTTAACCGCAACAAACGGAGGTGCAGGATGATAGAAAATGGATTAGTGGAAGCGTGTTACGAGATCCGATTTCAGGGGCATCTGGATCAACAGCGAGCGCAGCATTTTGCAGGGTTAACTATTATGTTGCTGACCAATGGCGAAACGCTGCTTAGTGGCCCGATCGCGGATCAAGCCGCGTTACATGGCATCCTGGCCCGTATCCGCGATTTGGGAGTCGTGCTGCTGGAAGTGAAGCGTACACCTACGAACAAGCCTGTGACATACTGATTCCAGGGAAGGCATATTTTCTCATGAGCATTTTGCAATTTACCATTATCGCTATCGTTTTGTTTGTCATTGTATCGCTGCTTTGGCGACTTGGCTCACATTGGAAGTCGCTACCTTGCCCATCCTGGTTGGGCTGGGTAGTGGAAATGGACAACCCGTTCACCAAAACCAACCGCGCCAGCGTCATCATCAGTCTGTTGGAGTTGCAGCCCGGCATGAGAGTATTGGATGCTGGTTGTGGGTCTGGGCGGCTAGCCATTCCCGCCGCACAAGCCATCGGTCCGCAGGGCGAGGTAACTGCATTGGACCTCCAGTCTGCCATGTTGGCGCGTGTGCGGGAAAAAGCCCAGGACGCACAACTCTCGAATATCCGCTTGATGCAGGCCGGGTTGGGTCAAGGCACACTAGAAAAGGCCTACTACGACCGGGCGTTGCTGGTCACGGTGTTGGGGGAGATTCCGGAGCAGAAGGCTGCCCTGGCGGAGATACATGCGGCGCTCAAACCGGGTGGGATTCTCTCGGTAACGGAAGTCATTTTCGACCCACACTTCCAAACCCGCGAGTCAGTGCAACGGGCAGCCAGCCACGTTGGATTCCGCGAGGCAGGGTTCTTCGGGAAACGCCTGGCTTATACCTTACACTTCGAAAAAATCGGGCAGTAATTCTGTTTTGCGATCAAAAGAGGTCATAAATGTATTTTAGAACCATTCGCAACGATATACTGAGAAGCAAGGCCATCACGCTGACGACCATGCTGTTTATCACGACCGCGGCAATGCTGGTGGCATTGGCAGTTATCCTGGTCGTCAACCTGACAGGCGCGATTGATACACTGATGACGCGGGCGCAAACACCCCATTTCATGCAAATGCACGCGGGTGCGTTGGATATGACGCGGCTGACAACTTTTGCGGGAAAGCATAAGGACGTCGCTGATTTCCAGGTAATGGAATTCCTTAACATGGATGGTGCGCAGATCGTATTCCCAGGCGGCTCGTTGGCGGGAAGTGTTCAGGATAATGGCTTCTCGGTGCAGAGCGAGCACTTCGATTTCCTGCTCGACCTCGACGGGAACATCATCCAGGCAGCTGATGGCGAACTGTATGTTCCCATTAGCTATATGCAGGATGACACAACCAGCATCGGTGATCGGGTCGAGGTAGCTGGCAAAGCATTGGTTGTGACAGGATTTCTCCGCGATTCACAGATGAACTCCCTGCTCTCTTCATCCAAGCGCTTCTTGGTGAGCCATAATGACTTCGCGGCTCTCAAGGACTCCGGTAGTATGGAGTATCTGATCGAGTTCAGGTTACATGATCTGGATGCGTTGGGCACATTCGAGACCGCCTACGCTGCTGCCGAACTCGAAGCTGCCGGACCGACGCTCACCTATCCGCTGTTCAAGATGATCAACGCCATTTCTGATGGGATGATGATTGCGCTTCTGCTATTAGTCAGTTTACTGATTGTGGCGATTGCGTTTTTGTGCATCCGCTTTACGCTCCTGGCGAAAATCGAGGATGAATACCGCGAAATAGGCGCGATGAAAGCCATCGGGCTGCGAGTTTCTGACATCAAGCAAATCTACCTGGCGAAATACGCAGCGCTGGCAGCGGCGGGCAGTGTGCTAGGCTTGGCGCTTTCATTTGTCTTTCGGAATGCGCTTCTCGCTAATATCTGGCTGCATATGGGTGAAAGCGCCAACGCCGCTCAAGCCCCGCTCTTGGGAGGCCTGGGTGTGCTACTGCTGTTTGGGGGAGTGTTGGTCTACGTGAATGGGGTGCTAGAGCAATTTCGCAGAATATCCCCAGCAGAGGCCATCCGTTTTGGCATCGTGCAGGGAAAAACCGGCGGGATACATCACTTTAACCTGAGCCAGAACCGGCTACTTGGCGTGAATGTTTTCCTTGGCGCAAAAGATGTTCTCACCAGGAAGAGACTGTATGTCACCATGTTGACGGTGCTGGTACTGGCGGCGTTCATCAGCATTCTCCCGCAGAATTTGTACACTACGATTGCCTCTAAAGACTTCAGCACCTATATGGGTATTGGTGATAGCGATCTGCGTATTGACCTCCAGCAGATGAACAACATTGCCGTAAAGGCGACAGACATTGCCCAGGCGCTGGAGAATGACAAGGATATATCCCGCTACGTTGTACTCACCACCTACACATTCCGGGTCAGAATGCCCGATGGTACGCAGAGGCGGATACCTGTCGAGCTGGGTGACCATACGGTGTTTCCTGTTGCATATGCAGCGGGCCGCGCGCCCACCGCAGCTGATGAGATAGCGCTCTCGGTGTTGCACGCCAACGAGCTGGGTAGACAGGTCGGTGATAGTCTGATCTTGCTGGTTGGAGGACAAGAGCAGCAGTTTACAGTATGCGGTCTGTATTCTGATGTGACAAACGGCGGCAAAACTGCCAAAGCTGCTTTCAGTGATGCTACGGCGGACATTGTGTGGAGCGTCATTAGCGCGGAACTGGTGGATGAGACTCGTGTTGATGAGAAGGCTGCAGAATATGCGACCAAATTCGCTTTTGCCAAAGTCACAGGGATTGAAGGCTATATCGTGCAGACGTTCGGCTCAACTATACGCGCTGTTGCACAGGCAGCCCGCGTGGCCAGTGTCGTTGCAGTGCTCATCACCATTCTGATTACCGTGTTGTTTATGCGGATGTTAATCGTCAAGGATAGATATTCCATTGCCGTAATGAAAATCTTCGGCTTTACCAACACGGATATCAAGATGCAGTATCTCTCTCGCGCAGTCTTCGTGCTGCTGATCGGCGTTTCGCTTGGAACGCTGCTGGCAAACACACTTGGCGAAACGCTAGTGGGAGCGGCGATTTCCTTCTTTGGCGCAGCGTCTTTCAAATTCACCATTAATCCGTTCTTTGCCTATCTGCTCAGCCCGCTACTGATGGCAGGCGCGGTGCTTGTTGCAACTGGTGGGGGGACATTGGATGCGGGACAAATCATCATTACAGGGATTATCAAGGAGTAACTCATGAAACGGCTTATTGTCGGTGAAAATATCACTAAGGCTTTTGGTGCAGGCGTCGAAAAGCGCAAGGTGCTCGATGGCATCTCGGTTGAAATCAACGCGGGTGAGTTCGTTGCAGTCATGGGGCCATCGGGATCGGGAAAATCAACGTTGTTGTTTGCGCTAAGCGGTATGGACAAGGTTGATAGTGGTTATATCACATTCGATGGGGTAGATCTCTCGCGGCTTAGTGATAATGCGCTGGCCGATATTCGCCGAAGGAAAATGGGCTTTGTGTTCCAGCAGCCGACTCTGTTAAAAAGCCTGAACCTTCTTGACAATATCATGTTGCCAGCTATGCGCGACAGTGGTGAAAAGGCCGCGCAGCTGGCCGCAAAAGCCAGGGTGCTGATGCAGAGAACGGATATTCTGGAACTGGAAAAACGTGACGTGACCCAGGCTTCGGGTGGGCAGCTTCAGCGGGTGGGTATCTGCCGTGCGCTAATGAACGACCCGCAAATCATCTTTGGGGATGAGCCAACCGGTGCCTTGAATTCAACAGCAGCTAGTGAGATTATGGCTCTTCTATCTGAGATTCATCGCACCGGCACAACCATCCTGCTGGTCACGCACGATGTCAAAGTGGCCGCCCAGACTGAGCGCGTACTATACCTTTTCGATGGCAAAATCGCCGGAGAGTATCGACCTGGCTTGGCTAATCTACACCACGATGACCTCAAGGCTCACGAGGAAGGTCTCACAGCCTGGCTCACTGAAATGCGGTTTTGAATTGAAGAAATATGGCTACTCAACTCTCTATTAGCGATAACAAACCCTGGATAGCCTCCTTTTTCACCATCTGGGGTGGACAAGCGCTCTCCATTCTGGGCAGCCAACTGGTGCAATTTGCCCTCATCTGGTATATGACTGTCCAAACCGGCTCGGCTATCGTATTGGCAACAGCCACTCTTGTGGGCACGTTGCCCAACATTGCCCTTGGCCCGTTTGTCGGCACGCTTGTGGACCGCTGGAATCGCCGCCGGGTAATGCTTACCGCTGACAGCCTCATCGCGCTAACAACGGTGGCCCTGGCAGTCCTTTTCATGCTGTCCCGCGTTCAGATTTGGCACATCTATCTGGTGATGTTTGTCCGCGCTCTGGCCAATGCCTTTCACAGTAATGCCATGAGTGCCTCGACCTCGCTGATGGTGCCGGTTGAGCACCTGACCCGAATTCAGGGTCTAAACCAGATGCTTGATGGCGGTCTGAACATCGCAACAGCGCCGCTTGGTGCACTGCTGCTAGGGGTGCTGCCCATGCAGGGAGTCCTGATGATTGATGTAATAACCGCTCTGATCGCCATCCTGCCCCTGCTCCTCATCCAGGTTCCGCAACCGGAACGGGCTCACGCTTCCGGCGTGGCGCAAGCCACCGTCTGGCAAGACTTGCGCGCCGGGTTACGTTATATCTGGAAATGGCCGGGTCTGCTGCTGGGGGTAGCGATGACCATCGGCATAAACTTCACTATTATCCCTGCCTTCTCCTTACTTCCACTCTTGGTCAGGAACTATTTTGGCGGCAACGCCATCCAATTGGGCCGGATGCAGGCCGCGATGGGGATTGGAATGTTTGTGGGGGGAGCACTGCTGGGTGTGTGGGGTGGGTTCAAACGTAGAATCCTGACTACTTTGTTGGGACTGCTCGGTATGGGTATCGGCGCCCTGCTGATAGCATTGACACCTGTTGCAAGCTTTGCTCTGGCGATCGGCGGAGTATTACTGGTCGGCATGATGACGCCGGTGATGATGGGTCCGTTCTTTGCTATCATCCAATCACAAGTCGAGCCGGATATGCAGGGACGGGTGCTTTCACTTCTGCAGAGCGTTGGCGCTGGCGCCGTGCCGTTAGGATTGTTGGTCGCCGGGCTGACAGCAGACTACTTGAGCATCCAGTTCTGGTTTCTGCTGAGCGGCTCACTGTGCATCCTGATTGCACTATCGGGGCCATTTGTCCCCGCAGTGATGAATATTGAGGCACCCTGCTCTGGGGCATCCATTGCCACACCCGGCTAACTCTCAAAAACTGACTTGGTAGTGTATCTATTTCGGTGGAAATTAGCCTTGGGGCTGGGTCTGGTGAAACTCCTGCACCACTTGTACCATCATGGCCTTGA
>JAFGFB010000036.1 GCA_016931315.1 Anaerolineae bacterium
CTTCCCCATGCACGCCAACCCGGTGGGTTGCACCTGCACATACACCCTCGCCTTGCCGCCTACTTCCCCATGCATGGACAACCCGGCGGGCAACCACCCATCCAGGTGCGACCCACCTGTGCGCACCCACCATCCTGCCGCCTACTTCCCCATGCACGCCAACCCGGTGGGTTGCACCTGCGCATCCACCCTCGCCTTGCCGCCTACTTCCCCATGCATGGACAACTCGGCGAGCAACCACCCATCCAGGTGCGACCCACCTGCACACCCCTTCTCATATCTCCGTAATCCGCTGAATATGCCGCACCCAATGCACCCAGGGGAACGACCCCAGCCCCTCCGTCACCGCCGAGGGAATCGGATCATCCGTCTCGATAACCATAATCGAATTGCCGCCGCGCTCCTCACGGCTCACGCTGAAAAAAGCCACATTAATCTGGTGCGCCGCCAGCCAATTCGTCACCGCGTTGATAGTGCCGGGACGATCCTCCGAAACAATCAGCAGCGTGTGAAAGGCGCCGGAGAAATCCACCTCGTAATCATCCACTGCGCTGATGAGCACCAACCCGCCTCCCACCGAGGCGCCCGTTATGCGGCATCCTGACTCCCCTTTGCGCATCGTCAGCCGCAAGGAATTCGCCGGCGCGCCCGGTCCCAAATCAATCGCCTCAAAGCGCACCTCCATCCCCGCCTGCTCCGCCAGCGCGAAACTATCGCGAATCCGGGCATCGTACGTCGCCAGCCCCAGCAATCCGGCGACCACCGCCCGGTCCGTGCCATGGCCCTGCCCGGTGAGCGCAAAGGAACCGTGCAACTCCACCAACACCGCCTCAGGTTGCCCGCCCATAATCGCGCGCGCAATCTGTCCCAGGCGCACCGCTCCCGCCGTATGCGAGCTCGAAGGCCCCACCATCACCGGTCCGATGATATCGAACAATGAAGTCGGGCGCGCATTGCTCATCTACACAAGCGGCTCCAACCAGGCTTCGATATCGGCAAATACCTTCTCCTTGCCAAACTCGTTGAAAACCTCATGTCGGAATTCGGGATACTCGCAGCGCGCTTTGTGGTGTGCGGTGGCGTTCTCGTAGAAGCGCAAACTTCCGATCGCCGGGCAAATCTTATCGGCGCCGCCGTGAACAATGCACAGCGGCAGGTCCACGGGCCAACGGGCGGCGCCTTCCAGCGTCGTCTTCATCGTGCGCTGCATCTCCGCGCCAAAACGCGTCGTCGCCAACCCGTGGACCAGCGGGTCCTCGCGATAAGCCTGGACCATTGCGGGATCACGGGAAAGCTCTTCCACACTCAAGCCGGTCTTCACCGCCATCCCGGGCACAATGGACGAGAGCAGGCGCGCCAGCAACAACAGCGCCGGCGAGACATCCTCACTCTGTGCCAGCGGCGGCGCCGAGGCGACCAACGCCCTCAAGCCTGCGCCATAGTGCAGCCCATAATCCAACACAATCAACCCGCCCAGGCTGTGTCCCAGCAGTACCGTCGGTACACCGGGATAGTGTTGTTCGACCCACGACACGAACACGCGCACATCCTCGCGGAAATCCGCCCAGCTTTTGATATGCCCCCGCGGTCCCGGCGACTTCCCGTGCCCGCGGTGATCGAAACCGTGCAGCGCATAGCCCTTGGGCGCGAACCAGCCAACCAGATTGCCGTAGCGTCCGCTGTGCTCGCCGATGCCGTGCACCACGACCATGTTGGCGCGCGCTTGCCCTTCGGGCAACCACGATTGCCGGTACAACTCCAACCCATCGTGTGACCTAAACCTGCCTTCCTCGTGTTGCATAGAGCCCTCCATAAAAGAACAGAACCTCAGATACCACCAATGTACCGCGAACTTATGAGTTTTCAGATTTTACTTCGGTATACTTCGCGTTCCTGCGCACTTGCACGCCCCGTCACCGCCCCTGCGCGTGAGGCGCTGGCTTTCGCCGCATACAAATCGCATCCCATTTACCAGAATCCCGAATCCCGGTTGCACAACCCCAGCGCCAACAAACCCATGGATACCACAACCACCCTGACGGTGCAACCGAAGCCTGGCTCCCCCTTCCCCCAGTGGGGGAAGGGGGTTGGGGGGATGGGGGAATAAGGGGCCAATCCTCTTAATACCAGACTAATTTCTGAAATCTCAGTAGTTCGCACCGCCACGCAGTGGCGCCGACGCTGCAGCGGCGCTCTTTTGCTCCCCACAACCTCCTCCGCCAACTTCAATGCTGAAACGGCTTCAACGCCGCATTGATCGCTTCCAGGTCGAAGGCTTCGGGATCGTAATCCTCTCCCACCCACTCCAAACGTTCGCGGACTTCATAATCAACCTCTTCATCCTCTTCGTCTGGCGGTCCCTCATTCCATGAGGGCCTCTTAATCTTCCCCTCCGCGACCTGTTTCAGCAGATCCACGATTTCAGCATGTCCCCACGGACCCCCGCAGTCTTCCAGGGGACCGGCGCGCTTGCCCGTGAGACACACCGGATAAACCCCTGTCGGGTCCGAAGGCAGCACCTTCTCCACCTTGATGCGGTGATCCCAACCATCTCCGAAATCATAGAGATAAGTGAAGACCATGCCCTCAGCCAGACCCAAGGCATCCAAACTCACCCGCATTTCACTGCGCATGCCAAATTCCGCCTGAGACTCACGGTCGTCGGTGAATTCCATGCCGCCAATCTCAAACTCGTGCAGGTGATAACCTGACCAGCCAAACAGTACCTGGAGTATATCGTGCAAGCGATTTAAGGTAGTATTCCCGCGCACCGCAATCCGCCGCCACAGTGGCGGGCGAATGCCGGCAATATCAATCCGCAGTTGATAAATCTTGCTGTCCTTCACCCGTGCCATCGCCAACCTCCCTTAGAATTAGCCACACACCACCGCGCGGACCGCCTCCAGCGCGCCGTCCACCGCATCCGCGTCAATCCAGTAATGCGTCACCGCGCGGAAATTGCGCGCATCGCGCGGCAACACCAACACCCCCCGCTCCCTCAGCCGCGCCGTGACCTCATAAGCAGTCATCTTCACGCTATCGGCAAGCCCAAAATAAATCATATTCGTGTACGAAGGCGCCACCTCGATGCCCGGAATCGCCGCCAGCCCCTCCGCGAGACACTGCGCGCAAGCGTGGTCCGCATCCAATCGCACCGTCATCTCCTCGAGCGCCACGATGCCCGCCGCCGCCAGAATCCCGGCCTGCCGCATCCCGCCGCCCAGCACCTTGCGATTGCGGCGCGCCTCGGCGATAAAAGCCGCGCTGCCGCACAGCACCGAACCCACCGGTGCGCACAAGCCCTTGGAGAGGCAGAAGGTCACCGAATCCACACCCCGCGTCAACTCGCGCACGTTCACCTCCAGCGCCGCCGCAGCGTTGAAGATGCGCGCACCATCAATGTGGACCCCCAAGCCGTGCTTCCGCGCCAATGCCACCACCTGCGCGGTATACCCCGCGATCAGCGGCACACCATGGCAATTATTGTGCGTGTTCTCCAGGCAAATCAGCCGTGTGCGCGGAAAATGAATGTTATCCCCGCGAATCGCGCCCTCGATCTCTTCCAGACGCAGGGTCCCATCGGGCTGATTGGGCAGTGTGTGGGGCATGATGCCGCCCAGACCCGCCATTCCCCCCTGCTCGTAGACGATGGTGTGCGATTTATCGCCCAAAATCACCTCATCCCCACGCCCGCAATGCGTCAGCAACGCCACCAGATTGCCCATTGTGCCGCTGGCGACGAAAAGCCCCGCCTCAAAGCCTAGCCGCTCCGCCGAGAGCTCCTCCAGGCGCTGCACCGTGGGATCGTCTCCCAGCACGTCATCGCCGACCTCTGCCAGCGCCATCGCCTTCCACATCGCCGGCGTCGGATGTGTTACCGTATCACTGCGAAGATCAATCGTTCTCATAATAAGGTCCTCCATGCAATAATTCAATCCTGCTGTGGCGAAAGCGCCCGCAAAATCGCATCCACCGTCTGCTCAACGTCCAATGACGTCGTATCCACCACCGTACCGAGAAAACCCTGCTGCGCCGCCGCATCCTGAATGGCAGCAAGTTCCCGGCAACGCGCCAGTTCCCACGCCACCTCGCCTTCAGAACCCGTCCGCCCGCGCAGCCTGATACGGCGCGCCATCTCCTCCACCGCACACGTCAGGCGGAACACCCGCACCTCCGTATCCAACGGCTCAAGTTGCGCCACCAGCTCCGCGAGCGATTCCGCCGTCTCAAAGACGTAGTTGAGCACGAAATTCCGGTAGCCCCCCTCGCGCTGGTGATAAGCCACCAGGTGCGCCAGCGTTCTGTACAGATACGCCACCCGCGCCGCATCATAAATCTCGAACGGCGCCACTGCGCCGATATAATCGCCATCCAACATCACACCTGGCTGCAAGCGCTCGTTCAGCGCCCACGCCACCGAGGTCTTCCCGATGCCCAACGGCCCATTGATGATGAGTATCATAGCCCCTACATCCCATGAGAAATCTGACAAAATTATAGTCCACAAACCCGTAAACATCAACAAACCGGCTCCAATGAAAAAGTTTGATTGATTTTTGGCGGCGAGGCTTTGCCCCGCCGCCAAAAATCAATTTTATTCATCAGCGATCAACCCTCTGCGCCTTCTTTCTGCAGGAGTGATTTTCGTGAGCGGGGGCTGCGCCCTCACCACGAAAATCACAAAAAGAACTACCCTCTGCGCCTCTTCAGCGTGCTCAAGTGTCTAAACGTATGGCCTCACCAAGCTGACCTTTGA
>JAFGFB010000037.1 GCA_016931315.1 Anaerolineae bacterium
ATCAGCAGCACGCTCAGGCCGATCAGCCAGCGCTGCGGCAGGCGAAGGAGCAAGATGCCGATGAGCATAGCTCCTCCAAGCGCGTAGAGCACGCCGTAATAGGTCTGGCCGTTGTCCGGCTGACCGAGTCGCCATGCCGGGTTTTCCACGCAGAACTGGAGGAACAGCAGCAGAGCGGCGCGCAGGGCGAACTGGCGTGCGATTTGTCCATCGCTCCAGCCCCGCTCACGGCGAGAGTGAGCGAAGAGCACCATGCCGGCGCCCATCAGAAAGAAAAAGCCCGGTGCAGCAATGTGGGTGATGCCGCGGGTCAGGAATGCCAGGGCGTGCCCAGCGTAATTTGGAAATGGACCGGTCCACAGCTCGAAGCCCCGTTTGCCGTGCGAAATGAAGGTGTTGGCATGGTCCAACGCCATCACGGCCATGAGCAGGCCGCGCAGGCTGTCCAGGGGCAGCAGCCTGTGTGAGGAAGGTGCAGCCAGCGTTGGCCCCATCGAGAATGTGCTCCCTTCAACTCAATCCATAACGGCACTTATTCTGGGATATAGCGAGGATAAGTGTGTTTGGCGTTCTCCGCCACGCCCAAATCGATTTCTATTGTCAGGAAAGGCTGTTCCGGCGAGGTCATGCCCAGAACCCGGCCTTCTTCCGGCTCGATGATCCAGCCACTTCCGCCCCAGGGCAGCGCTCCCGTGGTATCGTGACCCCGATTGGAGGAGAGACAGAAGGCCCCCGACATGACGGCTGCGGTGCGTCCGCCGGCAATCCACTTGTCGGTTGAAAGCCCACCGGGTGTGGCACGTGGACAAAGCAGGAGGTGCAGCCCCTGTCGGGCATACGCCCGGGCGTGCTCGCCGAACCACAGCTCGGAGCAGATGAGGAAGCCTGCCGTGCTCTCGCCTATCTGGAACGGGATGAACTCCCGTTCGCCTCGTTCATACCACGAGGCCTCCCAGAATCCGGGTTCATCGGGTAGGTAATATTTGGTGTGTTTGCCGCGGCAGCCGGCGTCGGGGCTCCAGACGAACCCCTCGTTGAAGCGCCTGCCCTGCCGGATCACCGGGCGCGATCCGGCCACGGCTGCCGGGGCCAAATCGGCAAAGCGGGACACCCAGCGATCGTGCGCCTCCACGGCGGCCTGCCATATCGCTGCATCCACCTGCCGCGTCTGAGCGATCCAGGGGTAGAACGGCATCTCCGGCAGCAGCACGAGATCGCTCTTCTCTGACCGCGCGTGTGCCACCAGCGCTTGCCATTCCTCTTCCAGCACTGCGGGTGTATTGCTCAGTTCGCAAACCGTGACTTTCATGATGTGCTGCTTTCCGGTTTTATCGTAAACAAGTCTCATAGCACGAATCTTTTGCAGGCGTCTTTTTAGTTACTGTTCCAACTCGTTCAACATTTCAGCGACGGCGGTTTTTAAACTTGGTAGATCACGTTCGATTACTTGCCAGACTGCTTCTGTATCGATTTCGAAGTAATGGTGCACCAGGATATTGCGCATACCCACGATGGCTCGCCAGGGTATTTGGGGATAGTGTGCTCGCAATTCGGGAGAGAGCGCATGACACGCTTCACCGATCACCTGGATATTTGAAACCATCCAGTTTTGAATTAATTCATCCTGTTCAAAAGTGGGTCTCCCCCGCGCGGCATGTCGTTCGATTCGCGCTATGGCCTCTTGAATATCCAATAAACGCTCACGATCATCTCTCATAACGGTTTTGCCTCCTCTAAAACACGTTTCCGAATGCGTGAGCGCAACCCAGCTTCTGTCACGATATCGACTTCGCGCTCTAGAAGATCCTGCAGGTCCATCAGGAGCGCGCCTAAGTCCAACAGACTGCGGCCGGGCTCCAACGTCACCAGAAAATCCACATCACTTTCGGCATCGGCTTCTCCACGAGCAACAGATCCAAAGATACGCACATTCGTTGCGCCATGCTGTGCTGCAATCTGCAAAATGTCACTGCGCTTTTCATTCAGCAAAGTCTCAATACTCATTTGTTTTTCCTCATCATCTCTTATTATACTCCAGGCTTTCTTCGAATGAGGAGGATTTGCTTTTACACGTCCTCGTTGAGCTGCCGTGCGAGATAGGCCTCCAGATCTGGCTTCTTGGGGTTCATGAGCACCGTCTCCAGCCACGCCTGTCGTTCGAAGCACATCACCCGAAGGTCCCACACGCAGGCGGCGATCCCGGTGGGTGTGGCGTAGATCAATTCCTCTGGTTTGTCGGCCGGTGAGATGTAGACGTGGTGGTGCAACTCATTTTCATTGGCCCAGTAATCCAGGAAGACGAAGTTTGCTCCTCGACCATCGTTGATGCCGAGAAAGCCGACGCCGTACCCTTCTTGCAGCGCTGTCGGGTCGATCAGGTGGGAGTACACTACCGCTTTGGCCGCGTCGATCAGCTCCGGCCTGGGTGCAGGGCGCTGATAGGCGATCCCATACACCTTCAGCCGCCATCCTGCTCGTTCCCAGAGTTCCAGGAATCGGATGGGCCGCGGGTAATAGGGCTCCTGAAGCGTAAACATGGGTATGCTCCTTCCTCAGGTTTGAATGGACATCGCCAGTATACCGCGTTCGGGCTTACTGCCAACCTGGGGGAGTGTTGAGTTAGGAGTGAGGAATTAGGAGGGTGGAGAGAGGGGTTCCCCGTTGTTGTCAACTAGGATAGCTCCATGAGATTCAGGATCGAAGTCTTCGGGCCATCTTGTATATTTGGTATAGATGGCATTGGTGAGGTTGGTGCCAGAAAGGTTGGTATCGAAGAGGATGGTACCGTTGAGATTAGCGCCGGAAAGATTTGCGACGGAGAGATCTGCAGCAGAGAGATTCGCGTTAAAGAGATCGGCGTGGAAGAGATCTGCACCGCAGAGGTCGACGCCGGGGAAACTAACATCGGAGAGATCGGCGTGAGAGAGACGGATGCCGGCAAGGTCGGCTTTTAAGAAGCCAGCACCTGAGAGATTGGCACTGGAAAGATCAGCTTCAGAAAGATCAGCGAAGAAGAGATGGGCATGAGAGAGACAAATGCCGGGAAGATCAGTACGGAATAGATCGATTTCTCTGAGATCAGCATTTTTCAGGTCAATGATTGGAGAGGCCGCATCGATTAGATGAGACTCGTAGAGGAATTGAACAACTTGAGCTTTGCGTGTTTCATCAAGAGCACGAAGGACTGCAAGGGTGCGGGCGCGGGCAATGCTTCGGACTTCACCCTTGGGTTTGGATTCACGAAGATTCTCTTTGAGTAGAAGGTCAGCCATGCGATCATAGTAGGTTTCGAGGGTGGCTTGCTGCTGGCGGTCAAGGGCGATCTCGTGGTCGGTCCGAGCGCGTTTTTCGGCGATTTCGTGATCAGTCTGTGCACGTCGATCAGCGAACTCGCGATCGAGATCAGCGCGTTTATCAGCGAGCTGGCGGTCAGCTTTGCGTTCTGCGGCTTCAAGTCGCCATGCGGCGAGAGCGAGGACGATAGGAATGATGAGGAGTTGGAGCCAATCCCAAACAGTGGCAGGACGTGCCACACCTCTGTCGCTGTCATAGGGACCGAAGCCCTGGATATTGAGAGAATTGGTGGCAAAGAGGTAGAGTAGAATGTAGAACACTATCAAACTTGCAAGAACACGCCAGATTTTCTCGGATTTGGGCATAGCTTTTTCCCCCATGGTCTGAACAATCAAGTGTGCGAGGAATAGTATAGTGCAGGTGGAAGATGACACAAGGCATATGGTAATTCGACCTGCGTAGAGGACGTTAACTCTATCACAGCGTCATTCGGGTACTCGTGTTGAATTCGTGGTCGGCTCGATTTTATCGGCTCTACGCCCTTGTGTTGAGTTCCCTTCTCGTTTGACTTGCCCCCCGCCGCTGGTATAGTGTCCCCTTACCACCGGGAGGGGGAGAGAGATGAAGCGTCTTAGCGATCTTTTTATGCGACCATCGACCCGGGCCTTTGTGCAGGAGGCCCGCCGCGCACCCGACTTTTCATGGGGTGCCTTGCTGCACGGCTACATCTACGCGCACTGGACCTACCTGTATCTCAGCGTGGGGACGGGGGAACACCCCCTGGCCCGGATGTTTGCCCCCATTGTGGCATGGATCAAGCGGTTGTCCTCATCCAACGACATTGCTGAAACGCCACAGCGGCCATCTGGGGCAGAGCGTACGGGTACGTTTGCAGATGGCTACCACGGCAAGGTGCTCCCCCTGGAAGCCGCCACGCAGTTGGTGACCATCAACCAGGAGATCTCGTTGCCCAATCTGGAGCAGGTCATCCCTTACGTCCGTGCCCGCGACCTGATCATCGAGAATCCCGATCACATTGCAGTGCTGGACTGCCCCTGCCGCATGGCGCGCGAGCATCCTTGCCTTCCCCTCGATGTCTGTCTGATCATTGGTGAGCCTTTCGCCAGCCTGGCGGTGGAGCATCACCCCAACCATGCCCGCTGGATCACCTCCGGCGAGGCGGTGGAGATCCTCCGTGCGGAGGAGGG
>JAFGFB010000004.1 GCA_016931315.1 Anaerolineae bacterium
GAAGATCGGTAAGTGTGGCTAGAGGACGGGGAGTCTGCTGTGAGGGAGGCATATCGCGAAAACCCCCAGACCCGCGCTGCTCAAAGCTGCGCGCATTCTGGGGCAGGTGGTGGATCCCAGGGCGTGGTTCGTTCTGGAAGCGCTTGCGGAAACGGCCCGGGGTGCAAAAGTCAGGGTGGCAGCGAGATCGGCGGTGGGTCCCATGTCGAAGCCGGAAGGGCAGGGTCGAAGGTAAGTTGCCAAAGTTGCCATGATCGAATGGAGCGATAGCATTCACCTTCCCAATGAAGCCCCTACCGAACACGTCGCACAATCTCAGCCGCGTTACTCACCGCAGAAATGGGATACAATACATTATCTTCATGCGCTTCCAGAGGATTGGCAGAAGATGTCAGATCCTGGATTCCTTGAAGCCAGACGCAAAGTCATGGCCCAAGTCATTCGGCGCGGGTTTGAAACCCTGAGTAACGAATGACAGACGAACTATCTACGCCAGCCACGCTCAGAACTGCTCACGTTTGAGCATCAACAGTGTTTATTGAAGATGATGATACTGAGGTCAGCGATGCACTCTTTCCGCAACCAGCGTTTATTTGAACCCGTCGACATCTCCGTCGCCAATCTCATGGCGGCCCTGGGTCGTTATCAGGGGCGGCAGGAGCTCTTCCGCCACCAGGCGCCGCAGGTGCTGGATGTGCTGCGCCGCACGGCCATTGTCGAATCCACCGAGGCGTCCAACCGCATCGAGGGTATCGTCGTGCCACCGCACCGACTGGAAGCGTTGATGTCCCAAGAGGCGCCGCAGACGCGCTCCGAGAGCGAGATCGCTGGCTACCGCGATGTGCTGGCTCGGGTTCACACTGGACAGATTGCGATGCCGCTCACGCCGGAGAGTATCCGTGCCCTGCATGCCGAGCTCTACGCTTTCCTTCCAGGCGAGGGAGGCGAGTGGAAAGACCACGATAACGTCATCCGCCAGCGACTCCCTGATGGACGCGACGTTGTGCGTTTCGTTCCCCTGCCCGCCGTTGAGACCCCGCAGGCGATGGCTGAACTGTGCGCTGGCCTAACCGAGTTGTGGAATGGCGAGGCTGTGGATCAACTGCTGGTCGCCAACGCCTTTGTCCTGGATTTCTTGTGCATCCATCCCTTCCGCGATGGCAACGGGCGCGTAGGGCGCTTGCTGACACTTGTCTTGCTCTACGCGGCCGGTTATGAAGTTGGGCGCTACATCAGCCTGGAACGCATCATCGAGCACACCAAAGAAACCTATTATGAAGCGCTCTGGCGCTCTAGTCAACGCTGGGAGACTGGAAAACATGATCTCACGCCCTGGCATCAGTACAGCCTTAGCGTTCTCATCTACGCCTACCGTGAATTCGAGGCGCGGGTGGGAGAATTGGCCTCGGCGCCGGGAGCAAAACGGGAAGCCGTGCTGCAGGTTTTCGGGACGCTCAAAGCCGGACAAACGTTCTCCATCGCTGAAATGGAACGCTTGTGTCCTACCGTTAGCCGGGCGACCGTGCGGCGGGTTTTGGAGGAACTGCGGGAGCAGAGGGCAGTTGAATGCCTGGGAACCGGGCGGGCAGCTCAATGGCGCAAGTGCTAAACATGCTCATGGAGTCGTTAAACGTGCTCAAAACGTGCTCATGAGCGTGGTGTACCAGGCAGGTGGCTTTTCCCCAGCGGTGCGCCGCAGGTTTCGACCGCTGACCGCCGACCGGTAATCGCGGATAGCAGTTAGTGTTCGGCGGTCGAAGTGATAGCAAAAAAGGAGTCAAGCGATGGCAGGCAATTCAAAGGCCACGCCAGCAACGGCTGATCGTCATGAAACCCTGGCCGACCTGTTCCATCTGGTGGGCAAACTCATTCCGGAGGGGCAGCAGGTGGTGTCCGTCCACCCTGATACCTCGGTTGCGGAGGCGCTCGCACTGATGGAGAAGCACAATTTCTCCCAGCTGCCGGTCAGCGTCAACTCGCGCGTGGTAGGCGTGTTCTCGCATCACTCGCTGGCGGTAGGATTGCTGCGCATGGGCAAGGTTGATGAGCCTATCGGAGATTTGCCGACCGAGGAATTCGTGGAGCAGCTGCAATTCGTCCAGGCGGATGAGAATTGGGAAGCCATCGTCCCGCATCTCAACGAGGATGAGGCGGTGCTCGTGGGGACGCGCCGTGGGTTGGATGCCATACTGACCCCCATGGACGGCCTGACCTATCTGGCGCAAGTGACCGCGCCGTTCGTGCTGCTTGCCGAAATCGAGCAGGCGCTGCGGCAGATCATCAGCGCGTGCATTCCTGCAGCAGAGTTGCCGGCATGTATTCAGAACGCTCTTGCGAAAAAGTACAGCTCGGCCGAGACACCCCACGAACTGATGGAGCTAACGGTCGATGACTACGTCCTGCTAATCCAGCATGGCCAGAACTGGCCCCGGTTTGCATCTGTGTTCGGCAATACGCCCTACCACCGAAGCCGTGTGGGCCAGCGGCTGCGGGAGATCAGGGATCTGCGCAACGCCGTCTTCCACTTCCGGCGCAAACCAACTCCAGAGGACGAGGACACGCTTCGACGTCACCGTGACTGGTTGCAGATCAAGACTCAGCTGCTCGCGAAACCGTCGAGCGA
The DNA here is from genome assembly GCA_016931315.1 of Anaerolineae bacterium. Lineage (GTDB taxonomy): Bacteria > Chloroflexota > Anaerolineae > B4-G1 > SLSP01 > JAAZNO01. Next base: position 2,624 of record JAFGFB010000004.1, read on the forward strand.
TGATCCAGCATTGGCCTTCACCGCGCCAGCGCCCGAGGATTTTCAGCGGCTACTCACGCGCATCCCCGTGCCTGAGGGCCAGCGCCAGCTCTACAAGGCGCTCTATGATGCTGGCGCCGCAGGCCTGACCCATGCGGAATTGATCGCAGTTATGGGGCGACGCGACATGCAAGACCTCGCTGGGGTTTTGGGCGCTCTTGGGCACCGCGTCAATGGGACTCCCGGTTATGGCGAGGAGAACCAGCCCGGCACCAACATGGTCATTGATTGGGAGTCATTGCCCGAAGGGAAGTGGCGCCTTCGGCTGAAGCCCGAAATGTGCGCGGCGCTCGAGGCGCTACAACCGGCCTGGTTATTTGGGAGGGAAGCGTGAACGGATCCTCATCGCGGCAGCCAGGAGGCATTCGATGCTTAAAATCGGGCAATTTCTGCGGCAGACCTGTGGTCTCCAACAGCGGCTCAGAAAGGGTTTTTTGAGAGTCTCCCACATGACCAAACACACACGACTTGCACCTGCTCTCTTCCTCCTCCTCACCCTCCTCCTCCC
>JAFGFB010000038.1 GCA_016931315.1 Anaerolineae bacterium
CGCTTCCGCGCCATCGGACGGTTGGTGGAGTTCACCGACGTGCCGGGTGTGGTCGAAACGGCGCTGGCGCTCTCTGGATCCGCAGCGCAGTCGAAAATCCAGACCCACCCTGGAGACTGCGATTACTTCGAACGCGTCAATATACTCGCGCCCACCCGTGAGGAAGCCTGCCAAATCCTGAGCCGAATCATGCGCGAAAAGGCACTCAGTACCCTACGGGGCGAGACGTATCAGCTCATCGAAGTCAAGTACGGCTCGTATCCGTTCGACGTTGTAAGGGATGGTGAGACTCAGCGCAAGGGTTGGCCAATCGCCTGGACCGCACATGATATTGAAGCCGGAGCTGTTGAAGCCGTTGCGCCTGAAGGAACGCCAGTCACCATCAAATGGGAGGACGCGGCCCAAGAGCCCGGTTGGTGCAAGCTCGACTGGGTGATCGCCGATCCCATTCGAGGACAGCTGGCGAACGCCAGTAACATGCTCGATGTGACATGGGAAGCCCCCGATGGCTCCATCACCCCGCTTGATGGCTACCTGGATGCCTATTTTCAGGAGATCTACCTAGATGCGGAGTCCGCGCCCATTTTCTCCAAACTGGTCAAACACGTCTCCTCGGATGTATTGGCGGATTATGTCGCCGCAATGGAAGACCAGGTGAAGAAGTATCTGCGCTACACACCGCACAACTACGGCAAAGCAGCCAAGCGCATGTACAATCTCTTTCGGCTAACCGGACGTTATGAGGAAGCGGCGTTCCTGCGCGAGATCTTTGACGAGCCGACCACTATCCTGTACCAGGTATGGTCGCTCATCCGCACCATTGATGACGCCTTCAAGCCCGGCGCGACCATCCCCCTACAAAACCTTCTTTCCCAGACCGACCATCTCATTTTGGCCGTAGTGGACGCGTTAGAAGGCGAAAAAGAGACAGAAATCGTCCGCAATCTGCTGCGCCTCCGTGATCTCCTTAGCCGTGAGCACGTGGGCGAGGCATTGACGCTGCAAGCCGAGGCTGTCCGCGCCGAGGTGATCAACATCGTCAACAACTTCTTCTACGAGAAGATGGTTGGATTGCCAACCATCAAGGCGTTCATCGACGAAGTCCAAAAAGCTGCGTGAGACTAGAATGCGCAAGCAACTGCTTCAGATCCTGATCTTCGTGTTTGTGGATGTGCTGGGTTTCAGCCTCATCCTGCCGCTGTTGCCCTACTATGCGGACACCTATGGCGCTTCGGCAACGGTGATCGGCTTTCTCCTGGCGTCGAATGCTGTGACCCAGCTGATCGGTGCACCGGTGTTGGGGCGGCTCTCAGACCGTTATGGGCGCCGCCCCCTGCTGATTGTCAGTCTCATCGGCACGCTGGGAAGTTTCCTGCTGTTAGGCTTTGCACGGTCACTCTGGATGGTTTTTCTCAGCCGTGTTCTGGATGGGTTCCTGGGTGGCGACATTACCCTCGCCCAGGCCTACATCAGCGACATCACCGATACCAAAGACCGCGCCAAAGGCTTGGGGTTAGTTGGCGCCGCCTTTGGGTTGGGCTTCATCCTCGGACCCGCAATGGGAGGCGTGCTAAGCGCTGGTGGCAACTATGCGCTACCCGCCTTTATCGCGGCGGCAGTTGCGGCGGTAAACCTGCTCGGCGTGCTGCTCTTCCTACCAGAGTCGGTTTCAAAGAAGCCTCTAGAGGAACGGCGCTCCAAACCAGAAACCAGATTCTCGTGGCCCTTGCTTTGGAAGGCATTACACCTCCCCTGTGTAGGACCGTTACTCAACCTGCAGCTCTTCTACCGCTTGGCGTTCACTATCTTCGAAACGATTTTCTCCACCTATGCACTGTATCGCTTCGCTCTGAGCGCACAACAGACCAGCTATGTGCTTGCATACGTTGGGCTACTGGTCGTCATCATCCAGGGTGGCGTCATCGGCATGCTGACCAAACGTTTTGGTGAGCGAAAACTTACCCTCGCGGGCATCGTACTGCTGACGCTGTCATTCGTGGGGTGGGCGGCTTCACCCAGCGTGGGAGTCTTGCTTGTGGTCTTGGCGCCCCTCTCGCTGGCAGCTGGTATCCTAAATACGGTGTTGAACAGTCAATTGAGCAAAGCCGTGCCACCCGAACAAGTCGGTGGAGCACTTGGGTTGTCGTCTGCCCTGGGAAGCTTCGCGCGCATCGTTTCGCCGATTGCAGCCGGTGCTCTTCTGCAACAGCTGGGCGCATGGGCGCCTGGCATTGCTGCTGCATTAGTGACAGCGGGCCTGGTCCTCTACGCCCAACGGCGGCTGCCCGGCATTCCGGAGCCCATCACGCCGGAATGCAACGTCACACCCGCAGGGAGCCTATGAACACTGAACAACACATACCAGGCGGTATCATCGGCCCCCCAAAGTCTTTTTGAGGTAGAATAATGAACAGATCAATACTCAAAAGAGCAACTGTCTTTGTGGGATTGCTGCTTATGTTAGCCATTGGTGGCTTTGTCCTGTGGGCAAGCTTGCCCACAGGGCCCATGCCTGAGGCGATGACAGCAATCCAATCGGATTCCCAGGTGCAAGTCTCCACAGAGCGTTGGCTGGAATTTGCTCCAGCACAGGGTGCATCACAAGTCGGTTTCATCTTCTACCCTGGCGGGCGCGTAGACGCGCGCGCCTACGCGCCATTGGCACACGACATTGCGGCTGCAGGTTTCCGCGTAATCATCGTGCCGATGCCGCTCAATCTTGCCGTGTTTGGCTCTGGGCGTGCAGCTGACGTAATC
>JAFGFB010000039.1 GCA_016931315.1 Anaerolineae bacterium
CCAGCGTTACCCTGTTGCCTCCGGGTTCATTCGCCTTGAGCACTCGGGTCTCTTCCACAATTTCCCCCGCCTGCCACTGCGCGAACGGGTACAGCCCTCCTAACGGGTCGCCATCGGCTTGCCCGAGTAATACCCCCTCGGTGCTCCACCAATGCACGAAGACGGTCGGCATACTTCGTAGCGGGGAAGCCGTTTGCCATTCGACTTCGAGCATCACCTCGTCTGCGCTAACCCGGCGACACGAAGCCTCGTGTAACAAGAGCGTCTCGCCTGTAGCGCTGCTGAAGGTGGCAATCGGCTGAGTTGTCGGCTCTTGCGGCGGCAGGACTCTGCCAATGGTTTGCAAGGCCGAAGTCTCATCGCGCCATAGCTCGCCTTGATAGCGCACCTGCACGACCTGTGTCGCTGCCCGCAAGCTTACCCCATCCACATCCGCATCCGCCATCTCGAGCAGGTAGGGCGTTGGGGGCAGAACAGCGCCCAGAGCGCGCGCGTGCGCCTGACTTGTGCCCTCACTATGAACTGCGAGCCATAGCTCGCCATTGGTCGGTGGTGGGAGGGGAATCGCACCCTCATGTCCCAAGGGATAGCGCCGCTCGGCAAAGGTGATGCGCCCGGGCAGGTTGATGAACAGCGTGCCCGGCGTCGTTTCTGCCTCACGCGCCGTCGCCCACAGAAGCTCGCTGATGCGCTTGTGTACCGTCACCTCATCGTGTAGGAAAACTGCGCCTGGCAAAAGGAGGATCAGGCTCAGCAGGCCCTGAAAGCTCACGCGCCAGCGCTTGGCCCACTGTGGCGGTGGGAGCTGCTCCAGGATGCTCGCCCAAACCACCGCGATGCCTACGGCGCTGAGATAGAAGACGCGCGGAGGGTCGCGATACCAGTTGAAGGCTTGCGTGCTGAGCGGAATCAGGCTCCACAACACGGTCCAGCCCAGTCCAAAGAGCAGGTGGCGAACATTGTGTCGGCGCCAGCTCAGCCAGGCGGCGCCGGCTAGCAGTAAGAAACTGCTAAGAACGAGCACCGTGATGGCGTTGCCCCCGGTCAGTTGCGCCAGCGGCGCCAGGGGATAGTTCAGGCATTGCAGCGCGATGACAAGATTGTAGATGGGATGCAGTCCGGTAAGGAACTCGGTGGGAACGGCGGGCGAAACCGTAGTGATCACGGCAAAGGGGACTATTGAGGCGGCAAAGACAGCCGGGCTCCACCGTGAAAATGGGCGCTGCTGCAGGCAGATTTCAGCCAGCAGCACGCTGGGTCCTGCCATCACGCCACCCTCATAGGCGAACCCTGCCAGCGCCGTGAGCAGCAGCACCGGGATATACAGGCTCACTTTGCCGGTCTCGCGTGCTGTGAGGTACAGAAGCACTGCCGATACTGTGAGGATGAGGCTCAATGGATAGGAGAACGAGCTGACCCATAGCACCGTATCGTAGGCGAACGGAAACAACCCGAAGAAACTTACCCCGAGCAGCGCTGCGATAAACGCGCGCTTGGAGATGTGCGCCGCGAGCAATCCCACCAAAAAGCTGCTCAACCCGTGACCCACTAGATTGAGCAGGTGCAGGGTCGCCGGTTTCAGGTCGTCCGTGAGCGCATACAGCCCGCGCCACAGGCTGAAGTGCAGGGGGCGATAATCTTCATAGGGACCCACCGTCTGCCATAGGTCTCGCAGGGGAGTTGCCTCGACCCAGGGCACTTGCAGCAAATCGTCAGCCCAGAGCGGTAGCTGCAAGGCATTGTGGTAAAGGAGCAGCGTCAATGCGGCGGCGACTGCTGCGGTCACCAAAATCACAACGTATGTGGGCTTACGACCGATTGCTCTACACATTCTGATTGATGATACCAGAAGCAAGCAGAATTGCAACCCTCCGCTTGATGATCATCAGGTTTCCTAAGAGGTGTTTTTGGCTGCCGCGCGCAGCGCGGTAGCCAAAAACACATAAAAACCCCCTCTTCGTCTGTTTGCAGCACCTCTTCTGGTTTCCCCCAATACTATGTCTTCGTCCCCGAATCGTTGGGTGCGTTTCAGTTTTGAGGCAAAAGCAAGATGATTAGTATGCAAATACCTTCTCTTTGATTGATTTTTGTGATGGGGCTTTGCCCCATCACAAAAATCAATTTTCTTCTGCGTCCCATAGGGACGCCTGAGATTTTTTGCCTCCATTTTGAAATACACCTGAACCGTTTCCGCGGTTGACGTGCTCGCGGCTTATGTTACAATCCCCAACGTTGTCTTTGTGTTGTCCCGAACTGCTCTTGATACTGAGGGACTTCCTATATTAGGAGGATGGTGTATGTTTCGCAGAATGTTGTTGTTCATAGTGATTGCTGGTGTCATCGTGTCCTTGTTGGGTTTGGGCGCGAGAGCTGTCCCGGTCCAGGCGCAGATTGGCGGCGGCAATTTGCTGGTTAACGGTGATTTCGAATCCGGCGCCGGAGAAGCCTGGCCTTTTCAGGATGGCATTCCAGAAGTTCAAATCGCGCCCGGTTGGCGCGCCTTCTACGTGGATCAACGTCCCGCGTATGCAAAAATCCCCGATTACTGTGCACCTGATGATTCGCACTGCGCCTGGGGTCGCCCTGAATTCCGAGGCACCAGCGCGGCTGAGTTTGCCTACCGCATTCACGGCGGTTTCCTCTCCCAGAAATACTTCAGCTGGAATCGCCAGCATGAAGCCGGACTCTATCAGCAAGTGAGCAATATCACCCCTGGCACCATCTTGCGATTCCAGGTCTACATGCAGACCTGGTCCTGCCTGCCTGGTGAGCAGTGGAATGATTGCCCCACGGGGCACCTTTCCAACCAACCTGCGCCCATGCACACCAAAGTTGGCATTGATCCGACCGGTGGCACCAATCCCTGGTCTCCCACGGTCATTTGGAGTCCTGAGAAAGATGCCTTCGATGTGTACACACTCTTCACGGTAGAGGCGACCGCGCAAGCGGGCACGGTCACGGTCTTCACCTATTCCCGCGCCGACTGGCCCGAACCCTGGCCCCGCATTTCCAATGATGTCTACATTGACGATGCTTCCCTGGTTGCCATTGGGCAGGGGGATTTACAGCCGACGGCTGCGCCGCCAGCCACGCCAGGGCTGCCGGAACCCACTGCGGCTGTTCCCGCGGCGCCTGCTGCCACATCCACGCCACGGCCCGATGGGGCAGTGATCCATGTAGTCCAGCCTGGAGATACATTGCTCGGTATCGCTATTCAGTATGGCGTAGAATTGGAAGAGCTGCAACGCCTTAACGCTGGCACTCTGGGTCCCAGTAACTTGATTATCGTGGGACAGGAACTCGTCATCTCCGGCACGGCGATAACGCTTCCCACCCCGACGCCGCAGGCGACGGCGCTCATCACCACACCCCTGCTCACGCCGGACGCAACGACTCCTGTAGCAGTTGCGCCCACGCCCCAAACGGATAAGGCTGCCCTGTGCGTCTTGACCTACAATGACGCCAACGCCGACCTGATGCGCCAAACCAGCACCGAAGGCTTGGTGCCTGGCACGGTCGTCTCTCTGGTGGGCGTGAATGGCCCCGCCGGTTCCTATACGACGGATGGCATAAGTGAGCCTTATTGTTTCCAGAACCTCGAACCGGGCAACTACATTCTGCGCCAGACTCCGGCTAACGGCTACACTCCAACCGGACCCGCTGAGTGGGGCGTAATGCTGAGCGCCGGGCAGACCTATGCTTTGGAACTGGGGTATACGTGGGGAGCCTCTCCCGCGCCCGCTGTGGAGCAGAATACTCCTGAAGCCACCGACCCAACGCCCGCGCCTGAGGGCGATTCCGGAAAAGTAGCCTCAACGCTGATGAAGATTGTTCAGATCAGTGGAATTGTTGTGGCTGTGTTGGCGGTGGGGGTTGGCGTGCTCTTCTTCCTTTCACGGCGCAAGGTTTGATTTAGTTCGACCAAAAGCAGCTATGCAGAACACGGCGGCGCCTGGCGCCGCCGTGTTGCGTGTATCGAAGCGCGGGCTGCTGCTCTAGCCGCCCTGTTGATGGGTTCAGGGCGTGGTAGGGGTGTGGCGCAGCTGCTCAAAGAATTCAGCCGTGTGCTTGGCGATTCGCTCCCAACCGAATTCTTCCGCCAGCTGCCTGGCTTGCTGCCCCAGCGCCGCGCGCAACTCCGGTGTGCGCCACAATTTCTGCAGGGCTGCGGCAAGTTCAACCGGATCATCCGGCGGTACCATCAGCATGTTTTCCCCATCGCGAAAATGCCCCGAAGGTGTCTGGGGCGTTGTCGTGATGATGGCTTGCCCGTGTGCCAGTGCCACTTGCAGGGTGCCCCGTCTTAGGCTGACCCCATCCCTGTAGGGCAGCGCACAGACATCGCAAGCGAGCAATGCGGCAGATACTTCCTCTGGCGTGGTAAAGCCCGTACGGTGTACCCGATGTTCCAGGTTTGCCGCCGTGATGCGCGCATCAATATCGGCGGCGTAGGCGCGGTTGGTGGGGTCGCTGGAGCCGGTGCGACCTCCGATGAGCAGCAACTGTGCTGGAATTCCTGCCTCGAGCATTTGCGCCAACGCATCCAGCAGCGTCTCGACGCCTTTACTGTGATTGAGAAAGCCAAAGAAGCCGATAAGGAAATCTTCCGGTGCGAATTTTTGCTGGGCGCGCCAGCTGGCGCTTTCGTATCCGGCGGGTGGTTTCGGCGCGATATTGCTGCCGATGGGGATAACCCGCAGCCTGGAATCTGCATCGCTAGGGTGTAGCTGCTGCACTAACGTGGCGTAATCCTCATCGTTGGTGAGGATCACCCCCTGGCTGTACCTCGCCAGTTGCCACACAGCCCACGCGCGCAGGCGTCCCGCCTTGGGAAACAAATAGGGGACGCGTAAATCGTGGAACGTGGTGCTGAAAGGGCGCCCATGGTGCTGCTGCCAGCGCGGCAGCAGGTGGATGGCGCCTTTCATCTCGTAGATGGCGGGTTGGTATTGAATGTCGATGACATCCGGTTGGACGTTGGCGATCCAGCGTGCAATCTGGGCATAGGCGTTAAAGCCCCAATGCTGGATGACCCGGTGGATTGTCAGGCCCTCTTCTACATTGACCGTGGCGGCGCCCTGTTTCCCGGTGAGGATATGCAGCTCGTGCCCCTGTCGCAACAGCTCCAGGCTCAGCGCCCGTGTAAAGTCGCCCACGCCACCTTCCATCGGGGGATACTCGCCGGAGATTATGGCAATGCGCATGGTTGCCTCCATATGGGATTGGGGATCATGCGATTTCCGCAATCAACGCCAGCCACTGTGCTGCTGCTCGCGCCCACGAAAATTGCCTGGCGTGGCTCAGCCCCCGGCTGCGCAGCTCGGCGCGCAGCGCGGAGTCTTCGCACACGCGTTGTAGCGCCGTGCGCCATCCATCAACATCCAGCGGGTCCACTAGCAAACCGGCGTCGCCCACAACCTCAGGGATGCTAGAGACGGCGGAGCCTACCACCGGCGTCCCGCAGGCCATCGCTTCGATAACGGGCAACCCAAAGCCTTCATAGAGGCTGGGGAAGGCAAAGGCTGTCGCCTGCCGGTAGAGTGCGGGAAGGTCTGCATCCGCTACGAAACCCAGCAATCGTGTGGTAGGGCGTTGCGCTGCTGCTTCCAGAATGGGTTCCGCCAGCCACGCCGGCTTGCCCGCGATGACCAGCTCTAGCTCGCCTGAAGCGCAGAGTGGGTCGCAGGCTTGCATCAATCGAATGTAGTTCTTGCGCGGCTGCAACGTGCCCACCGTGAGGATATACGGGCGCGCGCCGATGCCGTAGCGCGCCTGCAAGCGCACCCGCTCGTCGGCTTCTGGAGTCTCCTGGAAGCCCGCCGCTAAGCCGCTGTAGAGCACGGTGACCCGCTCCACAGGAACGTGAAGCAGTTCCACCAGGTCTTGGTGTGTCGCTATTGAATCTGCCAGGATGAAATCCGCGCGGGCGACACTGCGCGGCACCGCTCTCTGGAGGTACTGCTGCAGGGCAGGCGTGAAGGTCTCCGGATGCCGGATAAAGGAAAGGTCGTGGACGGTCAACAGTGCACGTGTGCCGGAGCGCAGCGGCGGCAATACAAAATCCGGTGAATAGAAGCCATCTACCCTTCCGGTGATCGTTTCCGCTGGCAGCGGCACGCGCAGGCGTTGCCAGAGCCGTGCAACCCAGTTATCGGTGAGCGGTAATCCGCGAAAGCGCAGCTGTTCGGGGGCTGCCGCTAATTCTGAAAGACGGGTTTGCTCATGGCGCCAGTGTTCGCTCAAGCCCGCCTTTGCCGCCATCAGCACGAAGTTGTGGGGCGAGGGTGTTTCAAGAATGGCATCTACCAGCTCACGTGCGTAGCGTCCAATACCGGCGCCTTGCCGGAGCGCTGAGGTGTAATCAATCGCAATTCGCATGGCGCGCCTTTTTTCCAAAGGTAAAAAACCTTACCCTCTGCACCCGCTCGAACCTGGCTATTTGACGTCGTTGTAAGTCCAAAAACGGTTCACGAAAAAATTCCAGAACATCACCACGCCGGTAGCCACCACTTTCGCGCTGTTATAGCCAATGGTATAGGCCGTTTTCGCCATCAGCGCCGGCAACAGGCTCGCAGTCGCGGCGGTGAGAGGGTCTTTGAGCAGGGTGAGGATGCCGGTGTTGATGGCCCATCCCAGGATGTTCACGATGAAGAATTGTCCCAGCTGCGCCTTAAGCGGCTTGGAACGCGAGTCGGGATACGTCCAATAGCGATTCCAGGTGAAATTGCTGATCACAGCGCACGTGAAAGAGATGGTATTGGCGGGCACAATGGACAGCCCAATCACGCGGTGCATCAGGTAGAGAATGCCGAAATCCACCACGGCGCCAATCGCGCCGACAACGGCAAATTTCAGAAACCTGGTAAGTTCCTTCTGGTTAGCAGCTATCCAATTGTGGACGGGTGTTGGTATCGTCATCGAGTATTCTTAATTGTTTTGAGTAACCGCGACTTCCGAATCGCGTTCTGGCTTGCTACACTCTCGCAAGCTGACAAAATTATACCACGGCAAACGCAGAGTCAAACTGCATGGAACTTGGACAGTATCAGTTCCTCATCGCAGAGAGCGAGTTTCGGGCTTAAACCCGCTAAAACGGGTGTTTTGGGGTGCGCTTTGCCCCATACGAGCCGGGTATACGATGAATTTTTGGTCGCATAACACTACATATCAGGGGTGGCATGCCTGTTTGAGACAGGAGGTGTTTCGGGGCGCGGCGCCGTACAATAAGATCGCCATCTTGCAAACGACCCACATCAGGCGTTAACTCTCTGCGTCTTTTTCTGCAAGTGTGATTTTTGTGGACGGGGCTTCGCCCCGTCCACAAAAATCACAAAAAAAACTACCTCTGCATCTTGTATATTGAAAGTAGCACCTTAACACACTGAATAGGCAAATACC
>JAFGFB010000040.1 GCA_016931315.1 Anaerolineae bacterium
CTGGAGGAGAGGCAATGCACCGGAATGCCTTGCTCGGCGCATAGTCCCAGGGCGTCGGCCGAGATGGAGACGCCTTTGCCGATGATCAACACGTTTTCGAGCGTCAGCAAAGGCGCTTCGGCGACCAACTCGCCCCTCACCTTCACCTGGATCCGCTCGCTGTGCTTGCCCACATACGCGCCGAACTGCTCCACAATCAGGGTGCTCGTTTCCATGGCTGATCCTTCACCTCGCGTTAAGCGTGCTCACTTGCAGTTGCACGACGCCATTGCCCTTTACCGCGTCCTTCCCCACCTGCGCGAATTGGCCCCAGATCAGCCACGGCAGGAAGGGCGCCCAATCCTCAGTCTGCAACGTCACCTCACCCAGAAGCCCGCTCATGGGCGATTCGCCATGCCTGCGGGTGGAGTAGCTGCGGAACTCCTCCCACACCAGGCGGTTCTCAACCACACGCACCCTTTCAGCCGCCTCGAGTAGCATCGGAAAGTCCACGTCCAGTGGCGTGTTGGAGAAGGCCTCGCTCAAGGCTTCCAGCCGTTCGAGCAAGCGTTGCAGAAGAGGACGGAAACGGAAGCGCTCCGGTTTGACAAGATGTTTTGCCTCGATCAACCGTGTCGGGCTGAGGAAGTGCACGGTGCACACGCCATCCGGTGACGCTGCGGCGAGCGCTGCAGAATGCTGACCAGCGGCTTGCAGGACCTGGGCATGGCTCACGGGAATATCCGGGACGTGAACCTGACGGCTGCCCTCACGCAAGACAGGCTGCTCTTCTCCGCTGAGCGGGTTTTGGGCCCAGACGCGCTGCACGGCCAGCCGTCCCCGCCGCCAGCGACCATCGGGCTGTGCACATTTGCGGCCCAGACCACCCACCTCGAACTCCTGCAGCGCCAGCACAACGTAGGGGAAAAGCTGCATGGCATCAGCGTAGAGCGTCAAGCCAAAGGTCAGAGTCTCGCCAGGATCATAGCGCAACACCACCCGACCATCGTCCAACTCCCAGGGATGGCCACTCCCGGGCGAAGGGGCCTGCACGGTGAAGGGACGCGGGCGGTCCTGTCCGCGCCGGTGCTCCGGATCGAGGGTGCTCACCAGGGTCGCGACCGGGCAGTTTTTTGCCAGCACACAGGAGGTACACTCCGCATCCGGCTCGCGCGCAAAGGCGCAGAAGCGGTTGCGGAGCGCGTGGAAGAGCGACCCGCGTATGGCCGAGCCCTGATGCTCATTCAGTTCCACGTTATCCTGGGCCCGCATGGCGAACCAGAGCCGGTGTGCGGTGAAGTGATCCATGGGTTCCTCCTGGCGGATCGAAAGGCTGAGGGCGCGGCGGCTAGGGAGGTCGCCGCGCCCGTCGGGATTTAGGTTACGTTAGGTTCAAAGACCAGCCCTTCTTCTGGGCTGTAAGCAGCATGCACCACTGGCGGAAGCTCGCCGGTCTGCGGCTGCAAACTCCCTTTCTTTCTCAGCGCAAAATATCGCCTCCAGCTGATCGAGACCAAGAATTCCCCTGCCAGAATGGGCTGTTCTTCCATTGCTTGTTGGTAAACGCCCACGAGACTCTGGGGTAGGATCTCGATGCTATCAAAGGCTTTGTAGAACAGTTCCTCAAGCGTCCGATCAGCGGCAAAGGGTTGCAGAGACTGGATGCAGGTAGCCTCAAACTCGGACGCGGCGTAGCGATACCGCTGCTGCCAGGTTGCTGCTATGTCACCGCTGTAGATTTCATCGAGCCAATGCCCAATAGCGGCTTCGTCAATCGGATGTCCATTCTCACGTTCCAATATGGCCAAAGTCCGCTTTACCAACTCATCATCATAGATTTTCTGTCCATCCGCCGGTTGCTTGTAGACGTGAACGGGGGCAAGGCCAGATTGCTTGCGGCGACGATTGACACGTCCGAAGCGTTGCACCAACGCCTCAAGCGGCGCGGGATCGGTGTAGATGGTGTCGAGGTCGATATCGAGACTCACCTCCACAACTTGCGTCGCCACCAACACCAGGGGGTGTCGATCCTCACTCCTGGCGCCGACAACATTCCGCACCAGCTGTTCTTTGGCTGAACGGTCACGCATGTTGAAACGTCCGTGAAGAAGCTCAACATGGACCCCAGCCGACCGCAAGCGGTCGCGTAATTCGCGATACATGGCTTGCGCACGATCCACCAAATTGCACGTCACAAGCACAGATTTCCCCGCCAACGCGTCCTGGCTTATGCGCTCAAGCGCGTCATCTGTGGTGATTTCGCCCTCCAGCAACACCAGACGATGCCGGCAGAAAGCGGCAAACAGCGCGTCAGCCGCTTTGATCGCAAGCGGTCCTCCCAACGCTTCTTGCAGCCAGGTCTTGACCAGCGTAGGGAACGTAGCAGACATCACAAAAAAGCGGGCATCGAAGGCTCGGGAAAGAAAGGCCATTGTGGTGAGGATCATAGCCAGGCGCTCTACTTCATAGGCGTGGATTTCATCGAAAACAAAAGCCGCTCCATGATAATCCGCCAGCAAGGCTTCGTATCCCCGCAAGCGATACATGCCCTTGAGCATTTGATATGGGCTGAAGATCCGGATAGGTGGGTAGTTGAGCTCGGCCAGGTTACGCGCCCATTTCGATTGGCGAGCTGCCGTCTCAGGTGTATAGTCTTCCTCCTCCAACAACATCCGGTAAAGGGATAACAGACTACGCCCGTGCTGCAGTCCGACGATACCTTTGCCAGGGAAGGTGTCCTCCAACCGCAACTTCATGGCGTTCATGCTGGCCTGGTAGGGCAGAGTGTAGAACAGGCGCGGCAGCCTTGCGCTGTGATTGGCCTGGCGCGCTGCCCAGAGCAACGCGGCTTCAGTCTTTCCACTGCCCGTCGGAGCGACCAGTAGCGCTGAGCCGAGGGTTTGACCGGCCTCGAGTTGGTGCGCATAAGGGTGGTCTGGCATCCGCTGGAGAATAGTATCGGCGGCAATGTGCACTCGCGGCAAGGCGCCCGCGTGAGCGGACGCACTATGATCAGCATTGATGAGATAGCCGCGCAAGGTCAAAGCGCCGATGATCTCGCTCTGCTGTGGGTCATCTTTGAGCCGCCGCACAAAGCGGCGGTAAACCTTGAGCCAATGCCGGATGCGTGTGACGCCCTGCATTCGGATTCGCGCGATGGCGACCTCTCGAGCAGGAATTGCCGGCGCGGTAACGCCGACCCTCGACAATCCCAGGTCCATAATCCACGTCGCAGCACAACCCTGCAACCAATCCCAAAGCGCGATTAGTGCCTCCGGATCGATTTGGATGAGCAACTCACTCAACCAATCATCATCGCCGGGTTCCGGCTCCGGGTAGAGCCGTTGGATCTCCTCCGCATCCTTGTGATGCGAGACGATGGCAGCCACCAACCAGGCCTGTTCTTCCGTTGTGAATTCTGCAGCTATCCAATCAACAAAGGCCAGCGAAAGCACTTCATGCCGGTACGGCCATTTCGCACCGCCGCGCAGGCGCGCCTGAAAGCCGCCGGCGGCTTTGCCGAAATCGTGCAGAAACGCTGCCCAGAAAAGAACCTGCCACAGACGCGGCAGTCCCAGCGTCTGTGGCAGGTCCGGTCGTAGGGCAATGAACTCAGCCAAACGCTGGAGAACATCCCAGGTGTGCCGGGCCAGGCTTTCCGGGTGTCCGCCAGCGCCGCGCTCTGGGCTTTTGGCCCACAGGGTATCCTCCATCGCGTCAGGCCAACGTGAGGGCTTCACCATCGTCTCCCACAAAACTGTGAAATGCTAAACCCAAAGCTGCACCGTTGTGGATTGGCGCTTGGGGATCCGTCCAGTACTCCTGAACCGAAGGTTGGTCAAAGGTGATAAAGTCAGCGCTATGAACGCGCTCCTGCAATACCAGGTACCGGCTGAAGACCGGGGCGCGCTTGCGTGCATAATCCAGGTACCGGGGCATCAGCACAGTCACGCCCCTTCGCACCTGGGTTGCCATAGAGTGTGGGAGCAGGGTGTGTTCGAAGTACGCTTGAGCAGCGGGCTGCAAATCCACCACTTCTGTGCGCGTGTAAGTAAACAAATCCTGCGATCGCCCCAACACAACGGCATACCGGGGATGCCGAAAGGCATTCTCCCACTCCGGACGGTTGAGATACAGCGTCAGGCGGGGCTGAAACAACAGCTCACGCCGGAAAGGATTGACATTGCCCTCGAGCACTTTAGGGATTTCTGTATCGGGCAATTTTCCCGTCGCCGCGCTTAGCACAATGATGTGCTCCATGTCCTGAACGCTGCCTTGGGCCGTGAAATGATAGGCGAATTGTACGCCCGCTGGCTCAAACCACTCGCCCAGAGCGCTGGCAATATGCCCATAGATCGTTGCCGGGGGCGGCATCTGGTAACTCGGATGAATCTGTTGCATGAAGTGTGGGTAACGGAAGGACGTGGTGAGTCCCTCCGCTACCACCTTGAGTACACGCATGGTTGCCTCCTTCCGCGTTAATCCAACCACTGCGGATGGGCCCGTAACCCCTCGATGAGCTGTTGGTAGGCTTCGCGCGGATGCGCGATCACGATTTTTTCGGCGAACTCGGCCAACACCCCACCTGATTGGAGCGCGGCTTCCACCTTTGCCCGCTCTTCATCCAGGTAGCCGGAGACCCAACCGATGTAGACTGGCGAGACGAGTTCTTCACCGAATACCACCAACGCCTCGCGGAGCGCATCGAGTTTGAGTTCCGGCAGCCCACGCCCGGTGGCGCCCACCATGTGACCAAAGATGTGATTGCCGCCTCTAGTTACGGCCACTACCGTCAATGCAGGCGTGACATCGGTGTAATGCAAGGTCTGTTTGGCCCCGCCTTCGAGATGCGCCATACCCTCAAACAGCGCACACACCCGTTCCAGACGTTCGGTCTGTGTCAGCCGGTATGATTTCTCCGCTTCGAGGTGCTCCAGACCCTTTTCCTTTGCCAGCTCGATGCGTGTATCATCCAGGTTGCGAAAGCCGGTTTTCTGGCGATAGGAGAAGGTGCCGCAGGCGTGAAGGTCAAGAGAATACAGCCCCTTGAGTGTGGTGCGGTAGAATTGGTGCTCATGTGGCACGGGGTCGCCTTCATGACGGGACATCACGCCAAAGTCCTCAGTCGGGCTAACTGGCGCAAGTGAGACCAACGTGCTAACCCGAAACGGCGACACGCGTGTAATCGTATCCGTCGTCGGGGTTTCCGCCGCACGAGACTCGTCCGTAGCGCGCGCTTCGACAGCATCGGTTTTCTTCGAGGGCGCACGCATATAGCCTAGCAGATCATCATCCCAGTAGAGGATGGGATTCGCATCGGTATACGCCACCTTCTTTTCACGGTAGATGGGCGCCTTCTCCCAACCCCATGCGCCGTTTTCCAGCGTGGCCCGCAGCCAGTAGCGGAACGCCTGCGCCGAGACATAGGGATAAATGCCGTCCTTGGCGCGAATCACCTTGACCCCTACGGTGTTATCTGTACGCGCACCAGGAATGCTGCCAAGGTTATTCAATGCCGAAGCGGGCGCATCAATCAACAACAAACCGGTTACGAAAGCCATGATCATATCCTCCTCTAAGTGTGTGATAGCGATACTACTCTTCGACAGTTGCTTCGACCGTTTCGGAAAGCACTTCCGCATTGCTCTGGAACCAACCGCGTTGGTACAGTTGCTCGACCATGCGAATCAGCACCAGGTCGCGCGCCAACCGCCAATCCATCTGCGCTACGCCATCGCCCTCTTCGAATACTGCGATGTATGGCTCAAGTGTGATGAAAGGCGGCTTTCCACTGCGTACGTAAGCCAGGTTTGCCTTAATGAGCGCAGTGCGGAAGAAATCGTAGCGCTGCACTGTAAAGAAGTCGCGGAAGAAGCGCCGGTCATTCTGTCTGGCAACATAATCCGCAAGCGCATCCCCCAATTGCCTGATCTGCTCCACCCGTTCTTTTTCCATACCCATAATCCTCCTCAGAAAGCTGTCAATGATTGACCACGATACCAGGATAGCTTCGTCTTGTAGTGAGTAGCCGGTGCGCGGGTCAGTCTTGCCTTGCGCATAGCGCAGCGCCGCACGCAGGAAATAGGTGCGGACGAACCGCGCCGCGTTTTGCGGCAAGTCGAACAAGTCTTCATAGAGCCAGTTTTTGCGCGGCGCGAAATCCTCGGCCCCTTTCTTTCCTTGGGGCGGCACCTCCCACGCCCGACGGACGATGGGTTCCCACTGCGCTGCATAATGCGCAGAACTCATTTCGCGGAGAAAGACGATCGTCTGCATAGGCAGGTGATAAAGATTCAGATCCGCTCCTTGTCCGCTGTTGGTCAGGTGATAGGCGGTGAGTGAAAAGAGCGAATCATCCTCATGCGCCTCACGTTGCTTCTCATAGGCCCGAAGCAACACATCAATCAGCAATGTGCGGTGGGAAAACCTAGTCTCTGGCAATTTGCTGCTACCTGATGCTTGCGCGAGTTGCACGGCGCTTCGGTTTTCGACCAGAAACTCGCCGGCGAAGTGTTGCGTGATTCGTGGATTGTCAGAGTGCACCGCCAACAACCGCCCCGCGCATTTGGCGCAACCCAAGGGGAAGGCCTGTAATGCCAAGAGAGCCAGACCTGATACAGGAAGACCGGGGTCACCCTCAGCAAAGAAGTTGATATACGTGTCGCCAAAAGTTAGCGGTATCTGCGCGCGCGCGGCTTTGCCGGGCTGCAATTTCCCGGACAGCTCTACTGTCGTGATCGGGCCGCCGAGAAAAACGTCTTGGTCACCACCAGAGGATACCCGGTTTATCGACCACTGTCTTAAGTGCGCCTCTGCCAGCAATTCACGCTTTCGTCTTCGTGTCTGCCGTTCCTCCTCTGACAGATTCGGCTTATCCGGATTATAGGCGTCCTGGCAAAACCAGGCATTACTGGTAAAAGCTACCGTCAAGAAAGACTTCAGCGGTTGCCGGACGTACTCCCGTTCGATGTAATCGGCAATGAGGTCAAGATCCGCTTCCGTGAGCTGTTCGGGATCCCGCTTCCTTACAAACGCAGTAATCGTAGCAATACCTACATCAATGAATGGATGACGTGTGTATTTCAGCATTTGCACCTCCTGAAAAGTCCGTTATGAAATGGATATTCGATGCTTAAGGGTTTCCGGCATTCACCTCCGCTGCGCAGCGATGCTCCTCCGCTACTTGCTCGCGCAATGCTTTCGGCTCCAGTACCTCTACCGAACTTCCGTAGTACAGCACCCAATTCACGAACTCCGGTGTAATCGCAATGTGCAATCGGAACAGAATGCTGCCGTCAGCGTCCATCTCCGCACGTTGGCTCGCGTGCCACTGCTCTTCCGACACCCTTTTGCCCGCCTCCGGTGTGAAACGGAGCGTCACCGGCACCGCCTCACCCGCGACGCCCCGAATGGCGCCCCAGGCGCCACCCATGTAGTCATCCACGTTGAAGTCCGGAGGAATCGTGTAATGGGAGTCGAGAAGTCTGGCCTCGTGGATGCGATCCACTTTGAACATCAAGACGCTTTCCCGGCGTTCGCAATACGCAATCAGGTGCCAGGAGCGCACGTGGACGTATAACGCATAGGGTCGCACTACCCGCAGATTGACCTCGCCACCTCGTGAATGGGTCGCATAGACCATTTGTATTTTACGCCCTTCGACAAGCGCACGATTGAGCAGGGTGAGCATCTGCTGCCGATGTTTACCTTGCGCAGTAACGGGCATCGTCTGCCCGCGCTGGCGCAAGAATGGGGTGAATTCCGCAGGAAACAGCGCCTCGAGCCGCGCCTTGGCCGCGGCAAGTTCCACGGAACCGATGCCGGTAACCTGCTGCGCGACCTGCACCGCTAGAAGCAAAGCCAAGGCCTCAGAAAACGAGTATTGGAGCGCTGGTAAGCGCGGCATACGCTCAAAGAAATAGCCTCCCTGATCGTGCTCCAACGACAGAACTAAACCATGCCGAACGATCTCGAGGTCTTTCTGGATCATCCGCTCGCTGACCTCGAAGTGCTTCGCCAGGTCGCGGCGCAGATACCGGCGGGGCGCGGTTGCGATCATCTGCACGATTTCCAGGATCCGGGCCACGCGCTTCAGGTCCTCCGGCCTACTGCTTCCATCAGGCAAATCACCCATGCCATCCTCCTTGGTCAGGATAGCTTTAGTGTACCGCGGGCGTGGGAACTCTGGAGTTCCCGCGGTTTCGCAAATATCTTGGCAGTGCCCATAGAAGCACTGCAAATGCGCAGGACATTGGGGAGATTGTCCCGAACCACGCTGGTTCTCCAAAAAAGCCGCCCGTTCAGCTACCGATACGCTAGTTTCCGCATCGTTCACGTCAATCTCGCGGATTGCTATAGTTTAGCACATTTTGAAACGGCAAACAGACAACATGTTCCACGTGATGAATGAAGGGCTGATGTTTGATCGAGAGGCACAGCGGGTCCCAGGGTTTGTGTGTCATGAATGGCCCCGCACGCCTCGGTGCGGCATCCCTTCCGGCGGGGAGCCCGCGCTGAAGCGCGTAACACCGTGCAGGTGAGCGGTGCGCCCTTCGTGCAAATTCGTGCAATTCGTGGCCAAGAAATCCGCGTCGCAATTCGTCATTCCCCCCCGGAAGGGCGAGGCATCCCTAGCAGCACGATTTCCGGGGTGGATTGGTTGTGCATGGGCAGCGGGATTTTCCCCGCGAAGGGCACCGCGGGATGCCGTCGCCCGTACAATGGCGCCATGCGTGCAATTCGTGGCAGGAAAATCCTGCGTCC
>JAFGFB010000041.1 GCA_016931315.1 Anaerolineae bacterium
ATATAAAATATGTAGATAATACAAGGAGTAGAACAATGAAACCTTCTCGTTTTGTAATGAGTATTTTCGCCGGGGCGATGTTGATGAGTCTCATTGTAGGGTGCGCCTCACCTACTGCAGCTCCTGCACCGACGGCAGCGCCGCCTACAGCTACCCCACAGCCCGAAATCCAGGAAACTGCTGTTGCGACGGAAGCTCCGACTGCGACAGAAGAGGCGCCGCAAGAGACGACCGAAACGACAGCAGAGCCGCCCGCCAACGACAGCCCGACCTGGATTGCGGATGGCGTGATCACCGAGGGGGAATACACCGATAGTGCAGACTTCGGCAAAATCCGCCTGTGGTGGGGCCATGATGGGGAGTATCTCTATTTCGCGATGGAGGGTGATACGCAAGGCTGGGTATCGGTGGGAATCGAACCCACGCGGGCTATGAAAGACGCTGACTATTTCTTCGGCTTTGTCGAAAATGGCGAGGCAAAATTGTGGGATGCGTTCGGTGTTGGCACCACGGGACCCACACACCCACCAGATGAGGAGATTGGCGGCGCGAATCACATCCTGGAATTCGCGGGAACCGAAACAGATGATCTCACACGCTTTGAGCTCAAGCGACTGCTCGATACGGGTGACATCTACGATAAGGCGCTCACGCCGGGCAATAGTTACAACATCATCGTTGCTATCGGGGATGACGATGATTATGATGGATATCACTCGCTGGTGCGCAGCGGGGAGATGCTATTGCAGCGGTAAGAAACGAGGGATAGGTTTGGGGTAGTGTTTTTGGGGGCGTGCTTTACGCGCCCCCAAAACATTTGCATATCAGATCAAGGCGGGCAGGCATGCCAGGTTTTTCTGAGGCGCCCAACAGCCCATTATTTATCCGACGCCCATGTTGCACTTTACCTTTGATAAAGCAGCAAGTATAATAGAGTTACAAAGCGTCATCACAGGATCAAGCCATTCAGAGAATGGCATTCGTTGAATGGCATTCAAAGGGTGGCAGCTGGCAGGAATAAACCGTGGTTCGGAGTTTTACAAGGCGGGCGCAGTTCCCTACAAGACGCGCTTACAAAAACATAGGAGGAATGACCCATGACCCTGGCAGAGGTTTTGACTCAAGCGATGAATTTAGAACAAACAGGCCGTGATTTCTACCTGAGAGCCGCTGAATTGCCCGGCGATGAGGCCACGGCAGCTATGCTCAAGCAGTTGGCCGAGGATGAACTGGCGCATTATGGCTATCTGGAGCGACAACTGGTCGCCGTACAGTGCGGTGAGGATGTTTGCACCATCCCGGAGCTTGGCGCAGTAGACCCCCTGGATTTGAATGATCCCGTGTTCCCCAGCGACGTCAAAGCCCTGGAATCCTTGGGCGAGACCTACTCGCTAGAAGAAGCCCTGGTCTTCGCTATGGGCGCAGAAGATAAGAGCTACAAGCTGTATCGCCGCA
The DNA here is from genome assembly GCA_016931315.1 of Anaerolineae bacterium. Taxonomy (GTDB): domain Bacteria; phylum Chloroflexota; class Anaerolineae; order B4-G1; family SLSP01; genus JAAZNO01. The sequence goes on from JAFGFB010000041.1 coordinate 1,456, forward strand.
GCGCCGAAAGCGTGGAAGACCCTGAAGCCAAGCAGCTCTTCTTACAGCTGGCAGCGGTGGAATTGAAGCACTTCGAAGCACTAGTGCAACGCTACGAATCCTTCTACAGCTACCCACGCTAACACGCGTCTGAGAACAAAGGTTCATGTTAGTGTGTTTGGGGAGCCGCACGCCCCAAAGCACTCTTTCACCAGAGCAAGAGAGGCAAGCGTGCCACATCTTATAGTGGCGCCTGAGAGCCAATCATCTATCCCATACCCAGGGAGGAGTTCGGTGCCAGAATTGCCAGAAGTTGAGACGATTGCACGGCAGCTGCGTCCACGGCTGCTCCAACGGCGTTTCGATGCGGTGGAGATTCTCTGGGCACGTACCGTGGAGCAGCCTTCACCGGCAGAATTTGTCCATGAATTGCTGAATACCAGTGTGCTTGAGGTTGGACGAAGAGGCAAATTCCTCAGCTTCGGCCTGAATACAGGCAAGACGTGGTTAGTACACTTGCGCATGACGGGCAAGTTCCGCATTCAAGAAGCTGGCACGCCGGCAGAAGACGCCCCACACACGCACGCGCGTTTTCTGCTAGATGATGGTACCAGGCTGGATTACATTGACCCACGGAAGTTTGGACGATTCTACCTGGTGGAGAATTCCCAGATCATCACCGGCGCCCTCGGACCCGAACCCCTCAGCCCAGAATTTACCGCTGCCTGGTTAAGCGCAGCTCTGCAAAGCCGTCGTGGCGAGATCAAGCGCGTTCTGCTCGATCAGAACTTTCTCGCCGGACTGGGGAACATCTATGTCAATGAAGCCCTCTGGCGCGCAGGCATTCATCCCCTGAGAGCAGCCCACACCCTGACCGAGGCCGAGGCAACCTGCCTGCACGGAACTATTGTGAGCGTGCTCAGAGAGGGTGTGGAACACGGCGGCGCCACCCTTTCAGACCGGCAATATGTTTACCCCGATGGCAGTTCAGGCCAACAACAGTTGCATCTGGCGGTCTACGACCGGACAGGAGAGCGTTGCCCACGGTGCGGTTATACCCTCGAACGCATCGTTCAAGCACAGCGAAGCACGTATTTTTGCCCCATCTGCCAACCCTATACCCACCCTAGTGATGGGGAAAACCCAAAGAGAAGATATCCAGAAACCCCACGACGTTCACCAGAAATATATCGGTCAGATTGACGAAAGGAGTACCCGATGAACCTGTTACAAAATCCCAATTTCGATCAGGGGCATCATCACCAAGACAACATCACTGAAATTGTTGTGCCAGACGGTTGGCGACTCTATTGGCTAGATAATGTTATCTTCCCGGGCAGCAGCGCCCCGGCTTATCGCCCCGAGTCTACTGTATGGTATATTCATCACGCGCCGGAAGTAGAAAAACCACTTTTCTTCCTTACAGGCGAGTTTTGCTGGAAAGTTTTCAAGGCCTTTTCCCCGCTCTATTTTGCGGTAACGCAAGATGTCACCGGGCTGACGCCAGGCGCACGTTACCGCTTTACGGCCAAGGTTTTCCCCGATATTGTCGAGCAATACGGCCCCAATGGCAAGGTCTGGGCACGAGATATTTGGGCAGCTGAAGCACGCGCGGGGTGGAGCATCCCCAATACGCCATGGCCACAGGGTGAAGATGACCCTGTAGAATGGGCAGATTGGTTCAATATTCAGAGCGAGAACTTCGCTTTTGGCCGTTATTGTGATGTTTGGGTCGAGTTTACCGCGCCAGCAGATGGCAAAGCGCAAATCTGGTTGGAGTGCAAAGCCAAATGGGGCTTTGCTAACAACTGGTTTATGGATGCCTTCACGCTGACCGAGGTGACCCCACTTCCCGAACCAGAGCCGGAGCCAGAACCGGAGCCTGAGCCCGAACCCGAGCCGGAGCCGGTTCCCGTGCGCGGTGCGCCACGGGTCCAATATGTGCGGACCTATGTGCTATTGCCCTCCAATTGCCCCGTGAACTGGGTCATGGCAGCGGCACGCACCACGTTGACTTTTCAAGCCACGCTAGGGTTCTCGGCGGATGATGCCGGCATCGGCGACCTCGATGCGCGCACCGTCATTGCCATCAACCCCGAGGATATCGGCACGGGTCTCAACGCTGCCTGGTATGCCGGACACTATCCCGGCGTTACTTTCATCGCCCTAAAAGCCAACACCGCCAGCGAACTGGAGCAACGCCTGTACAATCTGTTATCAGGACACTAAGGTGAAAACGCCGCTATCTCCCACCTTTGAAAGGAGGAAAGCATTATGGCATTTCGACTTCGCTGGCCAACCCAATATGGCACGATTACGCAGGTCTTTGGGGCGAACCCGCAAGTTTACAACAAGTTCGGACTCCCGGGACACGAGGGCCTGGACTTCATGGCCCCATTGGGAAGCGAGATTTACGCCGTCGCCGACGGGTTTGTGAGTGATATTCGGCTCGATGGCAACTCTAACCCGATGCAGCTACCGTATGGCAATCAAGTGCGCATCCAGCACGATGATGGCTACGAAACCATCTATGCGCATCTTGATCAAGTGGTGGTCGTGCGGGGGCAAGTGGTGCGCACCGGACAGCTTATCGCCCTGGCAGATGACACAGGAAATTCTACCGGGTCCCATCTGCACCTAACGCTGAAGAAAAAAGGAGCTACCCAGGCAGGGCAGACCACCTATCCGCACGATATTATTGATCCGACCCCGCTCCTTGACCCGTTCCAATCCGGGGCAGGGAACCCACTCACCCCGCCAGCACAACCCACGTTCCACGTTACGGTGAACAGCCCAGAGGTGGGCTATCTCAATGTCCGCGAAGGGCCGTATGTTGGCGCAGACCTGGTGGGTAAATCCGATCATGGCGCGACCCTGGGCGTGCTGGAAGATGCAGAACAGGGACAAAACAAGGTCGGGCAAAACAACCAGTGGCTATGGATTCGAACGCCGGACAATAAAGTGGGCTATGTTGCTGCGTGGTATGTGCAGCTAGCGCCGCCGCCACCCCCACCCCCACCTCCTACGGTATTCTTCGTCGTCATAGATAGCCCGGATACTCCGCTCAAACTGCGCAGTGGACCCGGCACGCAATACGCCATCCTCGCAGAAATGGCCCACGAAACCCTGCTCAAAGCACTCGAAACAGAGACCGTAGTCAAGCAGAAGGTGGGCAAGCAGGGCCAATGGCTCAACGTTCAGGCGCCCAACGGACAGGCGGGTTATGTTGCCGCCTGGTATACCAAACTACAAACTGCCGAGCCTAACCCCATCGTACCGCAGCCCGTGGAGGGTCCCGTTTCCTGGATTATCGTTGAAAGTCCCGACGCTGGCTTACGGGTGCGCCAACAACCCACCACAAGCGCGGCACAAGTCTGGTGGGTACCCCATAGCACAGTTTTGGAGGTACTGGAAGACCCTGCCGTTGCCGGCAAGAAGGTGGGGCAGCAAAATCAATGGATTCGCGTTCGCACTCCCTCCCGACATGAGGGCTTTGTTGCCGCGTGGTATGTCCGCGCCCCGCGACAGAGCGATACGCGGCGACTGGCGACTTCGGCGGACCTGCCCAAAGGTCTCGTCCCCCATATCTTTGGCATCCATGCCGCGAAGCTCAGCGACGACGTACATTTTCGGGATGGCCTCCGCGGACTCTACAATGGGAAAAACAAGAAAGGCTGGATTTTCTTCACCGAAACGCTCGGGCGGCATCCTAACAGTATCGGTTTAGATACCGACCAACGGAACCGGCTATGGGATTGGGCACAGCAAGGTTATGGCGTCATCATTCGCCTGAGCCACGGCTACTATCCCAGCGGAACCCTGCCAGTATCCGCGCACTATGATGATTTTGCGGCGACCTGCGCCCGTTGGGTCGAGCTCTACCTGAAAGCCGACAGCGCGCTCAATGCCCAGTTTCAGTGGACCATTCAAATCGGCAATGAGCAGAATAACCCAACCGAACACCCAGGTGATCACGGGCAGCTTTTCGAGCACATCACAGCCGAACTGTATGCACAAGCCTTCAATAAGGTCTATGCCGCCATCAAAGCCGTGTTGCCAGGCGCCGTTATTTGCCCGGGGGCGATAGATCCATACAACTCGGCGCCCATGCCGCTGCTCGGGAATGCGCGCTGGCGCCCGCTCGACTATTTTGAGACGATGCTCGATAACATTCCGCGACTGGATGGCTTCATCCTGCACGCTTATACGCATGGTCCCTCGGTCAATGGTATCACCAGCCTGGCAACGTTTGGAGACGCATTTCTGGGAGACCACTACTTCGATTTTCAGACTTACCGGCTGTTTATGGAACGCATTCCATTGAAGTGGCGCGACCTTCCGGTCTACTTGACCGAGACCAACCACATCTGCCGTCCAGATGCGGCGCCGGACTGCACGCACAATCAGGGATGGATCAACCAGAATATTGGCTGGGTGCGCGCCATGTACACCGAGATCAACCGCTGGAACCAACAGCCCTATGCGCAACAAATTCGCTGCGCGCTCCTCTATCGCTGGGCTGGCGATGATTGGCTCATTCACGACAAACCCGAAATCCAGGCGGATTTCCGCCAGGCGCTGGATAATGACTACCGCTGGTTGCTCCCGGCGCCGGAACTGCTGATGAAAGCGATTGAAAGTGCGCCCGTCACAGCCCTGGTGGAGGCGCCGGTCGCGCCCCCACAGCCACCGGAGCGGACGCTGGCGGCTCCCGACAACCTCAAACGCATCTGGAGCATTGGCGTCAAAACCGAGGCGGCGCTCAATGCCGCAGGAATCTACCTGTTCGAGCAGCTGGCGGCGCTCGAGCCTGGGGACATTCCAGATATTCTAGGCGAAAGTACTCTGAGAGTGCGCTATACGGCCACCTGGCCCCTCCAGGCGCGCTTGTTGGTACAGCAGCGCAAGCAAGAGTTGCTCGACTACCAGCGCAGCCTGGGGCGCGGGCGCGCCAGATAGAACAGGATTCAGTATGCGTTTTCGGCGGCGAAAGCAAGTCTTGCCGCCGAGCGCTTCATCTATTTTACAGGTCTTTACGCCATGATTCCGCTGCATTGTGAAAGCTTTATTAATGTTTTTTGCGGCGTGGCAAGGCCACGCCGCAAAAACATCTTTCTTCGAATGCACCCGCCACTTGTCCTGGTTTGATCTAATGTTAAAATAGGGGTAATGTACGTTGATGTTTTGACCTTGTTCCCAGGGATGTTTTTGGGTCCGCTACAGGAGAGCATTTTGAAGCGGGCACAGGAACGCGGGCAGCTCACTATCGTCATCCATCAACTACGGGATTATGCGCTCGACCGGCATCAGCTGACAGATGATTTGCCCTACGGCGGCGGGGAAGGCATGTTGCTCAAGCCTGAGCCTATCTTGCGGGCCGTGGAGACAATCCGGGGCGCGGCAGAGTTTCCGGTGGTGCTATTAAGCCCGCAAGGGCGGCTCTTTAATCAGGCGGTCACGCAGGAATTGGCACAGAACGCGCGGCTACTGCTCGTTTGTGGACATTACGAGGGTTTCGATGAGCGGGTGCGCATTGCACTACAGCCGGATGAGATTTCGATCGGGGATTACGTCCTCACCGGCGGCGAGCTGCCGGCGATGGTCATAATTGACGCACTGGCGCGCTGGATTCCAGGTGTGCTAGGCGATGGTGAGAGCGCTCAACAGGATTCCTTTGCCAGCGGCTTATTAGAGGGACCACAATATACCCGCCCATTGACTTATGGCGGCATTGAGGTTCCAGCGGTGCTGCGCTCTGGAAATCATGCCGCGATTTCTCACTGGCGTAGACAGGAGGCGCTGCGTCGCACCCGGGTGCGACGCCCAGAGCTGCTCTCAAAAATCGAACTGAGCGCCGAAGAGCGTGCATTTTTAACGCAGTTGGACAACCTGCCGGCGGATTGAAGCGCAGTTTTAGACAGTGGCAATAGTCAGCGGTACAGGATGGTATATGGAGCAATCCCTGATACAACAACTCCAGCGGGGCGATCTAAACGCACTGGGGAAACTCTACGAACAATATAAAGACCTGGTCTATCGTGTAGCCCTGGCCGCGACCCGCGACCACCGGGCGGCTGAAGATATCCTCCAGGAATGTTTCGTGCGCCTGTACACCTACGCTAAAACCATTGATACTGACCGCCCTCTCGAACCATGGCTGTATCGCGTCACCCTGAACCTGGTCTACGACTGGTCTGCCAAAATTCGTTGGACACAGCCCGTGGAGGACCTGCTAGAATGGGTATCAGGACTGCCCAGTATGTTCCCTTCGCCCGATCATCGCACCGAGGAGCAGGAAACAGCGGCACTAATCCGCGAAGTGGTTGCCAATCTACCGACCTCCCATCGTGCAGTGGTCACGCTCTTCTACCTTGAGGATTTGCCGCTGGAGGAAATCGCCCGAATTTTGGACCTGCCAGTAGGCACAGTGAAATCGCGTCTGCACTATGCACGTGAGCGCCTGCGAGAAGTGCTGATTAGATGTCAACGCCCGGTACCGGAGCTCAGATACGAGTTCACATAGTGTAAATGAGCCGGTTTTATCACGGGGCGCTCTCTCCTGTTACCCTGCGGTGAATGCGGTCTGCCCAATAGATAAGATTGCCCGCGACAAGGACCGGCGCCGAGACAACTCCCCAATATTGTGCTTCAGGAGTCACGCATGAGATCAAGAAGATTGTGGGTTTGGATCACGCCTTACCTGATATGTAGCCTGCTGGTTGGATGCGCCAACTTTCAGCCGGCGGTGATGACACTCACGGCATCATCCAGCCCAACACCCGGCGCGGGCCTCGCAACCGAGGTGGGCGCTACGTCAACGCCAACCCCGACCACAACCCCGACGCCGGCGCCCACGCCCACGCCAACACCCCAACCCACTATCCTCACTATCTGCCAGGAACAAGAACCCGAGTCGCTCTACTGGTACAGCAACTCGCAGCGCACAGCGCGTCATATCCTGCAAGCGCTCTACGATGGTCCCATAGACTACCGCGATTACACCTATCAACCTGTCATTCTCGAAATGCTGCCAGAACTGGGCGGCAAAGATGTCACTATTTCCAAAGTGATTCTGCAAACTGGCGACCGCGCAGTTGATGCGGCGAATAATCCGGTGACGCTGGCTGAAGGCATGACCGTGCGCCCGGCGGGGTGCTATAGCACCGCCTGTGCAGTGACTTTCACCGGAGAACCGGTGGAGATGGAGCAGTTGGCGGTCACTTTTCGATTGCGAGAGGATGTGCGATGGTCCGACGGCACGCCGGTCACTGCGGATGATTCAGTCTACAGCTACGAGATTGACGCAGATGCCAGTACGCCAACGGATAAGGATGCTGTGGAGCGTACCGCGAGCTATCGCGCGCTGGACGAGCAGACCGTCGTCTGGACCGGTCTGCCGGGATTCATTGATCCCCAATATGCGAGCAACTTCTGGCTTCCGTTGCCACGGCAGCTGTGGCAGGTGAGCCTGAAATACCGGGCTGCCGACCTGCTCAAAGCCCCCGAATCCACACGCGCACCTATGGGATGGGGAGCCTTTGTGGTGGAGGAATGGCTTCCAGGACACCAAATCACTTTGGTGCAAAATCAAGCGTATTTCCGCGCCGGAGAGGGTCAACCAGGCGTTGACAAAATCGTTTTCCGTTTCATTCCGGATGTCAACGATGCCGTGGCCCAGCTCCTTTCCGGAGACTGCGATATCCTCACGGAGCGCGCCGACTTGGAAGACCTGGTGCCGCTCCTGCTGCGCCTGGAGGAGCAATCTCTGGCGATTCCGGTGTTCACACCCGACAGTCGCTGGGAGCACCTTGATTTCAACATCAATCCGGCTTCGAACACCAAACGCCCCGACTTCTTTGAGGATGTGCGCACCCGACAGGCCATTGCATATTGTCTCAACCGCGAGGGCATCGTCAAGACGCAGCTGCATGGAAAAGCATCCGTCCTGGATTCTTATCTTCCAGCCGGGCATCCGCTTTATGCCGAAGACCTTGCAACGTATCCGTATAACCCCGAACGCGGCAAGGCGTTGCTAGAGGAGATCGGCTGGCGAGATGAGGATGGCAATGGCACCCGCGAGGCGTATGACATTCCAGGGATACGCGATAAAACCGCCCTGACATTTCGCTGGCAATCCACGACGGCCTCGCCCATGACGTATCTGGAGCAATTCCAGAGTGACCTGGCATTCTGCGGGATGGATGTCACCATCAGCCAGTTACCCGTGACAGAGTTTTTCGCCATGAGCGCCGATGGTCCCCTGTTCGGACGCAATTTCGACCTGGCTTCCTTTGCGTGGATGACGGAATTCGACCCACCCCCCTGCCAACGCTATATGAGCACCGAAATTCCCAGCGAGGCGAATAACTGGTCGGGATTGAATCTGGCGGGGTTCATTGATACAGATTTCGATACCGCATGCGCGCAAGCGCAGAACGCCGTGCCAGGCTCGGCGGAATTCATCGCCGGGCACCAGGCGGCACAACGGCGTTTTGCCGGGCAATTGCCCGCACTGCCACTCTTTCTACGGCTACAAATCTCGGTCATCCGACCCGAGGTTAGCGGTTACGCGCCCGAATCCACCAGCAGTTTTAGCCTCTGGAATATCGAAAGCCTGCGCCTGGAGCACCCTTAAGACAGAGCGCCACGCACGGACAGAACGGGTATACAACAGATTTTTGGGGAAAACCCAAAAGCGGTTTTGCAAATAAATGAAGAGGGTCTTTTTTAGTATTTTGGGGACGCGCTCCGCGCGTCCCCAAAATTTCTTTTTACCAGGCACCCGTAGGGACCTAATCCTTGCCACGTTTGGCGTAGAGCGCAGCCCCAACTATGCCCAACAACAACCCCGAAAACGACGCCCCGTAGGCAATGAAATTCAACGGCAGAGTGGATTTTAGAACCCCCAGCACCATCAACAAAGGCAGAACAAAGCCGGTCACAACCAGGACCAGGCCTACCAATATCGTATGCCAGGGTTGCCAATGTCCGCTCATCTATACAACCAACACGCCACCAGGTGCTGCGGTTCAGGCTCAAAGTGCGGAGGTTCCTCCGCATCACACAGGTCCTTGATCATGTGCGGACACCGCGGATGGAAGCGGCAGCCCTTGGGCGGCTTGACGAGGCTCGGAGGCTCACCAGGGGGCACATCCCGGAAGCGCGTCGCATTGTCCGCATCGGGATCAGATGTGGCTGCCAGGAGCGCCATGGTGTAGGGATGCAGCGGATTACGAATCAAATCGTTGATAAGGGATTTCTCCACCGCCTGTCCCGCATACATCACGAAGACCCGCTCCGAGAAATAGCGCACCGTAGAAAGGTCGTGGGTGATGTAAATCACGGCGAGATTGTGCTTATCCTGCAAAGCACGCAGCAGTTTGAGGATTTCCACCCGCACCGAGGCATCCAGCATGGATACCGGTTCATCTGCGACAATGAGTTTAGGCTCCAGCAGCATGGCACGCGCGATGACGACACGCTGCTGCTGACCGCCGCTGAGCATGTGCGGGAACTTTTGCAGGAAGTCATCCACCGGGCTCATCTTGACTTCCTCCATCGCATTGCGCAGCCGCGCCTCGCGCTCGGCTTTATCCTTGATCCCGTTAATGATCATCGGCTCTTCAAGAATCCGCTGCACGGTCATAAAGGGTGCCAATGCACCGTAGGGATCCTGCTGCACATAGCCAACTTGTGAACGGTATTCGCGCAGCTCTGGACCTTTGAGGGCATTCAAGTTGCGATTCTCAAAGAGAATATCGCCCTTAGTGGGGCGATGTAGCGCCAGGATCGTCTTCATCAAGCTTGATTTGCCACAACCACTTTCACCGACGATGGCAATGGTCTCGCTGTAATGCAGATCAAAGGTCACCCCATCCACCGCACGCACATAGCCGGCATGACCAAAGCCAAAGCGCCGCAATTCGAACCACACATGCAAATCCTGAACCGACAACAACACTTCATCATGACGCCGCTCTGCACTATTCACGGCTGCACCTCCCTGAGCTGTTCCGGATATAGCATTCATTTCATAGCTCCTTTAGGCCACATGCAGCCAGCATTTAACCGTGCGACCATCCTGCCGGATGGTCGGCGGTTCTTCCGCGCAACGGCCGAAAGCGTGAGGACAACGGTCGCGGAAGCGGCATCCGGTGGGCGGGTTGATCAGGCTCGGCGGTTGGCCCACGATGAAATCCGGTTCCTGGGTACCCCGCAAGCGCGGGACACTATCCATGAGCTTGCCTGAATAGGGATGCAGCGGCTCATGGAAAAAGCGATGGGCATCACTGGTTTCCACAATCTGCCCGGCGTACATCACGGCCACACTATCCGCCAACTCACTGGAGGTGGCAATATCGTGGGTGATGAGGATGAAGCTCATGCCGAGCTCGCTCTTGATCCGCTTGAGCACGTTGAAGATGTTCGCCTGCGTCAACACATCCAGAGCCGAGGTCGGCTCATCCAACACGATGAGGTCAGGCGCTGTGACCAGGGACATGGCGATGGCTACACGCTGTCGCATGCCGCCACTCAGCTCAAAGGCATAGCGATTCAGAAAATCCAGCGGCACACCGACGTGCTGGAACATCTTGCGCGCCTGCCCAAGCGCCATCTCTTTATCCATCGCGTTGTGGATCATTGCCGGCTCTGCCACCTGGTCACCCACCTTCAGCACCGGGTTGAGCGCGTTCATCGCCGCCTGTGGCACCATGGACATCTTGAGCCACCGCACCTGCCGGCGATACTCCTCGTCACTCAACTCCATGACATTCTGGTCATGCAGGTAAATCTTACCGTCATAGGTATCCACATTGCGGGGTAGAAGACGCAGAATTGCCTTGGCCAGCGAGGTCTTTCCACAGCCCGATTCACCCAGCACCACGACTGCCTGGTTGGCGTTGAGATCAAAATTCACGCCATCCACCGCGCGCACAACGCCCTTACCGGCGCGAAAAAACAGCTGCAAGTCTTCAATATGGAGCAAAGTTGTTTCAGGCATGTGCTTACACCTCCCTCAAGCGGGGGTTAAAGATACGATCGAGGGCAAAGCCCACCATCGCAAAGGCAAGACCGGCAATCATCAGTAACAGCGCCGGTTCCAGAATCCAATAGTATTGGCCATTATAGAGCGCACCGTTGCCGTAGGCATCATTGATGAGCTTGCCCCAGGTCGGCAGAACAGGATCGCCCAAGCCCAAGACCGCTAACGAAGCCTCCAGGAAGACGTAGGCAGGAACGCCTGACACCAGCCCGGGTATCAACACCGGGATGATGCGCGGAATCAGGTAGGAGACAATGATGCGCCAGTTACTGGCGCCATAGGAGCGCGCCGCCTCGATGTAGGGCGCCTCTTTGATCTGCATAAAGGTCGCCCGATAGCCCTTGATGCTGGCGCCAAAAATACTGAGTAGAATCACCCAGAGCAGCAGCACCCAGATACTACGAGATTGGAAGGTACCGACCATAATCAGAATCGGTAAGAACGGCAAGAGCATGTTGATTTCGGTAATACGCTGGATCAAATCATCCACGACGCCGCCGAACCACACGCCGACTGCCGCGATAACCATGGTGGTCACGGTGGTGACCAGAGCCGCCACCAAGCCAAAAGCCAGGGCGATGGGTGTACCCCAAAGCAGGGCAATCGTCAAATCGCGGCGACGATGGTCGGTGCCTGCCAGCCCATGCACGGTGCCGTAGGACACGAATTTGGCTTCCAGGTCGGAATTTTCCTCAAAGGTAATCGCGGCAATCCGCAGTTGATAAGTCCCTTTGAGAACTGTAGGCGTCTCTTGCTCGGGATCGGCGAAGAGGGCGACTTCCGGAGCCACACCCTTGAGGCGCCGCAGCAAGCGCTCATCCTGGTTAAAACGATAGGTCTCAGAGGCCTTGGCGGTGACCTCGCCGAGCCGGATTTCACGCCCATCGGGCGTGATCCAGAACAATGAGACGAAGGGGGCCTTTTCCTGGTACGCTGCCGTCATAAAGACGATCATTTCCTGAGGGAAGACGTCGGCATCATAATCAAAGGAATAGGTGAAGATGACGTCCGTCATCGTCTCGTCAATGGGCTTGACTTCTTTTGTGACGCCAGAATCCACATCGACACTGTCACGCACAATAGTCGAAGGTTGCTTTTCCTTGGTGAAAATATTCGTCCAGGCAGGAGGCGCCAGGCGGGGATAATCCCCCCAAATTTCCTCGCCACCGCGCCACAGACGAATCGCCTCACTGTAGGGAATAGCAAACATAGTGTAAACCGCCAGGGCAACCAACGCCAGGATAAGCACCACCCCAGCGATGGCAGAAGGGTATTGCGAGATATCTTTGAAAGTGCGCTTCAAGGCGTTCATGATTTCTGCCCTCCACTTCCAACACGCACTCGGGGGTCAACCAGAGCGTAGATGAAGTCTAGCAAGAAGACGGTTGCCGCCAGCAAATAGGCATAGATGATGGCGGAGCCAATGATGACCGGGGAATCGTAAAGGCCAATCGCCCGATACAGCATCCGCCCTAAGCCGGGCCAGTTGAAGACCGTCTCCAGAATCGTCGCGCCCTGCCAGAGGCTGATCATCATCAACGCAAAACTGGTGATGATATTCGGCATCGTGGGACGCAACACATAGCGTCGCTCAATCTCGCGGGAAGAAAGCCCTTTAGCGCGCGCCAGTTCCACGTAGTCTTCCATGGAGAAGATCAGAAAAAAGGTACGCCAGCCATAGACGCCGGAAAAAATACCGCTGACCAACCAGGCCGTCACCGGCAGAATCAAATGGCGTCCATAACTGAGCAAGCGCGCTCCGAGCTCTTCGGGGGGCGGTGCAGCAACCATGCCACCAAAAGGCAACCAGCCTAAAACTGAGGCAAAGAGCAAGAGCAGGAATATGCCATAGAACCACGCTGGAGCAGAGGAGAAAGGTGACATGGCAATCACAGCTTTATCCAGGAAGGTGCCGTAGTTGCGGGAGAGATAAAGCGCAAAGAACAGGCTTAGGAAGAACAGCAGCAGGTTCGAAGTTGCCATCAGCAACAAGGTCGGCGGCAGCCGTTCCAAGATGATATTCTTCACGAGCCTTGAACCACTATCGCTGGCAATGTGCTGTGCCCGTCCCAGGTTAAGCGTGATCGCACGGGTCAGGAAGCGCACGCTGCGCAACAGAAACGGCTGATCCAGTCCCAGACGCTTTTCCTCGAGAACAACACGGTCATTGATGAGCTTGTTACGCTCTTCAATAGACAAATATTTGAGTGTGGGGTCCATGCTCACAGAGATGGAGATGCTTTCGCGAATCTGTCCCTTGAGGATCTCATCCACGTAGCCACCCATATTAGCAATCAAAATGGTCAGATAGATGCCGATGACGACAGCGATAAACAAGGTGATCAATTTGATCCCCGTATACCGCGCCAGTTTGACCCACGAACTAGGATTTTTTTTCTTCTGGGGAGTCTCAACGCCCGATACCTGGGGCAAGGTTGCTTCAGCCATAACGCTCTCGCTTTCTATAAACTCCTA
>JAFGFB010000042.1 GCA_016931315.1 Anaerolineae bacterium
AGTCGTCGTAGTCCTGGTGCAAGCCGGGTTCATCGTCGTTAATGAAGACGCTGGCGGTTATGTGCATGGCGTTTGCCAAGCAGAGCCCCTCTTTTACGCCGCTTGCCCGGACGCACTCCGCAACTTCCGGAGTGATGTTGATGAAGGCTCGACGAGTGGGGATATTGAACCAAAGTTCTTTGCGGTAAGTTTTCATGGCAGGGTCTCCTATTGGGTGATTTTCTTTATACACCAGCATCGGGATTTGAGCCAGTGAGCAGTGTTGGCGGTTGCGTTTAGCGCTTTCTGGGCGCACATTAATGGCTATTCTACTGCACATAAGGTCAAAAGGGCCTACTTATTTGCAGAGCAACGTACGCTTTATGATATTGTCGTAGCCCAGGCCTGCACAGAATTTGTTGACCCAATTGTACCCCAGCTTACAGGTCGCGACAATTCCGCACGGGCGCTCAAGTCCGGACAGCGACTCTCTTTGGCGAGGCTTCAACGCGGCATTTGCGCCTTGCGGTGGAAATCTGGACACTCAGCCTTCAGCGCTGGAGGATAGGGATGAGAAGCCAGAATTTGGGTTATAATGAAAGCACGGCGTTGCTGATGCGAGGAGATAGCCAGATGCAAGGGAAGCGGCATTAGCAGAGGCACGCCTGAAGGTTGCACGATGATCAACGAAAACGCACTGGATCGTGTTCTCCAGAACATCATCGCCCGTTGGGGTGTCCCAGGCATGGGTGTGGGGATTGTCGAAGACGGCAAGACCATCTACGCCCGAGGGTTCGGCGTGCAAAGCCTCGAGACTGGCATTCCGGTGACGCCCGATTCGTTCTTCTGTGTAGCATCCATCGCCAAGTGTTTCGTTGCCACGTTGGTGATGCAGTTGGTGGAACAGGGCAAACTGCAGCTGGAACTGCCACTCGTCACCTATCTGCCTGATTTCCGATTGGATGACCAGCGCTATGGGGACATCACCCTGCGGCAAATGCTCAGCCATACTTCCGGGATGCCGGATATGGACGAAGCAGAATATGATGCGCTGATGGCACATCCCGAGATTGATAAAGGCGCACCTGAGCGTTACGTGCGCGCCCTCGCCAGCCGCAGCATGATCGCCGCACCGGGGGAGCGCTTCGCCTACAGCAACATCGCCTACAACGTGCTGGGGGTGCTGATCGCCAGGGTCACCGGGCAGACGTTCGAAGATGCGATGCGGCAGCGCATCCTGCGCCCCGCGGGCATGCCGGAAAGCACGCTTCTGCCCACGGAGGTGCCGCGCGACCGATGGGCGCCTCCGCACCTGCGCGTTCCGGGGATGGTGGTCAACCCGATCACCCCCTACCACCGCGCCGACGCTCCAGCCAGCTTTCTGTATTCGACGGTGCGGGAGATGTGTGCGTGGGCCAGCACAAGCCTGAACCGGGGGTTGCACGGCGGGCAGCGACTCCTGGCTCCAGCCGCCTATGACCTGATGTGGACGCCTGTGGCGCAGCGAAACGATCCGCCCTTCCGGGAAACGATGGGTCTGGGCTGGACTTTGGGTACCTTCGAGGGGGTCAGAACGGTGGGGCATGGCGGCGCAAGTTTCGGCTGGACCTGCTTTCTGGCGCTGTTGCCGGAGAAAAATAGCGCCGCGATTGTTATGAGCAACGAAGAATCCGCAGCGCATGATCTGGCCTTGCAAGCCGCGCTGAGGGCGTTGCTGGGCAAAGAACCAGAACTGGGGCAAGTTTCGTGGATGATTCCCATCGCCCAGGCGCTGCAAAGCGGCGGCATTCAGGCAGCGACTGCCTGCTACGAGAGCATCAAGGACAGCCCCGATTATTCCGTTGATCCCAGCGAATTGATCCCGTTAGCCTATCAGTTGATGGCCGGCGGGAGACTCGACATCGCGATTGAGCTGCTCAAACTGAATCTGCATGTTTTCCCGGAGCGCGTGGGCTTGCATCTCTTTCTGGCGAGGCTCCTCGTGCAGAAGGACAACCGCGCCGGCGCTGAGGCCATTCTCCGCCAGGCGTTGGCGATCAAGCCTGACCGGGCTGATGTGTTGGAGCTGCTACACACACTCACGGGATGAAGGAACACCCTATGACAGAAGTTCACACTGAGCTATCCTTTTGGAATCTACGCGACGAACGCGACTACCCGCTGCTGCTGGGACTCAACCGCAGCAGTCGAGAGGCTGATCATGCTGCGGGGACCGGCGCCCCCGATCCCATCACGCTGGAACAGATTGCCGAGGTCCTGGCAGCCATGGATGGCCTGAGCGCGCAACAGGGCGTGATCATTGCCGCGCAAGCAGGGGAAGCCATCGGCTACAGTCGCCTGGGCTGGTATTCCAGCCGCCCCCAAACGCGGCTCTACTACCAGATCAGTTTTCTGCGACCCGAGAAGCGCTTTCTCTGGTCCGCCTTAATTGCAGAGAATGAACGCCGCTTGCGAGAGATTGCTTCCGGGCACGCACCTGTCTCAGAGCGCTATTTCCAGGCTTGGGCATCGGAGCATCAAGAAGCGTGGAAAATCGCTCTGGAGAGCATGGATTACCAGGTGACGCGGCGTTTCAACAACATGCTGCACCCTCTCGATGCCGTGTCCAGCCGGCCTTTGCCCTCCGGGTTGGAGATTCGTCCCATACTACCCGAGCACATGCACCAGATTTGGGAAGCGCAAAGGGAGTTCAACGCCGGTCTTTTTGAGAATGTGGCGGAAGACTGGCTGGAGGAAAAATACCCGACCTGGCTTGCCAACCCGGAAAACCAACCAGCCTTCTGGCAGGTGGCCTGGGACGGTGACCGCCTGGCCGGGATGATGCTGGCGCGCCTGGACGAAGGCCCTGCGCTGGACTCGGCGCAGGGCAAACGCGGGCACACCGAACACATCTACGTGCGACCCCAGTGGCGCGGACGCGGCCTCGCCAGCGCCTTGATCGCGCACAGTCTGCAGCTGCTGAAGGCTCAGGGCGCCACCGAGGTGGAATTGGGCGTGGATGCCGAGAATGAGAGCGCCGCCTTTCGCCTCTATGAGCGTCTGGGTTACAGGACTTTCAGTGTGGATATCTGGTATCGCAAAAGGATGGTTGACTGAATCGTGGAAACCGCCACCATCCATTTGCCCGCGCGGCGTTATACGGTGCTGGATAGCCTCGCCATCGCAGGCCGCTGTGCGCCTGTCGCCGCCTTCTTCTACGGCTTCCTGGATCTTGCCTGGGCCGCGTTGACCCCGGTGACCACACTTGTGGCTGCTCGTCTCATTGATGCGGTCATGCAAACAGTGGGGGGACAGGCGCCATTGCAGGATGTGTACAGTTCCCTGGCGTTGCTGGCGGGCCTCACCGCTTTCGGCTGGCTACGTTCGGCGCTGCACAACCTGGCGGACCTGCGCCTGGTGTTGGCGCTGCGCACCCGCTACCGCACGGCGTTGACCGCCAAACGCACACGCCTGGAATATGCCCTGCTGGGACAACCCGAAACCTGGGATTTAATCCGGCGGGTAGCCGCCAACCCTGAGGGTGGACGGCTCAAGAAGACGTTCTATCATCTGGTGGATCTCGCCGCGTTCGTCCTGAAGGTCGTTGGGCTGCTGGCGCTGCTGGCTTCTGCGGTATGGTGGGCGCCGTTGGTGGTTCTAGCGGTGGGAGGCCTCGCCCTGATCACCGGTGTGCGCAGCGGCAAAGCACTCTACCAGGCCGAGCGTCAGGTGGCGGAACACGACCGGCGCCTGGATTATCTCAACGACGTCCTGCTCGGACGAGACGCTGCCGCCGAACGCACGCTTTTCGGCGCGAGCAGCATGGTGATCGGAATGCTGCGCACCTCGTTCCGCGCGGCCCTCGGTGTGCGCTTAAGCGCACGCTGGCGTTGGTACGTCAAGGCTTATGCCGGCAATCTGACCAACCAGGCAATCTGGGTGCTGCTCATGCTGGCGCTGCTACCCTCATTGCAAACCGGCGCAGTTTCCATTGGCCTGTTCATCGCGCTCACGCAGGCCTTTACCCGTTTCGACATCGTCTGGGGCTTCATGGATACCGTCAACGGGCTCGCCGCGGATGCGGAATTCTTCAAGGATCTCACGACCTTCCTGGCCCTACCGGAAGAAGCGCCGAGTACGGCGGCGCCGAGTACGGCGGCGCCGAGTACGGCGGCGCCGGGTACGGCGGCGCCGGGTATAGCCGACGCCACACGCGGCGCGCCTGTAACGCTGCCCGCAAGCACATCCACGCTGCCGCCCACAGGTCCTGCTCGGATTGAATTGCGGGACGTGCGTTTCCGTTATCCCGGCACAGGCGCTGCCCTGGGACCAGGCCTGGGACCAGGAGGGACCAGTGAGCGAACTATCCTTGATGGGTTGAGCCTGACCCTGGAGGCGGGGAAGCACTATGCGCTGGTAGGCGCCAACGGTTGCGGCAAAACCACCGTCACCCGCCTACTCACCGGGCTCTACGCGGCAGAATCGGGCTGCATTCTGGTGAACGGCCGTGACCTTAAGGACATCAACGCTGCGGAGTTGCGCAACCTCATTTCGGTTGTGTATCAGGATTTTGCGCGCTATAGTCTGTCGTTGCGCGATAATGTCTTCCTCGGGCAGGAAGCCACTGATGATGGGCAGGTTTTCGAGCGCGCCGGGCTCGGACCGCTGATTGCACGGTTGCCCCAAGGCGTGGATACACCCTTGGGGAAGCTCGCTGGAGATGGCGTGGACATTTCCGGCGGCGAATGGCAACGTGTCGCCATGGCGCGCTCGTTGGCGCGCCCTGCCGCGCTGCGTATACTGGATGAGCCGACCGCCGCACTCGATCCGGTAGCGGAAAGTGAGCTCTATGCCAGTTTCGAAAGCCTGACCGGAGAT
>JAFGFB010000043.1 GCA_016931315.1 Anaerolineae bacterium
CCATAGCAGCAGGTGAGGCGGGCACTGAGTAATCGCGAATGGGGAACCGCTGATGGATAGCGCCCTGAAGCAAATGCACATAGGGCAGCAGGCCATCTTCTTCACAGGTCAGGTCAATGAAGGCAGCGATACCAGCCTCGAGCAAGGCACTGGTTTTTGCGCAAGCGGAAGCTGCGTCCATAGCTCCGGGGTATTCACCCGCCAGCAGCTGACCCGGAACCACCCAATAGCAGTTTTCGATAGGTCGATGCATCCTAAACAGCGCCTCTGAATTTCAGAATTCGATGTATAGTTCTCGCCAATACGCCGTCGTGAATGACCGTATCAATTCTTCTCCAACCGTCCATTCGCCAACGCAACCAGTTCCACGTTGTTCCCTTCGCGTAAAAACACAAACCGTGGGGATTGATGCAACTCTCCAGGCGAAAGCTGCAAGTCGAAGGGAAATAGTTCCGGCAGGTGCAGGAGGTCATAAAGAGGCAGCGCATCGGTGGAGATACTGCGAAGCGCGGCTTCGAGAAGCCATAAGCACAGGGCTTTGTGTGCTAGCACATGTGATGGCAAAGCGCGATAGACGCCTCTGGCCTCTACGGATTCCACGACGCCCCACTCTTCCAGGGAGAGCAGGATACGCGGCGCAGATAAACGCACGATCGCGCGCTCGCCCCAGCGCGCCACGACATCGTGACGCAACTGAGCGGTGGTGAAGGTATCCTGCAGCCGTCGCAAACGTCCCGCTTGCGCGACAGTGTCACGGAAGAAAGGGTAACGCACCAAAGCCATACCCCAATGCAAAACCAGGCGCTCTTGGAGATCCAGCTCTGGCCAGAGAGATAGCGCCTCATCGCGCAAATGGGTCAATTCGCCAGGTACGCGCAACCAAATGCCGGTCAATAGCGTGATCACCTTGCCACGAGATACCTCAGCCGAAATCTCCTTGCGCAACATCTGATGCAAGGCAGCATAGGCAGCTTCCGGTTCCTGAGCCGAGAGTAGCGCTTCCACAGTCCGATCCAGCCAGGCACGCTTGAGTTTCCGATCAAAACCTATACGTTCGGGCATTATTTCACCTTCGCATTGCAGTCTTTCTAGAATCGCACCAACGGCACGATGACTTCTTCCAATGCCAATCCACCATGGCAGAGCGCAGTCTCACCACGCCGCAAAAAGGCAGCGCGCCCCGGCGCAAAGAGCAGCCGTAGCCCCTCCGGTAACCCAGCTGGAGTCCAAGCTACAGCTTCCGGGACCTGTTCGTGTGCTCGGCGCAGGAATTCCTCATTGGTGTAAATTCGCGCCCGTTGTCCTCGTGTCTCCACCAATACACCTTCCTGCGGAACGCCGATCCCAGTTGCCTCAAGATTTCCGTGATCAGCAGTGAGCCAGGTGGCAAAACCCGCTGCCCGAAGTGCCGACAACAATTCGCCCAACGGACTCTGTGCCGCCCATTGCACCACTTGTTGCCGCAAGCCTGCTGCACCCAACCGCATTCCATGCGCCATTGCGTCCACCTGCGTCAAGACCACCGCCAACGCCCGGATTCGGGGATCAGCCAACGTGGACTGCCACACCTCCGGTGTGGGATTGTGGAGGTAGGACACCGCCGCGGCCGTTACACCCTGTCCCACCCAGAAACTCTGCCAGCGGCGCGCTTCGACATCAGTGCGCTGCCAGGTATCACTGAAGGCATAAGGCGGTAACCCCGCAAGCAATGCCTGCCTGGAGATAGCTGTGAGTGTGGGTAACCAGACGAAGCAGCTATCTTGAGACTGCGGCTCGAGGGCCAGAGCATCACGCAATACCAGCCATTGATCCCAGGCCATTCCATCCAGCACCAGCAAGGCGGCCCGCTCGCACGTCCGGGCACGTAATTGAAAAGCGAGCATCTCGGAAACCTGATGCCCCAATACCGGCGTTGGAACCGGCGGGAGCGTCGCCAGTGGCGCGTAGTGGATCATCAACCACGCGGAGAAGCGCGCTTCGACAGCATCGTGGAGAGCAGCGAAGGCTACCACCTCAGTGTCGGTCAGAGCAGCACGGTCGGTCAAGCGCAGCGCCTCTGCCCAACGTGGGGCAAAGTTCAGCCAGGCTCCGTAACTGGCGCTGGATGCCGGCAGTATCTCAGCAAGTTCGGTCTGGAAACGCAGGAATCGCTCGCGATCATAAGCATGCTGGTCGAAAAACACGCCAGCCTGCACCCAGCCGTAGACTGGAGTAGGCTCTTTCAGTTGCACTGGGGGAATCAAGCCTTCCAGGAATAACGTATCCATGTGAGCCTGAACTTCGCGGTCATCGAAGAGGGGCAGCAGCGGTGTATCCGCTGCTGCGGTGACGGGAAGGCCCTGTTGGGCAAGATAAGCCGACCACGCTGTCGCCAACAAACGATAGAGCGCACCGGCGTCGTGAAGCAATTCCGCCAGAGACAACGCTCTCAGAGCTGGAGAGGTCTGCCATTGTACCAGCAAAAATGCATCGAGCGCAGGTGGTGGCTTTTGTCCTAAACGGTGGCGACGCAGCAAGTAGCGTACCAGGGCTACCGGTTCATGCACGGTTTCCGGTAGGATATGGTATGCAGATTCCAACACATAACGTCGCGATTGCTGAATCCCCAGACGTTGCGATGGTGGGCGGGCACAATAAGCCTGGTGTAATCGCGCCAATGTACCGCGATCATGCTGTGCTAATTCGCGCAGCACGGGGTAAGCCAAGCGCGGGAAGAAATCGAAGAGCGCCAGGGAGCGCACCCGCTCGCGCCCCCCAGCTTGCGCCAGCAGCTCGTAGGGAAAAACATTGGAGTCAGGTGAGGCAATTCGCACAACCAGGCGCAAGGATTCGCCCGCGACCCAAGGTTGGTGATATTCGGTTTCAAAGGCAAAGCGAAACGCGGCAAATTGCTCAGGCACGTAGGTGAGAATCCCCACCTCCTGAGCTGCAACAGCGGCCTGCACAGATTCATCGAGCAACACACCATCAGGATCGAGGGCCAGGACCAGGCGCACGGCTGGGTTGAGCGCCAGACGTTCCAATACTGCCGCTCTCCAATCCAGTGGCAATGTGTTCATAGTTCTAGCCACTCCTGCAACAGGATCTCCAACGCAGTAAGCACTTCGGTGTAGGTGTGTGGCACCGGCGCGAGGTGCGCTACGGAACGATCCCAGGCCACATCCATACCTGCACGCCGTGCCAGATGCAATAACGCCTCCACACTGTCCAACGTATACCCCTTGTGCTGGAACTTGGCGGTGACAACACGCCGGAACCGGGCTTGATCTAGCTGCCCCCGCTGTACGGTCAGCAAATACCAGACATCGTATAAGTCTCGCGGATAGCTCCGCCGCAGCAGAGCACGCAACTTCTCCGATAGCATCTCTTCCAGGCAATAGGTACGCACTGCGAGCGGCTCGGCCGGAGCATCAGAGTAAGGATGGAGGATCGGGCGCGGCACGGCTGGTAGGATAACGGTCTCGTAATAGGTAAGATCAAGTGTAATGCGAGCAGGGTCTGCACCAGCTTGCCCTAAGGGTCCCACGTAGCTAACCCGCGCGCGGTAGGCTTCTTCGCCGGGAAGGTCACGGCTCTGCTTCCATAGGGCGATTTGCATAGGAACGCCGAAGTCAACCCGCACACGGTGACAGACTTCGCGCACTTGCGCTTGCAGTACATCCTCAGCAAGGGCTTGGAAAACGGTGAAATCCAGGTCTTCAGAGAAACGGAACGTTGGGAAGTAGATTTTGCGCAGCGCCGTGCCACCCTTGAAAGCGAGGTGTTCAGCCAATGCTGGCGTCCGTGCCAGTGCCAGCAAGAAACAACCCAGGACGTAATCGCGCTCCTGAAGCTCCACGCGCACTCCCGCCTGTGCAGCCATACGCTGTAGTTCAGCTCTGGGTATCATTCAAGCCTCCTGCCAGCCCAGAATTTCAGCATCCGAGACGTTGACTCGCAATCGCCAACGTGCCTCAACCGGTCCATCGGCGGGTCGTCCCGGGTCCAGTAGCGCCCGTCCGCCAGAGAGCGCCGCTCGCCACTGGGCAGTGTAATCTTCCACTGGCAGCGCGAGGCGCTCCGCTAGGTAGCCCAGCCGCTTGAGCAGCGCGCCGTTCTGCATCCGCAGCGCGTAGTCGGAGAGGCGACCCAGGTCGGCTCCGCGTTCTTCCAACGCTGTCGCCAGCGCCTTGGCCACTTCGGTGATGCCGCCGCAGTACTCGGGATGGTCCAACGCATCCACCACACTCTTTTCCAGATCGGTGATGGCAACGGACTGACCCTCGATCCACAGGGTCTGCAACCCGAAGCGCTTGCGGGGGTGCAGGGTGATGAAGGTATAGGTGACACCCAACAAAGTGACCGGCTGTCGCCGCCGCGCCGCGACGATCCATACGTTGCGCGGAATCTGCTCAGTCAGGCCGTGATGGTGCAGAGCAGTCCAGTAAGCAACGTAACCTTCAGGAGCTAGGTGCTGGGCCAGGCGGAATTCGTGGAGGGTGAAGCGGCGCTCTGGCCCGGCTTCCAGGGGAACGATGAGGTAGCGACCCTTATCGAGGGCGTGCAGCCAACCGCCGCGCACCAGGTCGTGCAACAGCTTGTAAGTTGCCGATTGTGAACCACCGAGGAGCGCATGCGCCTCGGTGGTAGTGAAGACGTGCCGCCCTTCACCGGCAAGGGTGGTGAGCAAGGTGGCCGACTTAGGCCCTAGACCAGTGGTCTTGTTGTTATTTTGTGTATCCATTATTACCCTTTAACGTAAACAGCATAACACAAAATAACAAACTTGGCAAGATCCAGACTGGATATCACCCCTCCGCTTTGATGCGGGCGTTGTCGGCATACATGAGGAGCTGGGGATCTTCCTGTAACACGCGGACAGGGAGGCGCGCGACGACGGTGAGGATGTCAGTGTAGCGTTGTTCACGCCAGGCATGCCGAAAGCCCGCCAACAAGGCCTCTTTGCGGAAGACCCGTAAGCGCCCCTTCTCTTTCAGGTAAGTCTCGAAGACGTGCTGTAAACGCCGCTCCCGCAGCTGGGCAAGATGCTGCTCCTGATTGGGGTCTGGCACACACCAGCGGCCCTCGGCGTCCTGGATGAAATCCTCGTGGAGGATGTCCCGCAATTCCACAGGCTCCTCGTTCCCACCCCAGGCGCGCTGCGCTTCACGCATGAAAAGGGGCTGGAGTTCGCCCTCGGTGCGCGGGCTTTCTTCCAGGCGTAGGTGTACCCATTGGCGCGCGCTGCCCCGATCCGTGACGATGAGGGGCAGCTGGCCGACTTCCTGCGCCTGGAGGAAACGACGGTCGTATTCGGCGGCCTGGTGGGGAAGAAAATACATCTTATCGCGCACGGAGTAACGCTCATTGAGACCGGCATAGAACTCGGCAGCATTGAGCGGAACAGGATAGCCACGCTGGACATGGAAGGCGACCATGCGGTCGAAAAGCAGGTAGTTCTGACGCTCAGCGACGCCCTCCAGGCGCCCCTCCAAAAGGACCGGAACAGGCAATCGCCCCAAGTGATAGTCCACGAAATCCCAGACACCCTGCCCTGTGCCCGCCACCCGGCGGAAGCGCACCTCCAAATTGTCATTGGGCTTGTAGGCGGAGATAACCAGATCCTGTTTGGCTGCACTGGCGGCAGTGACCTGGCGATAAGAACTGGATTGCTTGTCAAGCGTCCTAACATCAGCAATCACAAAGCCAACAGATTGCAGCGCTTCCTGGATGGCATTCCAGACAGCATTGTGGGAGTTATGGAACTCTACTGTCATCCACCGCCCAGGCTTGAGCGCCTGGTGATAGGTGCGAAAGGCAGCGCGCATCAAGCCTTGGTAATCATCCAGTGTTTTGCGCTTGGCTCGATCCACAATAGCCTCCGGGGCGCTATCGGTTGTTACGCCATGCCAGGATTCCACAAGATAGTTTAGATCAGCATAGTAGATATTCTCCCCAAAGGGTGGATCCGTAAAAATATAGTCCACACTCTCAGCTGACAAGGTGGACGCGGCGATAGACTGAGTGGAAACGACAGCATTTTCAGTTATGTCATGCAACCCAGAAAAGGCTTTACGTAAACGGGCAGTTTTGCCCTCCAGAATGTACCAGGGGGAAACTTCCGAGATGAGCGAAGAGATGTAATAAACGCCTGAAAGATAGCGGTTGACTTGACTCCCACCTACCCGACCATATTGAATCGGTTGATATCGGTTCAGCAATGACATACCCCAAATGGCTTGTTCCACAGAGAAAAGCAACATCGCCCGCAAGCGGGAATCACTAATCACCTGAGCTTTGTTCCATAACGCATGCAACACATGACGGGCACGAGGTAAGAAGAAATGATGCAGATGTGTTACGCCATGATTGGCAATCCTCATCCGTTCATGCGTCATGTGCATGTATGGCAATTCACTGATCGGAAAGCCAAAAGGAATCGGCAAAGTCTCAACCTTTTCCAATAACGTCAAATCTGCCACATCAGGTCGCTTGCTGTATCGTTTACGTCCCACCTGATAATCAATCAACACGGGTTGGCGCTTGAGCGTTTCCACGGTGCGCCGCAACACGGGATCATACACGGTCATGCGGCATTTGTCTAGCGTGCGCTTGCTCATCTCTGCAGCGCAATGCGGGCAAGGAAAACTCTCCCGCACCCGCTGCGTTTCGGGGTCAAGAGCCTCATTCAGGAAAACCAGCTCCCCACCACATTCGGGGCATAGAAAGACTTCTGACCAGACAGTGTAGTTGATCCGGCCCTTGATACCTCGCGTCAGCTCGCCCTGAGGTCCATCTCCCGCATCGGATGAGGGAGGCACGTGCCAAGTCTCGTACATCCAACCGCATTCGACTTCTACCTCCCTGAGGATGCGATTGGCTTCACGCTCGAAGGCGGCGGCATCCACCGGCGTGTTGTAATTGTAGGCGATGAAGGTGGCAGCAGGGGAAAGGTCAACGAGTATCGCTTTCCGCGCACCAAGGCGGGAGAGGGCAGAAGGTGGAGCGCTCAAGGATGGAGTATGGGCATCGGGTGTCGGGCGCCGGTCGAAGATGTTGCCCTCATCATCCACGAAGTA
>JAFGFB010000044.1 GCA_016931315.1 Anaerolineae bacterium
ATTCTGTTCTTCCCGGTGCACAGTATGGTGGGTCCGGTGTGGGTGACGGCGGCGAGCGCGCTTGCGGCAGCCAACTTGCCGGTAACGCAGATGGCGAGCACCGAGAAGATTCGCACTGCGCCAAGACTGGTGAAGAAGACCAACCGCCGTTGGGGTTTGAACCTGGGTTGGCTCTTCCTGGACATCGAGAGCGAGGATTTGAATGTGGCGGTTCCCGCTGGATTGGAAGCACTCCAAAACCGCCTAGTGCTGCTGCCCGAAGATTTGTTTGCCCTGGTGGTCAACAGCAACCTGGAAGTACGCACCTCTGTTTCCATCGACCCGGCGACCGGTGCGGCAGAAGAAGGTGCGCTCTTCACCTATGAGGCGCTGCCGCGCGGGACGGTATTGCAGTTCCCCATTACCTCTCACAACCCGCAGCATTTTGTTTTCCCGGCGTTGAATGCGGCTGGCAAGGTCGAACCAACGCCATTTCCTGAAAACCGCACCACCGCTTGGGTCCAAACACAGGTAGAGAAAGGTCTGGGGTTGATGGAATACCTAGGCGTCGGCGGGATGAATACACGCGGCTTTGGGCGCTTCAAGGTACTCAACCTGAACACCGAAGGAGGCAAGTGAGATGGCCGAACAACTCGAAGCTGTGTGCGCGCGTTATGGTAGCAAGATTGAAAACCGGCAGAAGGAGGCCAAAGACCCCAAGCGCTTACAGACGATTATTCGCAATGCTTTGGGCGTATTGCGCGAGGATGGTGTGTTTGCGTTCTATCTCTTTCTGCAATATCGCAAAGGTGAAGGCGGCGGTGTGATTTGGGACGAAATCTGCAGCCTCTGGCAGAATGCTTCCGTAGGCCCGTTGCTGAAGGCGCCCGGAGGCAAAGCAGAAGTCATCGCCCTCACCGATGATCTGCAGGCGCTATTACTGGCGCGCGAAGTGGCCGAGCGCACATTGATCTACGCGCTCTACGGCCTGCGCGCCAAGGGGTGAGGCGATGGGCTGGCAAGCCGTCACCCTCACCTATCGCGCCCGGTCGCCGCTGCTCTTGGGTGATCACAAGTTGGGCTTCATCCAGCGGACGCGGTACTTCATCCCCGGCTGGACGCTTTGGGGTGCATTGACCGCGACGCTGGCCCGTGCTGTTTTCGCAGAGGCCGACGGCGCACACTACGCGGCCGTTGGTCGGTGGGTGGCGGAGCAGCTGCTCACCTCGTATGCCTATCTGTTGGTGGATGGCAAGTCTACCGCTCCGCAGTTCAAGGATGGTCAGTGGACTTATGGTCCGCTGCCAGCGGCGCAGTTTGAGGCGCGCTTTGTTACTTCGCTGGGGCAGACGGCGATTGCGCCGGAGAGTTTTACTGCCCAGACCAATACATTGCACGAGACGGAGGCCCTTTCACCCTATGACTTGGCGACTGGTGAGCCCGCGCGCTGGCAGTTCACGTTATATCGGCAGGTCAGCGAATCAGCGAAAGAGCGAGTCAGCGAGAGACTGATGGCGTTGTCGCTGGATGACTTATCGGCTGCACTGAAGATGCTGACGGTGGGCGCAGACCGCAGTACGGGACTGGGGTGGCTGGAACAGGAGCAAGTCAGCGCTTGGCAACCGGTAGAAGGTGACGCCTGGCCTGTACCTGTGGACTGGGATGTCGGGCAGAGAATCCTACGCGCGCATGTCCGTGCAGAAGGCCTACCGGGAGATAAAGTACATGGGCGCGTGGAGGCGATTCCCTGGCGTTGGTGGAGGAACACCCCCGACGCCGACAGCAAATCCTGGGGACCGGGACAGGAACAGCGGGCGCAATGCTTTTATCCCCCCGGCTCGGTGGTGGTGAGTGCCTGGGAGCCCGTTATCGGGCCTTATGGAATCTGGCAGAGAAGGAGCTAGAATGAGCAACACTCCCATTCTGATGCCGCAACATCCAGAAACCGGGCAGGCGCAACGCGAAGCCCGCTCCAGTCTTTTTACCCTGCTCGTCATCACTGTAGCTCTGGGTGCTATTCTCAATGCGATCATCAATCTTTTGGGTACGCCAGAACCAGCGAATTGGCATTGGTGGGCCTGGTTATCCGGGCTATTTATGGGGGGCGGAGCTTTAGTCTATAGCGGTATCCGCTATGATGATTGTCGCATTGGGCGGGCTGAGATTCCCATTGAGATCCTCCTCCCTTACCTTATTGACTCGCACGGTCGCGTGACAATGGGAAAGCGGTCTTCCTACATGGTTACCGGCGTGGCACAGGAAGCCTGGAAAGCAGTATATCGGGAATCCGGACTACAGCTGCAGCCGGGTGATGTGAAGCGATTCAAGCAAGCCATTGCGCCGCCGCACTTCGATTTGCTACGCTATCTGCTGGTGCACCGGATGGGCAGATACGGGCGCGAGCGCACTCCTGAAAGCGCCGGACATAGCTGGCTGCGCCTATCTGTGCCATTATCTCAATGGAAATGGGCACGTTTACCGCCGCGCCTGCGGGATAATCCTTTTGCGGCTGCCACTGGCAATGCCTGTCCCAAACACCTGAATTTGCCAGCTGGAGCTGGACTTACTGCAGATCTAGAAGGCGATTGTTTGCTGCGGGTGACATGGCGTTGGCGGCGCTGGTTGCCATGGGGTCCGCGTGGCGAGATTCGGATCCGTTGGCTGGGACCTCTTTCGGATGTGGATTCCAAGGACAAACGCTACGAACTACTTACTGCCCGCCTCCTGGAAGAATCGAGACGCTGCTGTGTTGTCATCACCCGGATCATGGTGGAGGTGGATACGCGGTGGAATTTCCTGGCCAATGTCGCCGGTTTCCGTGACTGGGGCCTCAACCTGGCGCATCGGCTGACGCAGCAGATGGATTACTACGCCTGGTGGGAATACTTGCTGCAGCGCACCCTGGTGGATTTGGACTGGAAAATCGGGTGGATTGAGAAAGGCGAAGACCTGAGTCTAGTCAAGCGGTTACAACGTTTGGATGATCGATTGGGCCGGCTGGAGGCACATCTCTGGCCCAATGAACCGCCCACTGGGGCAGTATTAGAGGAAGAGTCTGGCGGAGCTTGGTTGAGCGCAGTTGCATCCCCCACCGATGCGGCTCGGGATGAGGCTGACGCTGAAACGGTGTCGTAGAAATGCGCCAGGCGCTACTACCACGCAGAGGTTCCTGTATTCTTCCACTTTCATCCTTCATACTTATGGAGGCGTTGTTATGCTGTGTGCAGTTGCGATTGAACTAGAAGCCCTGACTGCTGGAACGCTTCTGGCAGCCAGTGGGCGGGATGTTCACGGTCTATGGTTCCATCACTGGCAAAAGGCCGATAGCCGCGTAGCCGATCAGCTCCACGCTGAGCCGCAATCGCGCCCTTTTTCTGTCTCACCGCTCCTGGGATTGGGGGCGCCGCACGAGGGCCGAATCCAGGTCACTCCGGGGGCATGCGGCTGGTTCCGTGTCACGACCCTCACCGCGGCGCTATCCGAGCGCCTTCAAGCAGCATGGCTTCCGCAATTGCCCGAAAAACTGACGCTGGGCCCGGTGCAGTGGCGGCTACGCGGTTTCGTCGTTGATCCGGCGCTACACCCCTGGGCTGGGGTCACCGAGCAGGCAGCGTTGGTGGACACGCATCTGCGCAACACGGACCCACCACGCGAGTGGCGACTACGCCTGGCCACGCCGACGACGTTCCACGCCGCCAGCGGGCATCTCCCCTTCCCCCTCCCTGGCGCAATGTTCGGCTCCTGGTTGCGGCGGTGGCAGGCCTTTGGCACAGTCAACCTTCCTGAAAACCTCGGCGAGCTCGCCCAGCAGAAGATCGTGGTCAGCGGATACCAGCTCCAGACCGTGCCCGTGCGCGATGGGAAGCGCCTTACCATCGGCTGCGTGGGCCAGGTCACAGTCGCGGCGCCTGCCCTCAAACCCGGAGAGCGCGCTGCCTTGGATCTGCTCGCGGCCTACGCCTTCTGGTGCGGCACAGGGCACCGTAGCACCCAGGGCTTGGGCATGACGCGTGTGTTGCACTGAACCCACAAGCGGCGTGGAAAGCAGCGACATTGGAAGGCCACCATGGGAACGATCCTTAATCGCATACTCGCGCTCGAAAACCTCAGACGGGCCTGGGAGGAAGTTGCCGAGAACCGCGGTATGGCGGGTGTTGATGATGTCTCCATCAAGCGCTGGCAACGAAACTGGGAAGAGCGCCTGGTTAACCTGGCACGTGATGTTCGCGCTAACCGCTACAAACCCGGCAAACTGCGCGCCCGACGCATCCCCAAACGCCAGCGCAACCAGTACCGCACCTTACGTATTCCCACGGTCACCGACCGCGTGCTCCAGCGCGCCGTGCTCCAGCAACTCTATCCCCTCTTTGAGCCGCATTTCCTGCGCTGCAGCTTCGGCTACCGCCCCGGCAAATCGTTGCACCAGGCCGTCACCTACATCGTCGTCCAGCGGGAACAGGGCTTCACGTGGGTCTTGGATGCGGATATTGACGAGTTTTTCGACTCTGTAGACCACACCGTGCTGCTGGGCTTGCTCAAGGAGCGCCTTGATGACCTGTTGGTGCTTCACCTGATTGAAGGCTGGCTCGGACAGGCGTGTCCTCCATCAGGTGGTGCGTGCGGCATTCCCATGGGCGGTCCGCTCTCGCCCCTGCTTGCCAACATTTACCTCCATCCGCTGGATGTGGGCCTCACCGCTGCCGGCTGGCGCCCCGTGCGCTACGCAGATGATTTCGTGGTGCTTGTCGCATCGCAAAGCGAAGCGCAACTCGCTTACGAATGTGCGGGGGCGCTTCTGGAAGAGCTGCGGCTGCGTTATGAACCACAAAAGACCGCCATCCGCTCCTTTTCCGCTGGCTTTGACTTTCTTGGCGTGCGCTTCGAGGATGATGCCTACCAGTATACCTGGCAGAACAAAACCATCACCGTTACGGACCCGGAAGCCGATTGGCTCTTCGGGTACTACGGTCCCGATTATGGATAAGCAGTGGCTTTCAACGCGGCACAAGTCGATGCTCGGGCAGCCGTGCCCGCCGCGCTGCCTGGCGCATCCAATTTCCCTGCCCTGGGCTCTGCTCGAGCGCGTGCAAAACCTTGAGGACTCATGCCTACGCTGTATGTTGTGGAACCTGGCGCCCGAATAGAAAAGGAATACCATCGCCTGCTCGTGACCAAACAGGACGAGGTGTTGCTCCGCGTGCCCCTGGTGCACGTGACGCAAGTGGTGTTGGTCGGCAATGTAGGCGTCACCACCCCTGCGCTGCACGCCTTACTTCAGGCGAACATTCCCCTGCTCCTCGTGCGCCGCACGGGCAGCCTCGTCGGACGCTTACTGCCGCCAACGCTCAAAAACCTTCCCCTGCGTCAGGCTCAGTTCCGCCGCAACGATGAGGCTGCCTTTGCACTCTCCCTGGCGCGTGCTATCGTCCAGGGCAAACTGCGCAACCAACGCGTTCTTGCGCTGCGGGTGCTCCGCCGCCGCCCCGAAGCGGACCGCTCAGCTTTGGAAGCGTTATATTCCGCCGAATCGCGCGCGCCAAACGCACCCGACCTCCAGACCCTGCTCGGCATCGAGGGTGCTGGCGCCAAAGCCTATTTCGAACTCTACCGGCAGGCCTTTGCTCCGGAATGGGGCTTTCAAAAGCGCACACGTCGACCGCCCAAAGACCCGGTCAACGCGCTGCTGAGTTTAGGCTATACCTTGCTGGGAAACGTAGTGATGACCGCGCTTGAAGCGGTGGGATTGGACCCGTATCTGGGCTTCTTCCATGCCGAGAAATATGGGCGCCCCGCGCTCGCGCTTGACCTCGTGGAGGAATTCCGCGCCCCTTTGGTTGATTCTCTCGTCATGCGCCTGATTAACTGGCGCATGCTCTCGCCGCAGCACTTTGAGCAGGGTCCCACCGAGGGCGAGGACGACGAAGGTCCGTCTGCGGGACGAACGATGCCGGGTGTTGTCCTCAACGACCGGGGCTCGCGGATCTTTTTTCGAGAATTCGGTGACCGCCTGGAAAGCGAAGTCCTGGTCGAACCAGGAGGTCGGGCGCTCAGCTATCGCAAGCATGTTGAGATTCAGGCACGGAAACTGGCGCACGTCATTAACGGTGATGAAGCCCAGTACGTGGCCTTCACAGCGCGTTGAGCGAGCGGCACATCGCGTGGTACGCTGTCGTCGCGGCCCGAGCCGCAGTCCGTGTTGGTGCTTGTTTCACCTTGGGAGAGTCTGATGCGATGCGCGGCCCATATCGGGGCTGTCATCCTCGAGCCAGTCCGGGAAGTGTTGGTGCTTGTTTCACCTTGGGAGAGTCTGATGCCATGTCACAACGGCAATTCATTCTGGTAGTCTACGATATCAGCAACGATAAACGACGCACCAAACTCCACGACGCGCTACTTGACTTTGGCACGCCGGTGCAGTATAGTGTATTTGAGTGTCTGCTAGCGCAGGAGGATGTTGTGCGGATGCGAAAAGCGGTGCGTAAAGTCATCCGCCCGCGCACCGACCAGGTGCGTTTCTACAGCCTCTGCGCCAGTTGCGTCGCGAAAATCGAGATCACCTCCGGTGTCGAGGTATTGCGGGAGGAAAAACAGACCACCGTCATCTAAACCGCGACAAGGGCGCGGGGTAGACCAGCGAAAAAACTTGTCGCGCTCACGCCAGGCTAGGCCCCCACCGGTAGGGGATGCGAACCTGGTTCACCAGCGCAGCGCAACGCCAAACGCGACGAGGTCAGCGAAATCCTGTCTGCAAACGCTTGTCGCGGCAGGGTGCTCAGGGCAAGGGGTGGCACCCAACGCAGTCCAGACCCCTACCGGTGGCACATAGAGGAGGAAAACGCCATGCAAGACCCCTAAATCTGGCAGAATCAATCCAGCAATCCCGTTCGCCGGGATGGAAACCCAAAATCGTCAATGCTGACGGCGCTGGGACCATTTTCGCCGAGAATCAATCCAGCAATCCCGTTCGCCGGGATGGAAACTTGCCGTTGCCGGCCTCGGGCGTGGGCTGCGGCGTGGGAATCAATCCAGCAATCCCGTTCGCCGGGATGGAAACACCGCTCGACAAACTCGCCGCCAGCGAACGTGTAGTTGGAATCAATCCAGCAATCCCGTTCGCCGGGATGGAAACTCGAGCGCCCCCACCGACAGCACCAATGCCACCACGAGGGGAATCAATCCAGCAATCCCGTTCGCCGGGATGGAAACGATTAGAGTCCAGAGAACATACATCCCCAAGGCTAGAATCAATCCAGCAATCCCGTTCGCCGGGATGGAAACTATCGACGGACAGGCCATACTGCACCGTCACCAGAGAATCAATCCAGCAATCCCGTTCGCCGGGATGGAAACCTGCTGGTCAACCCCGAGGTCGAGGCCACAAAACAACAGCAAGAATCAATCCAGCAATCCCGTTCGCCGGGATGGAAACCCGACGGTGGTGGCGGCCAGCAGGCCGACCGCCAGAGAATCAATCCAGCAATCCCGTTCGCCGGGATGGAAACTCTGGGCATGCGCCATCCTACGAGCGATGGCGAACACCCGAATCAATCCAGCAATCCCGTTCGCCGGGATGGAAACCGTCATCATCGGTCACAGAGGACCGATCCCACAGAGGCGAATCAATCCAGCAATCCCGTTCGCCGGGATGGAAACCAGCCCAAACGTCCGAACCGCGGACGGCCGCGGAAACGGAAAGAATCAATCCAGCAATCCCGTTCGCCGGGATGGAAACCTTCGCAGGCGACGAGAAACTACACGCCACGCTGCACAGCAACAGAATCAATCCAGCAATCCCGTTCGCCGGGATGGAAACCTTGGCTGGGCGATTCATCTGGGCATGCGCCATCCTACGAGAATCAATCCAGCAATCCCGTTCGCCGGGATGGAAACTCCCACCACAAATGGCCCATCGCTCGATAGTGCCTGCAGAATCGATCCAGCAATCCCGTTCGCCGGGATGGAAACCAACGCCTTGGCGTGCTCGCCGGTCCCAGTGGAGGGAATCAATCCAGCAATCCCGTTCGCCGGGATGGAAACGAACGAGTGATTTTCTCCCCCATTTCGCCATAGATGAATCAATCCAGCAA
>JAFGFB010000045.1 GCA_016931315.1 Anaerolineae bacterium
CTGCTGCAACAACTCCGCGCGGCGCCGGTGGTGGGGCGCATCTGGGAGCGTGATGTGCTGGCGTTGCGCTTGCTCGATTATGACCCCATGGGGTTGGAGACGCTCTGCCGCAGTGGCGACCTGATTTGGGTTGGCGCGGGTGGCACGGACCCGCGACGGGCGCGGGTGCGCTTTCTCTTTCGGGGGGAAGGGAATGTTTATCTTGAGCCGGCGCCGGCAGACCTGAGTATTTTAAGTGAGACGGCGCGTTCCGCCTACGACTTTCTTAAGTCGGAGGGCGCGAGCTTCTTCAATGATATCGTTGCAGCACTGGAACTTGAGGCTGATGTAACTGAGAGCGCTCTTATCGAATTGGCGCTTGCGGGGTTGGTGACTAACGATAGCCTTGAATTCCTGCGGCGACTTGTGGAGGTGAGCCGTCCCCAACCCCAGTCGCGGCAGTCCTATAGCTCGTTGGAAGCCGAACTTGCCCAGCGGCGGGAGGCTTTGGGGTTGGATGCTCGTCCTTCAGGTCGCAAACCCGATGTCGCGCGTTACCGCTCGGCGCGGGACCGTGTGCGCCAGCGTGTGGAACGCACGACATCACCGCGTTGGGTGGGGCGTTGGTCGCCCGTGCATCGCTTTAGCGTGTTGGGGAGGGTGCTCCCGGCGGCGGAACAGGTTGCGCAGCAGACGCGTCAGCTGTTGGCGCGCTATGGCGTGGTCACGCGTGAGTGCCTGGAGGGCGAGATTGGCGCCTGGGATTGGGGCCTTATCTATTCCCAGCTGCAACGTTTGGAACTGCGGGGCGAGGTGCGAAGAGGGTACTTCGTGCAGGGCTTGTCCGGCGTGCAGTTTGCGCTTCCGGAGGTTGTGGAGCGTCTGCGCGCCTTGCGTGATATCCTGGAGGAAGCCCCTGCGCCGGTCGTGCTCAATGCTTGTGATCCTGCCAACCTGTGGGGCGCGGCGCGTGAAGGCGGCGCTCTCACCGTGCAGGGTGAACCGCTCACCTTCGCGCGCGTTCCTTCGACGTGGCTCGTGCAGGTACGGGGGTTGCCGGTTCTGGTCGCTATGAATGGCGGCGCAGACCTACTTACGGCTCAGGGAACCGATGAACTGACCCTTCAAGAAGCGCTACGGGCGCTCTTCCTGCACCTGGGCCAAACTGAAACGCGCGTGCTACTCCAGACGTGGAATGGCGAACCGGTGCTTGAAAGCCCAGGCAAGCCACTATTGGAAGCCGTGGGCGCTATCCGCTATTATCCCGGCATGGCATGGGAGCGACGCTGAAGCAGGTCGCTGACCGAAATTGTGTCCTGCACCATACCGTCTAGAGCATCATAGAAGCGCCACACTCCAGTGTGGCGCTTCCAGGGGAAAGATCGTGATCATGGAAGAACACCGCGATGGATATACACTCAGTACCGATAAAGCCCGACTCGATGTTGAAAACATCCAAACTTTCCTCTCTGAACGCTCGTATTGGGCGCAGGGGCGCTCGCGCGAGGTCGTAGAACGTGCTATCGAAGGCTCGCTTTGCTTTGGCATCTACGCGCAGCAGGAACTGGTTGCCTTTGCGCGGGTTGTGACCGATTATGCCACCTTTGGTTGGGTGTGTGATGTCTTTGTGTTCGAAACGCACCGCGGGCGTGGCTTGGGAAAGTGGCTGATTGAAGCTGTCGTCCGCCATCCTGAATTACAGGGACTCAAGCGTTTGCTCCTTGCTACCCGTGATGCACAGGGCCTCTATCGTGAGTATGGAGGGTTCGCGCCCCTGCAGGCCCCAGAACGTTGGATGGAGCGCCTGATGCAACCTCTCGCTGCATCCTGAGGCGCGTGACACCGACGGTTATCGCAAGAATCGTCAAGTGGGAGGCTATCTCTGCGCCTGCAAGGGCACCAATCGGCAAGGAGCGTCAAGACTTTAGCAGATGAGCTGGTTATACTGAAGGGTGAATCCGGGTATGCTGTACCGGTTCACAGTTCAACTTCAGGAGGGATCGCATGGATACGCAGGAATTTGTGGTAAAACCGATTGGTTATGTGCGAGCGGGTGAGGAGGGCTTCCGTCTGGAGCTGGCGCCGGAGTACCGGTGTGCTTTGGAAGGGCTTGACGGTTTCGGGCACGTGTTGGTGTTGTGGTGGTGCCACCTGTACGATGAGTACCGCGAGGTGCTGGAAGTGCCGCAGCCTTACACGCACGGGCCTGAAGTCATGGGCATTTTTGCCACGCGTGCTCCGGTGCGTCCCAATCCCATCGCGATAACGGTGGCGGAAGTTCAGGGGATGGACCAGACGCAGGGCATCATCTATCTACCTTACATTGATGCGGAAGATGGCACCCCTATCCTTGATATCAAACCCTATCACCCCTCAGATGACCGTGTGCGTGACATTGCTCGCCCTGCGTGGTGCACGCATTGGCCCGCGTGGTTCGAGGATTCCGCCAGCTTTGATTGGGGCGCGGAGTTTGTCAACGCGCATTAGTAGCAACAAGCGAATACCGCCGGGCGCACCGGGATTTCGTAGCAGGTCGCTGACCCAAATCGCGCTACGCGCCTCACGCAACATCTGAAGCGCGAGCAAGGCATTCGTCCGGGGTTGGCGCAGCAAGCCATTCGCACTGCGAGCCTCACAGGGGACGCAGAAGCCCGCCGAACTGCTACGAATGCCCGCACCCGGCGGTATTTTGCATGCCTGGCGGATGCAGGTACACTTAGGGCAGCAGAAAATATCGGGAGGTTGGCATGAAAGCAGCGCTTACTGAACAGCCAACACGGCTTTTGGCGGGCTTTGACTTCTTCGGTGACCCATTCCGCAGCCACAGTGGTTGGAGCGCCGATAACGAAATTGGGCGCCTATGGCAACGTTGGGGTGAATATTGGTACTCTGGCGGGATGGCGGAGTTGCCTATCAAAGACCTGACCGTGTGTTATGAGTTCCACATCTATCACCCGGAGACATTGCAAACCGGTGAGTTTGAGGTTTTCATAGGGGTGGAAGTGACTCAACTTGCGGATTTGCCACTTGCCGTGGTAGGCAAAACATTGCCTGGGGGGCGCTACGCAGTGTTTACCCTCACCGGTGAGGAAATCGCCTCGGACTGGATTTGGGAATTGGACCACGCCTGGTTGCCGAAGTTGGGAGTTCAGCGCCTCACAACGTTTAGTGTGCAGCGTTATGACGAGCGTTTTAAGAGTGTGGAAAACCTTTCCGAATCTGAGTTGGAAGTCTATATTCCCTTGCTTCCTTGAGGTTGGCTGATGAGCGACCTTGCTGCGATCGTGCGCGCGCTTGATTTCATCGAGAGCCATCTCCAGACGGCTATCACCCTGGGAGATGTGGCAGACGCGGTCGCGTATTCGCTCTAT
The DNA here is from genome assembly GCA_016931315.1 of Anaerolineae bacterium. Classification (GTDB taxonomy): domain Bacteria; phylum Chloroflexota; class Anaerolineae; order B4-G1; family SLSP01; genus JAAZNO01. The sequence continues at coordinate 3,351 of JAFGFB010000045.1, forward strand.
CATTTCTGCCGCAGCTTCAAAAACGCAACGCATTACACGCCCTATGATTATCTGATGCGGCGGCGTATCGCTGAGGCGGCGCGCGCTTTACTCCAAACCGCCGCTAAGGTCACCGATGTGGCTTTCGATTATCAGTTCAACAACCTGGAAACGTTTTCCAGGGCTTTCCGTCGTGTGCTGGGGCAATCTCCCTCGCAGTGGCGGCAACAGGGGCAAACCGGGTACCGGCAGTTGTTACCCCCGCTCACGAGCGCCCATGTGGAACATATCGCCCGTTGTGGTCCCTGGCAACCTACGGAGTTGCCTGATTTCACTCTCGCTCTGGTGGGCGTGATGACGCTGGGCGACCGAGATGCGCTTGCCTGGGCATGGCTCTCCCGTGAGCTGGTGGGCGTCGCATCCCGCTGTGAGTCGTGCTACGCCTGGGTGTGTCATCCTCGTGGAGATGAGAGGGAACGTGCAATTCTGGTGGCAGTAACAGCAGAAGTGCTTCCGAAAATCCCGCCGGGATTGGTGCGTAAGGATCTGCCGCAGGCAACCTATCTGCGTTTTGCCCCGGTTGGAACAGCCCGTGACCTCGAGTTATTGCGCGACTATATAGACTACGTTTGGCTACCGCAGAGCGATTATTGCGTCGCGCACCCCTGCTACCTGGTCCGTTACGCTGCCACGCCAGGATTGCCGTCCTCTGAAAGTGACCTGGAAGTCTGCGTGCCCGTGAAAAGACGGCAAAACTAAGCCTTGCGGCAAGAAGGGCATTGGCGTCAGGCGGGTTTTACCCACCTGACGCCAATGACAAAAACTGATATTCTGTGCTCTATTGTGGGAAGTGGTGTTTCCGCTACTTTAAAGTTCCGGAGTTTTTCAACACCAGCGGTAGGAAGATGTTATACCCTCGCACCTCGAAGGCTTTGGTGAGTGGACCGTATTCCTCGCTGCCGGCGCTCACTACTGTTGAGGCGGTGTAATCTCCCGCCAGGGTGGGTGTCCAGGTAAAGGTGAACGTGTGACTGCCGTTTGCTGCCACAGAAGCCATCTGTGGTTC
>JAFGFB010000046.1 GCA_016931315.1 Anaerolineae bacterium
CCTCACGCCCGAAATCGGCCGGGGCAAGCAGGGTAACCTCATATCCTGCTGCCGCCAAAGCGCACGCCTCCCGGTGGAAAATACGCACGTCAAAGGGCGTATGGACGGAGGTGAGCATGGCGATGTGGGTCATGAATCAGATCCTTATCGGAGCAGTTGAAGGTAGAGCTGTTCCATCTTCGCCATTTCCATTTCCCGATTGGCGCGCGTTTGGATGATCTCTTGGTTTCTCTGGCGAAACTGCTCTCGCAACTGTGGCTTATGCAGTAGCCGCACGATGGCAGCAGCTAATGCTTCGGCATCACCCACTGGTACGAGCAAGCCGTTCTCCCCGTCGGTGATCCACTCCTTGAGCGAGGGTAGATCGCTGACAATGGGTGCTGCACCACATGCCATCGCCTCTAGAACGGAAATTGGTGTGCCATCCGATGCAGGTATGGAAATGGCAATATCTGCCAGGCGATAGAGTGCCGCGATGCCAGGTTCATCATCCAGCTCGCCCAAATAGGTGACGTGATTCGTTGCTCCACTGAACACAATGTGCTGCTGGAACTGTTTGAGAATCTCGGCGTCTGCAGCATAGGTGCGAATAATGAAGTACGCCTCCGGATGTTGTTTCAGGACTCCGGGAATGGCTTTGGCAAGCGTGAGTGGGTTGTACACAGGCCTCAACGCACGGATGCTGAGGATGACGGGACCGAAACCGGGCGCTATCTGTTGCCGTAAATCTGCGTCAGCAGAACCTGCTGAGTAAATGCGTGTGTCGATCCCCCAGTGCGCGACCGCAACCCTCTTGGGGTTCGCGCCCAACAATCGCGCCGTTTCAGCCAATTGCGCCGATACACACGTCACAGCATCAGCCTTCCGCAATACCCAACGTGCAAGCTGGCGCTGCACCCAAGAATGTGGTGGTCCGAGCAGCAGGTCTGACCCCCATGCAGTAGCGATGAAGGGATGATAGCCCGTTGCTGCAGCGACCCAACCGTTGCCAGCAACCTGATGCGCGTGGAGAATATCGGGCTTGAGGTCCCGTACAATGCGTCGCGCCATCAGCCCCCACAGTAAATAACGGACAATGCGAAGATTGTAGCGCTCCACAAGGTTGATCAACCTGATACCAGGGGGAAATGCGCCTGGCTCCAGCGGCTTGCGCTGAGGGGCAACGCCGATCAGGGTGATTGTGTGCCCGCGTTCGACGAAAATCCGGACCCAGCGGCGGGTGTGGATGCTGAAAGGATTAGCGACATAGCATAAATGCACGGCTCAATCCTCTGGAATGAATTGTTGACGATAGGCTTCAAACTCTGCGACTGCGCGTTCATAATCGTCTAGCCGTCCAATATCCAGCCATAATCCCGTGCACGGAAAGGTAGCGACAACTTCGCCAGCTACCAAGAGTTTGTGGATGAGGTCCGGCAGATCTAGGGGCTGGCTTCTGGGAATATAGCCTAACACTCGTGGATCGAAGACATAGATACCTGTGCTAATTGTGTAGTGATAGGTAGGCTTTTCGATATAGTCGCGTACTTGTTGCTGAGAATTCACCTCGAGAACGCCCAAGTCAATCTTAACATCCCGTTGGTAGGTCGCCAGTGTGGCAATCGCTCCGCAAACGTGATGGTGCGCCCACAGCGCTCTGTAATCCAGCGTGGTTAGCAAATCCCCGTTCATCACAAGGAAGGGCGTGTCTAATCCTTCAATAAGCCCCAAGGGACCCGCGGTTCCCAGAGGGTGTTCTTCGAACGAATATTGGATGTGTAAGCCCCATTTTCCGCCGTCGCCGAAATAGGCTTTGAGTAGTTCAGCCAGATGCCCCACTGCCAGGGTCAATTCCGTGAAACCCGCATGTTTGAGCTGCCGAACGACGACTTCCAGGATGGGAATATCGCCGATGGGCATCAAAGGTTTGGGCAAAATCGTGGTATAGGGCGCCAACCGGCGCCCCTTCCCCCCTGCCAGAATCACAGCTCTCATCGCTACACCTCATATCGTCCTGGTCGATATAAGCCTACATGATCACGGATCCAGGCAATGGTGCGCTCCAATCCCATATCGAGTGACACACTTGGCGCCCACTTCAGTAGCGCGGAAGCCTTGGCGGCATCAGCATGCAACCTTCTAACCTCGCTCAGCTCCGGTCGCAGGCGTTCGTTTTCGCAGATGATGGGCAACTCCCGCCCTACTAGAGCCACGATCTTTTGCGCCACATCACCGATGGAGATGCAATCGCCTGCGCCGATATTGATTTCCTGTCCCACAGCCTCCGGCGCTGATCCCGCGCGCAGGAAACCCTCTACAGTATCGGTCACGAAAGTGAAATCACGCAACGGACTCAACGCTCCCAAGCGAATCTCATCGCGGGTGAGGGCTTGGGTGATGATTGTGGGAATGACTGCGCGTGCGGATTGGCGCGGTCCATAGGTATTGAAGGGACGCAAGATCGTGACCGGAAGGCCAAAAGAGCGATAGAAACTCTCTGCGATTTTGTCGGCGCCAATTTTGCTGGCGGAGTAAGGGGACTGCCCTTGAAGGGGATGTTGTTCGTTGATGGGCACATATTGCGCGGTGCCGTAGACCTCGCTGGAGGAAGTCTGCACCACCCGCTCTGTGGCTAACTCGCGCGCTGCTGTAAGCACATTGAGTGTGCCCATGATGTTGGTTTCAACCACCTCGCGAGGATGATGATAGGAGTAGGGGATGGCAATCAGCGCTCCCAAATGGAAGACCGTGTTGATGCCTTGCATAGCGCCACGGACAGCTTCGGTGTCGCGCAAATCGCCAGCTACGATTTCCAGTTCGCGATAGATCTCGCGTGGGAGCAATTTGAGTAACCCCTCATCCCCGCGGGAATTGTAGCGCACAAAAGCACGAACTCGGACGTCTTCGCGCACCAACCGTTCCGTGAGATGGCTGCCGATGAAGCCGCCAGCACCGGTGACCAAAACCGTTTTGTTTTGCCAGTTCATAGATGTTGTTCCTCATAGATACGTTGCCGCCAGGAGTTCAACAAATCATTAAGCGTCTCTGTCAATGTCAGAGTCGGTGCCCAACCGGTCAGCGCTCGGAGTCGCGCTGCCGAGCCGATTTGAATGGGTACATCGGCTGCCTGCAATCGGGTCGGGTCAACGCGAATCTCGATGTCAGTGCGTGTGCTGAGCTCCAGCAGTAGCTCTAGAATCTGGCGGATTTGCACACCTTGCTCTGAACACACATTATATACCTCACCCGGAATGCCTCTTTCCGCCAGCAGAACGTAAGCCCGCACGGCATCGCGAACATCGGTGAAATCGCGAACTGCGTCGAGGTTCCCCACCTGGATGATGGGAGCACGCAACCCTGCCTCGATCTCGGCGATTTGCCGGGCAAAGGCTGAGGTCACGAAGTGCTCGCTCTCACCGGGACCGGTCAGGTTGAAAGGACGAATACATATTACTGCCAGGTTCTGCCCGATGAATGCTTGAGTGGCTTCACGTTCCTGCAATACCTTGCTCGCGGCGTATGCTGTAGCAGGGCGTAACGGCTGGGTTTCGCGGATAGGTAGCTGGGCAGGAAGCACATGCCCGTAGACGGCGCTCGAACTGGTGATGACGATTCGCGGTGCAGAGCTGCTACACTGCACCGCATCCAACAGGCAACGTGTGCCGCCTTTGTTGACGCTCTCCAGTTCTTCGGGATTCGCGCGTGGCGCTGTGAGTGCTGCCAGGTGGAAGATGATATCCGGTCGCGTCGCTTCCAGAACCTCACTTACAAACATGTCATCGCGGATATCGCCTGCGTATAACGTCGCGGCGTCCGGTACTGGATCTGGCTTCAGGTCCATGCCAACCATGCGATAGCCCTGCTGCAAAAGGAAGCTGGTTAGCTGCCTGCCGCAGAATCCGTTGATACCGGTAATGAGGGCTTTAGTCTGTGACATACACATGGTCTTTCACAAATTGCAGAATCTCACGATCGGTGCGAACAGCCAGCTGTTTTTCTTGCTCGCGTTTTTGGTAGAAGTACTTTCGCTCTTTGAGCGCATCCCTGAACGCCAATAGCGGCGCCGGGCTGTGCATTCGCACCGCTAGATAGGTAAGTGAGAGGGGTAATAACCTCCAGTAGCGCCGCTCGATGTCGGGGTCGGTCAAGTTCTTCCATATGAAGCAAAAGCGGTTTTTCAAGTTGATGGCTAGATAGCGGTGGTGCGAGAAGAGAGCTTTGGAAGTGGCACGTCCTTTGTGATAAACGACGCTGCGCGGTTCGTGACAGACCGCCCAACCGCGTTTCCAGGCACGATAGCCAAGGTCCACGTCCTCGTAGACATACAAGGATTCATCGAATCCCCCCAGCCTCTGGAATCTGGCGTGGTCAACAGCCGAAACGGCTCCCGACGTATAGAGGGTGTAACACAGGCGCTTATGCTGACGGCGGTCCGCTTCCACTTGAAAGGAGCCTAGCACAAACCGACCCGTGACGCGACCCAACTGAAAGCGATTTTCCCAGTCGAACATGCGCGCGCTCACAGCAAAAACCTCTGGATACTGCTTCAGCGTGGTCAGTAGCGGGCTGAGGAACTGAGGGTTGAAATACATGTCGTTGTTGAGGAAAACTAGGGTCTCATGGAGTGCCGCTGCGGCACCAACATTGCACGCCCTGGCGAAACCGATATTCTCCTTCAAGACCAGAGCCTGCAATGGCGCTCCTATCTGTTGCAAATATCTGGCGCTATCGTCGGTGCTGCCATTATCCACGACAATGATTTCGTGTGCCCCCCCATCGTGCTTCAGCGCATCCAGCAAGGATGGGATACAGCGTTGAAGCAGCGATAAGCCGTTGTAGTTGGGAATGATAATACTACTTGGACTCATGGGCTTTCCTTGCCAGGGCAACATATTGTTGAGCCAGATACATTTCCAGCCGGTTGAAACAGAGCCGGTTGATCCACCGTGCTATCGGGCGCGCACGATAGATGCGCTCGATTTGAAACGGTTCCAGGTTGGCAAATTTGAGCAGAGTTTTGAGGCTTTTCAGCGTGAAGAAGCGCAAGTGTCCACTATCAAGGATCCCAGACTCCTGATATTCCCATTCGCCCAGAATCAAGTGCCCTATCACCCGATAATGCTGTACATTCGGAAGGCTGAGCACGAGTACGCCGTCTGGTGAAAGAAAGGGCACATAGCGGGCCAACGTCTGCCAGGGATCAACAAGGTGCTCTAAAATATCTGCCATAATGATGCAGTCAAAAACCTCTGGCGGGTAGGGCAAGGCGAAAGTTTCCACATCCGCCGTGAAAACTCGATCCAGATAGCTGGAGGCTTCTTCAGCCATGGAAGGATTGAGTTCGACGCCAACGATTTCGACGGACCGGGCAGATTTGAGAGTATGCCCCAGATAACCCCGACCGCAGCCGATATCCAGAATCCGTTTTGCTTCTGGCGGGATAAGCCGTGCGATTTCCGTCCGTTGCGCGGTATAGCAGGTTTTCTTCGGCTGGAATGTTCTATTGGAGCGATTATTCATGAGACTTTCTTGGAATCTTTCAATGCAAGAATATAACGATAGAGATCAACTTCCTGGCGCATAAGCAAAAGATAATACCCGCCGACTGCACCTGTCGCAGCGCAAAAAATGAGCCAGGGCGATGGGTGAAATGCGATCTTGAGAACCAGCAAAATAACAGCAAATGGTAAGGCACGCAGGGTATAACGCAGCAATATTGCCCAGACTGAAGCGAGAGGGACCTGGGCGATTTTCATGTTCCACAACGTCCAGCCTCCATAGACCAGCACCCCGGTTCCTGACCAGATTCCCAGCACGATATAGACGTTTTGGGTAGCTCCCCCGATGGTTAACGCTGCGATTCGCGTCAAGAGAATAGCGATTTGCATAATGAGCGCGATTTCCTGTCGTTCGAGTGCAGGCATCAGGATACCAAGTGGAGATGAAGTGAAGAGGAAAAACATCCATAATCCCAAAATCTGTGCATAGATACCGGCTTCGATCCAATTGGAGCCGAAGACAATCATGAACAATTCCTTGCCGGCAATCGTGAGCACGAGAGCTGGCAATAACCCCAGCGCTACCAACACTCGGAATACCATCCGGACCGAGGTGCTGAGTTTTGCCGGATCTTGGCGCAATTCCGCGGCTCTCTGAAAAAACACCTGGCCAATCGCATTGCCAATCAGAGTCAAGGGCATGGTGATGACCCGATTGGAAAGCGCATAGTAGCCCACAATCGTCTGGGAGAAGAAAGATGACAACATCAGCGTCGGAAGCTGCCACGAAAGCGCATTGACAAATCCCCCCCATGAGTCAATAAGCGCGAACTTCTGATAACGTTTCAATCCGGTGAGGATAGGGGGCAATCGGAATCCGTCTAGCAAGGTCCTCCATGAACCTTTGAGCGCCTGTATCGTGAGCACTCCAGTATAAGCCGTAGTTCCTGCAATCCATGAGCCTATCAGACTTCCGGAGGTGGGTTGCCCACTCACTCCCATACCTATTTGTATGCTGCTGGTGGTTAGGGACGCGACAACCTGTGCAAACGAAAGCCGGCCAAAGTGCTTTGAGCGCGAATTCCAGTAGCTCATGACGCGAAATACACCTTGAATCCACAGCCCAACCGGTACCAACCAAAGATACGGAAGCAGTTCTGGAGTCTTGAGTAAGGATGTGAGTCCAGATCCACCCCACAGAAGAATGGCAGCTGTTGCTATACTGATGAGGGTCGCAATGAGAATGCTCCCCGCGGCGATGTCGGCAGCTTCTCTATCCGTACCCGGCAACATGATTGCGTATTCGTAGCGTAGACAGATGATGACGCTGAGAATGCCAACCAGCGAGACAAAGACGTTCTGGGTTCCAATTGTGGCGGGTGTATAGAGCCGGGCGACTACAGGAGCTACCAGAAAGGTAATCCCTTGTGCGAGCACTGCCCCACCGGCGAGCTTTAGCACGTTGCGTGCAAAATCGCCTTTGCCGAAGCTCGATTCGATGAGGGTTTCGGTCTCCGGCTGAGATGCAGTCACGAAACTGTTCTCTGCCCTACGGCGCGATAAGCCCGATTTTGAGGAGCCACATTATACAGATGCCGTCCATCTACCAAGGTTGATATCCCCAGCACAACCCAATCCAACTGCCTATACTCCCGATGCCCCACCATCACCACCGCCGCGTCACGTCCCCGCGCCATCTCGTAGACATCCCCCTGATACTCCGCCACATA
>JAFGFB010000047.1 GCA_016931315.1 Anaerolineae bacterium
CCCCGCAGGCTTTCCCCCACGGCTTGCGGATTCTACCACGCTCCCTTTTTCTGTCAAGCGCACCTGGCACGAGGGTGCATTTCAAAATGGGGGCGAAAATTTCAGGCGCCTCGACAGGGCGCGGGAGAAAATGGGGTTGTCCCCGTCACCACTGCAAATCAGAGACGGTGACCTGGGCTTTGCGGTACAGGTCCTGGTGGCCAAAACTCCGCAGGAAGCCCAGCAAGTCAAAGCGGTCACCTACGTGCAACTGAATTCTCGAGGCCGTTTCATCGGAGGTACAACAGCCCTCAAAAACGATGCGTTTCTTGAGGGCTTTAGGCGAAAGCTCAAGGTGGGTAATTTCACCCACACGGTGCAAATTCACCGGGAGGTAGTTCGCGCGCAGAAAATCACGCAAGCGCGAGTTTGCACCGGGAAAGAATGCCGCGGGCAATGTGATCTGTAGTCTGGCGGCCTGGAATGTTCCGGGTGTGAAGTTCTCCGCCACGCCCAAAATTTCCGGCAACGATACAGAGGCCATTTGCCCCAGCAGTGCCGCCTGGTCCCAGGCTTTGAGCGCGAAGATGGTTTCCCCAGAAACCGCTCCCCAGCGCATTTGCTGCTCACGCACGGTGAAGAGAGCCTCACTCGTGGCAAGCAGCAGTTCCTCAAGTCCGGGTGCGGTTGCCAACAATGTGCGCAAAGCCCAGGCATTACGCCATTGAGGCTGCGTCCATAGGGCAAAGTCTGGGACGCGCATCCGCACATAGATGGACTTGAGCCGCCACTTCTTCTGCATAAGCTGCGGCAATGTCTGCCAGTACGAGGGCGCAGGCGTCACTATGCGGTGGGTGAGTATAGCTTTGCGCGTGGCCTCATCCTTACAAGCAGAACACCCCAGGCAACGCCCATTTTGCTCGCCCGAACCCAAGCAGTAGCCCTCATCTACCGCGGCACGGGCATTTTGGTATTGACGGTACAGGAATTCCGCCGATACGGAAGAGATGCCAAAATCCAGCGGAAACACGTCATCCGGACGCTTTTCGCCCAACCATGAGGGTGTCCAATGCCCATGGGCACGTAACCATGCCTGCAAAGCCTGCCAGTACTCAGGGGGCAGGGCTAAATCATAACAATGCCCCTGTTGCGCCAGCTCGAGCAGCGGCTCCAAGAGCCAGGTTCCCCCCATGGCAAGCACCTGCGACACGGCAACTTCATCCCAGGGCGAAGGCATGCGAAATTCGAAGCCATTGGTCTCACACGCCGATTTGACCGGACCGATAATCTGACGCCACGGTTCTTCCTCGAGAAACAGACAGTCGTAACGCAAGGGCGTGAAAGGCATCCGCACCAGCAAACCTACGCTGAAAATGATTCGCACACCGGGATTGCTGCGCCGGCGCAATGCCTTCAGCTCGCTCACAAAGCCACGAAATTCAAGGACATCCTCTTCGGTCTCATAACCCGTAAGAATATAGAACAGTTTGATCTCACGAATCTTATCCCGCAGCAGTGCGCCCAGCACACCGCGAATCGCATCGAGATCAAGGCTCTTGTGCAGAAAAGCCCGCTGGCGCTCGCTAATCCCTTCAATGCCGAGGGTGAAACTGCGCTTATCAGCGCTGATTTCTGCCGACAAAAGCCCAGGTGTAACGTAGAGAATATCCACACGCTGGCTCTTGAAACTCACACGGTCAAAAAGCCGGTTGAGCTCTAGAAGCAGGGGGAAAATATCGCTGTAGGTGTTGAAATTGAAACTATAAAGGTCAATCTCAGCGCATCCCTGCCGCTTGAGCGCCCGTGCAGCATCCAGCACAGATTCGAGAGGAAGCTCGCGATAAGGTTTGCGATCATAGCCCTCAAAACAGAAAGAACAGAAGGCGGGACAGCCGCAGTTGATTTGTAAGCGAGCGGTACCCACTTCGGCATCATTGAGCAGCGGGTAATCGGTCACCGAACTCTCGCGGTCCGACGTGCGACAGATAGCCTTTTCCACGCGCCCATTGGCATTGCCGGTAACCCAGAGGCCCGTAACCTGCGCCTGCGCCAGGATCAAACGCTCGCGCTTAGCCTGTTCATGCGTTTGCCACAAAGACTGCAACAAGGTCTCGACCTGCCCCTCGCCCTCACCGAAGAAAATGGCGTCGGCGATGCAATCGCCATTCGAACCAACAATGGCCTGGGTCGCCAACGCATTCGAACCACCGAGGATAAATGGAGGCCAATGCGCATCACGTTGGCTTGCAAGCAGCGGGATACCCGAATGCAGGAACAGATAGGGCAGGTTGATGAGTTCAAGAACATAAGCATTGGAAATGAGAATGACGTCGAATTCTTCGGCAGAACGCAACGATTGCGATCCTACAAGTAAGGGAATACCTTCACGCGCAAAGAGTTGCCGGTCATGGTGAGGCGGGAAAAAAGCCAGATCAACATACGCATCCGGGGAAAGCCGTCGCGCAGCCTGCGCCAAAAACAGGTGCGGCATGGAGCGGGCAGCATCGCGAAACGGGGAGAGGCGCACGATGAGTATACGGAATTCGGCGCTCTCAAATGCCGGGTTCCTGAAAGTGGGATTTGGTTGCGGCAAATAATGCTCCGCCGCCTGCAACCGGTACCCTTCACGCGTGAAGAAAGCGCGGTAATCAGTCATTGAGGTGATTTTATAGGCAAATGGCCCATGTACAAGGGCTTTGGGGTATAGGACAAATTATTGGGAGTTCAAAGATCAACTTGGGGAGACACCTGCGGATAGACACTTTGGCACGCCGAAGAAGCGCAGAGGGTGGTTCTGTTTGTGATTTTCGTGAACGGGGCTGCGCCTCACCACAAAAATCACACTTGCAGAAAAAGACGCAGAGAGTTAACGCCTGATGTGGGTCGTTTGCAAGATGGCGGTCTTATTTTCTCCAATAATCTGTCGTATACCCAGGGCTTTGAGCTTTGCACAGGTACGGAGCAAGCGATTTGAATGTCAACCTGCTATAAGGTATAATAGCCGCGTGACACAAGAACCACAACGTCCTGTTTACCGACAACTGTTGGGCGATTTCTGTTGATTCCAGATTTACTTTAGGGAGCGGCGCGCCACTCCCTAAACTGTAATTAAAAAGGCACATTCGATCGAGGGAGAATATGTCGCGAGGGGATATCGTTGGATTGATTGCATCCTACATTTATGCCTTTGGGCTACTGTTTGGCGTTGAAGCGCTAGGCAAACGCCTTGAATGGCCTCAAGCAGTTACCCGCAAAATTGTGCATATCGGCGCGGGGATGTGGATTTGGGGCATTCTCGCGCTTTTCGATACCTGGTTCTACGGCATCATCCCCTTCGCCACTTTCATCGTACTAAATTATATCTTCTATCGCCAGCAAGCCTTCAAGGCTATGGATAGCAAAGACTCGTCGCCAGGGACGGTATATTTTGCGATTTCCATTATGGCCCTCTTTGCGGTGCTGTGGCGCACGGGAGGAGAGCCTGACCGGGTGCCGATTGCCGCCGCCGGGGTGATGGCGATGACATGGGGCGACGGGTTAGCCAGCCTCGTGGGCTATGGCTGGGGCAAGCATCAGTACACCTATTTCGGGCATACCCGCTCCTGGGAAGGCTCAGCAGCGATGGCGATAGGCAGTTTCGTTTCCATGTTTTTGACTCTATGGTTGCTTTCAGGCTCGGCACTTAGCCCACACAGCGAAGTGCTCGGGATAGCCGCCAGCTTGATGCTGGCGCTAGCAGGGGCTATTGTTGCCACGGTCGCCGAAGGCTTTTCCCCTGCCGGGACAGATAATCTGAGTGTGCCCTTGCTTACCGGATTGATGCTATATCTCATATCTGCACTGCTTTGAGTTCAGGCGTATGGAGACTTCACAATACCTGCTACAACTAGCCCTTGGCTTGCTATTAAGCGGTGTCATCGCCTATGCAGGATATCGCAAACAAGCCCTCGCCGCAAGTGGCGCTGCCGGCGCAATGCTGGTAGGGACGGTCATCTTTGGTCTCGGTGGTTGGATTTGGGGGATGGTACTCATTACCTTTTTCGCGCTCTCCAGTGGTCTTTCAATGTACAAGAGAACTGTGAAGCAAGAACTGGCAGAGAAATTCGAGAAGGGCAGTCAACGCGATTTCTGGCAGGCGCTGGCTAATGGCGGATTGGGCGCCTTGATCGCCATCGCAGCAGCGCTGTGGCACAGCCCTGTGTTATTCGCCACCTATCTTGGCGCGATGGCAACGGTCAATGCAGACACCTGGGCAACGGAAGTGGGAGTCCTGAGCCGGCGGGCGCCGCGGCTAATCACCAACGGCAAACCAGTAGAACCGGGCACATCGGGCGGCATCTCGGCTCTGGGAATTGCGGCAACGCTTGCCGGCGGACTGAGTATCGGTCTGGCAGCGATAGCATTCCTGCTCCTGGATATTCGTCTGGGAGGCGCAGGATTGCGAGGCACCGAGAATACGCTTACGCTCCTGTTACGCCTGTTGCCGGCAGCCACGCTTGGCGGATTGATTGGTTCGCTAAGCGATAGCTGGCTCGGGGCAACCGTTCAGGTGATTTATTTCTCAACCAGGCGACAGAAAGAAACCGAGCGGGTCATTGATCCGGATGGCGTGCCCAACACTTACCTGCGAGGGTGGCGCTGGCTCAACAATGATTGGGTCAACTTCCTCAGTTCGGCGGCTGGAGCACTGGGGGCTGCCGGCATCTGGCATTTGTTAGGCGCCTGAACCGGTGGCTCGATGTCCTGATTGCGCTTAGTATCAGTCCGAGGATCGGCCCAGGTTCGAGGATTTGCCTCGATGCGAGGATTGCGCCTAAAGGCACGGTTTTGATATTGTTTCTTCGTTGGCAGGCTACGCCCGCCAACGAAGAAACACATTCCAGAAATCAGATCTCACTGCAAAGCTCAGCAAGAGATCGCAGCGTGCCACAATTTTCGGATAGGCTCTCAGGGAAGTTCGGGATAGGCAGATAAGGGCGCGTAGGCAACGCCTACCAGCCCTAATCCCGTATGTGCCCCCAATACCGGCGCCACTACTTTGGGGGGCAACCAGCTCACAGGGAAGCGGGCATCAAAGAGCGCTTTGATTTCAGCCGCGCCCGCAAGATTGTTAGTGTGCATAATCTGCATCCGCAGAGGCGTGCCAGCGCCATGTTGCTCAGCAACCACATCCACCAATTTGGACATAGCTCTGGGGAAAGTTCGCGCCTGTCCCCGCTGGTAGTACTTGCCGTCTTCTTTGCCCACACCAATGATGGGTTTGATGTTGAGCACTGAAGCCAACAAGCCCTTAATGTGGCTGATACGCCCGCCGTGGATTAGATACTTCAGGTCAGGCAATGTATAGATCGTATCAGTGGTTGCCCGCACTTGGTGTAGCAGCTTCAATATCTGCTCCATAGACCACCCAGCGTTCGCAGCTCGCGCAGCCGCTTCCACATGCCAGCCCTCGGCGCCGGAAAGTGTCAGGGTGTCAAAAAAAGTGACGTGCGCTTCCGGGACCAGTTTTGCGCCCTCACGTGCGGAGTTGTAGGTGGCGCTCAAGCCGGAGGAGATATGCACGCACAAAATCTCCGAATCGGTTTTCGCAAGTTCGCGGAAGATTTGAGCAAATTCACCCGGTGAAGGCAGGGATGTGGTCGGCAATCCCTGCGCCTTGGGTAACAGATCGTAAAACTCGTCGGGTTGTATATCCACGCCGCTGACATACGATTTCCCATCTAACTCAATGAGTAGTGGCGCTTGATGAATTGTCAAGCCTTCCAATTGCTCCGGGCTTAAATCCATGCCACGATCACTTACAATGTGCATGTTCCCCACTCCTTAACGCTAATCTGAACACAACCACAGGTGACTGCTTAGCGAATTCTCACTATCCCTTGAACGGATGCACCCTGAGTCTTGTTGCAGAGAGATACTTTGCACTACCTCAGGTCACAGAGAATCCAAACAGTTCAATCTTGTAGATATTTTACCCCAAATCGGAGATTATGCGCATACAGGATTATACGGCAGGTGCGTTTCAAAATGGGGGCGAAAATCTCAGGCGTCCCTACGGGACGCAGTGGAAAATTGATTTTTGGCGGTGGGGCAAAGCCCCACCGCCAAAAATCAATCAAA
>JAFGFB010000048.1 GCA_016931315.1 Anaerolineae bacterium
CTGGTTGAGTTTTGGTTGTGCTAACTTAAGATTACCACGGAGATGAAACTTTTTCCAGCCTTTCTCGATTTGTGGGTAATCACCAATCACTTCATTATTTCGTGCTCGTGTTATAATGAGAGCATGCAGGGTGCGCCTTGCGATCTTTGTATCTGGGAGTATGCATGCCTAAACTCAAGGAACTCTCTGTTCAAGGCTTCAAATCATTTGCTGAAGCCTTGACCCTTACCTTCCCAACCGGAATCACGGCCATTGTAGGGCCGAATGGCAGTGGGAAGAGCAATGTGGCTGATGCCGTGCGCTGGGTCTTGGGCGAACAGCGCATGCGCTCGTTGCGTGGGCGCAGCGGCGAAGATATGATTTTTGCGGGCAGCAAAAAACGCTCACGGGCGGGGATGGCGCGTGTAGCGCTCACGTTTGATAATAGCGATGGCTGGCTGCCTTTGGATTTTGCCGAAGTGATTGTGGAGCGACGCACTTACCGTGATGGCAAGACCGATTATCTGCTTAACGGAAGCCGCGTCCGCTTGATGGATTTGCGGGATGTGCTGGACCGCGCGGGCCTTGGGCGAGATGCCTATCTGACCGTCGGTCAGGGTCTGGTGGATCAGGTGCTCTCCTTGCGCCCCACGGAGCGTACCGGGCTATTTGAGCAGGCTGCCGGTATTGCGCCCTATCGCACCCGTCGTGAAGAGGCATTGCGACGCCTGGAGGACACCAAACACAATCTGGAACGAGTCCAGGATATCATTGGCGAAATTGAACCGCGCTTGCGTCGGCTGGAACGCGAGGTCTCCCGTGCGGAGCAGCATGCCGAACTCTCTGCAGAGCTCAAATCACTCCTCCGCATTTGGTATGGCTATCGCTGGGGACAGGCGCTACAGCGCCTGGAAAGCGCACGCCAACGCTCTCAATACCGCTCTGAGCGGGTCGCGCGCCAGCAAGAATCCGTGGATGCTGTGGCGGTCCGCATCACCGGGCTGCGCGGGCAGATGGTGAGCCTGCGTGTTCGCTTGGCCGAGCTGCATCGCGAAAACAGTGTTCGCCATGCTGAGGCCGAAGCTCTGCAGCGCGACCTTGCCGTCACTCAGGAGCGGCGGCGCTTGTTGCAGGACCAACAGGCTGAAGCACAGGCCAATCTTGCCCCGCTTTACGCCGCGCAGGAAGACGCTGCCGCAGAACTGTCGCAGCTGGAAACGGCGCAGCGTGAAGCTGCTGAACGTTTGGCACAGGCACAAGCGGCGCTGCGCACTGTCGAAGCGGAATATCGCAAGGTGGAGGCGCATCGCCATACGCTTTTGAGCCGCCAGAGCGCGGCACAGACACAAGCGCTTGAGCATCGCCATCGTCTCACCGACCGCCAGAGCCGTCTGGAGCAGCTGACCGAACGCACGGAACAGTTGCGTACTCGCGTGACGCAAATCGAGGGCGTTCTGGGAGCGGCGCAGGAACGCCGTCGCACCCAACAGGTACAGGTGGAGGAAGCCCGTCGCGTCTTAGAGCAAATTGAGAGCGCCGCTAAAAACGAACAGACGGAAGAGGAGCGCCTGCAAGCCACTCTCGATGCTGCCCGTGCAGAAGCCGAGCGTTTGCGGCGTGAATTGGCGCAGAAGCAGCTCCCCTATCAGCAGCTCACCGCGCGCCTGGATGCCCTGGAGCGACTACATTCAGAGGGCGCCGGCTTGTATGCGGGTGTCCGCGCTGTATTACAGGCTGTGGAGCGGGGGCAGCTGCGAGGCTTGCCCGGCACATTTGCCGCACTCGTCCACGTGCCTTCAGAACTTGACAAGGCGATAGAGACCGCGCTGGGCGGTCAACTGCAGGATGTGATTGCTATACACTGGGATGATGCGCGCGCCGGTATTGAGTGGCTTAAACAGCAGCGCGCCGGCAGGGCGACCTTCTTGCCGTTAGATAATCTGCGGCCTCCGGCGCCGCTGGAGTTGCCGGCTCTCAAAGGCGTGATTGGTGTGGCTTCGGCATTGGTCAGCTATGAGGACCGTGCGTTAGAACCGGCTGTACAGCTGTTGCTAGGACGTGTCGCCGTGGTGGAAGACCTGGATGCGGGACGTGCCTTGTACCAGCAATTGCGGGGCAGCTATCAAATCGTCACACTGCAAGGCGAGATTTTGCGCTCCGGAGGATCGC
The DNA here is from genome assembly GCA_016931315.1 of Anaerolineae bacterium. Lineage (GTDB taxonomy): Bacteria > Chloroflexota > Anaerolineae > B4-G1 > SLSP01 > JAAZNO01. Next base: position 2,149 of record JAFGFB010000048.1, read on the forward strand.
TTACGGGGGGACAGGAACGCCGCGAGCGCGAAGGCGAAAGTTTGCTCTCTCGCGAGCGCGAACGTCGTGAACTTCCTGGGCGCGTAGAAAATCTCGCGGCTGAGGTGCAGGCTTTGACGGCGGCGCTCGGGCGCAGCGAAGAGCAGGCCCGCGCCGTCACGCAGGATTTGCGGGCGCTCTCCGAGCGGCAGCGTGAGGCAGAGCGGCAACGCCAGAATGCCAATCGCGCTCTGGAACGTGCCATCCGTGACCTGGAGCAAGTCATTCAGGAAACCGATTGGCAGCGTCGTTTGTTGGGAGAGGCGGGTGAGGAGCGCGAGCGCCTGGAGGCGACACGCGTGCGTTTGGAGCAAGAGCACCGGCAGATTGCTGCACAGCTTGCGGAGGCGGAATCTCTTGCAACTCAAGCGGCGGCTGATCTGGTTGCTGCTTCAGATACCGAAGCCAGTCAGGCCGTAGCCGAGCAGCGCACACAGACCGTGTTGGTTCAGCAGAGCTACGAAAATCAGCGGGTTTTGTTGGCGACCCGTCAACGCGAGTCCGAGCGCTTGCAAGGTCAGATTGCTGCGCAGGAGCAGCGTGTGACTGCATTGAGCGCTGAGTTGGCGACGCTTTCACAACGCCTGGATACGCTGCGGACCGGCTACGAGACGGCGCGTGTCGCCGCCGAAAGCACTTCCGGGCAGATTCCGGCGCTGGAACAAGCGCTCGTCGGATTGGAGCAACAGCAGGAGCAACTGGAGCAAGAAGAGGCGCGCCTGCGTAATACGCTGCGCGAAGCCGAGCAGCGCTATGCCGAGGTAGAGATTGACGCGCGTCGGCGTGAGGATCAGCTGGTGACCTTGCGCCATGAAATTGAGGAAGCTTTAGAAATCGTCGTGGCTGACCTGCCGGAGAATCTCTCGGTCCAGCATCCCTTGCCATTGAGTGATATTGCCGCTTCTTTGCCCACTGTTGCTGAATTGCCCGAGGGGCTTGAACAGCAGCTTCGGGACCTGCGTACCCAGATCAACCGGCTTGAACCCATCAATACAACCGCTAAAGCAGAATTTGACGAGGTCGCGGAGCGCCACGGCTTCTTGCGTGAACAGTCAACCGATTTGGAAACGGCTTCGGCGCATTTGCGCAAAATCATCACCGAGCTGGATGAATTGATGCAGACGGCTTTCAACACCACGTTCCAGGCGATCGCGACCGAATTCTCACGTGTTTTTGCGTTGCTCTTCAATGGTGGCACCGCCAAGCTGGTGCTCGAAACCAGCGTTGAAAGCGATTTGCCCGGTGTTGAGATTGTGGCGCGCCCACCAGGGAAGCGTACCTCTGGCCTTGGAATGCTTTCCGGCGGTGAGCGCACGCTCACTGCTGTGGCGTTATTGTTCTCGGTGATGCACGTCAGCCCCACGCCTTTCTGTATCCTCGATGAGGTGGATGCCATGCTGGACGAGGCCAATGTGGGGCGTTTTCGCGCCATGCTGCGTGATTTGGGACGTTCTACGCAATTCCTCATTGTGACCCACAATCGCGGCACAGTGGAAGTGGCGGATACGATTTACGGTGTCTCCATGGGTGAGGACGGCGTTTCGCAGGTGCTCTCCCTGAGTCTGCAAGACCTGCCGACATCTGAGGAAATCTGATTCATCACTCCGTTTTCGAGGTGTGCTCAAGCTATGGCGCGGGCAGTCGCCAACGAACAGGCAAAAATCTAGGGTCTGCAGACTGTTCGAAGGTTTTTCTTTGGGTGTATTGGGCGTTTTACGTGCGTCCAATATACCCTTTGCAGTGCTCAGGGCATTTTTCACATGAGTAGAGAATCCTCTTATGGCGGTCTTTGATCTTAAAACCGCGCTGATTCTGCTCACGCTCGGCATGCTGGCGGCCGTGAGCTTGGCCGTGGCGTTGGTACATTGGACTTTGTCCCGGCGCGAAAAACCCACCGCTGTTCCGCCGGCGCTCGGTGGCGTAGCACTCGATGATATTCACCTGTTGGTGGAGGGAGCATTGGGGGCGGCGCCCTTTGGGCTGTTGGTGCTTGAAGACTCTCAGGTTTTGCAGTCCAATGCAGAGGCGCAACGCTTGCTCCGCTTGCCGGCTTTCCCCGCCACGTTGCCTGATGTAGAGTGGCTCCCCTTGCTCATGGAGGATTGCTCCCTGGCGCGTGCTGAAGCGCTGGCGCAACCGGGAGCAATCGCCGGCGGACGTTATCGCACGGTGACCTTTGTCTCCGGGCAGACGGTGCGTTGGTGGGTATCGCCATGGGGTGCGCGTGATGGCGTTTTTGTCTTTGATATTACCCCTCAGCAGCGTGTCGAGCAGGCAGGGCGCGCTCTGCTCAATGACCTGGCGCATGAATTACGCACGCCGGTCGCCACGATTTTGACGCACCTTGAGGTGCTGGGGCTCACAGATGTGGGCGAGGAAGTCCATCAGCAATCCCTGGCGCTCTCTAAGGATGAAGCGCAGCGTATGGCGCGGCTGATTAACGATATGTTGGAATTAGGGCGCCTGGAAACGGCGCCGGAATTTGCCCTGCGTCCGGTAGAGCTGCTTCCTCTTGTTGAGGAGGTGGTCTTCCAGACCCTGTCTCAAGCACAATCGAAACGCATGACGCTTTCATTGGAGGCATCCCCACCATTTCCCCTGGTGCTGGGGCACGCTGACCGGTTGCGGCAGGTCTTCCTCAACTTACTCGATAATGCCTTCAAATACGCGCGAGCTGGCGACCGCGTGGTGATTTCTCTGACACGCACAGAGGGGGGGATCGCCTGCGCCGTTTGTGATACTGGACCGGGCATTCCATCTGAACACTTGCCTTATGTTACCCGGCGTTTCTATCGTGGCGTTTCAGAGCAGGTATCGGGTAGCGGATTGGGGTTGGCGCTTGTGACCGAGATTCTGCGCCGCCATAACACGCAATTGGAACTGGAAAGCCGTGTTTCTGGCGCGACTGGAACCTGTGCGCGTTTCCTGTTGTCATTGGCAGAAGGTGGGACTGGGCGATGAAAGGCTTGACACGGTTTCAAGGGCTTTGGCGTTATGGTTGGATACTGGCAGCGGTAGCTTTACTGTTGCTGGTGGCGCTATTGCCTATCGAAGGCTGGGTCATTGTTGCGCCGCGTGAGTCGGCGCTCCCCTGGCCCCAATTTACGCTGGACCCCCCGGCGCCGCGTCCTGGCGACCTGGTGCGGGTAACAGTGACGGATGTGACTCCCTGGGCATTCGTACAGCTCACAGTGCAGGATCATCCCGCTGACGTATTGGGGACGGATCAACGCGCAGGCGGCTTGTGGACGTGGTCATGGCTCTTCACCGCGCCTGAGACGGAATCGTATGCACTGACTTTCTACCGGGATTGTCACCTGGGGTGTGTGGAACGTGGGCGTGTGGTGTTGGGAAGCCCCGTAGCGACGGCTCCCTCTCCCGCCGGTTTGCCTGCTAGACTGGGGCTGGTTTTTCCGAGCCTGGAGCGTGATTGGCATGGGCGCGCGGGTTGGGCTGTCGAAGTGACGTATGCGCATCAGGCTGAGGCGGCGTATTGGGGCGTGGATGATCTGGCGACGCGGGTGGCGGCGCATCGTGCGCAGGGGTTGCGGGTTTTAGTGCGCGTGGATTATGATCAACAGCAGAGTTTGCCACCAACCGGGGATTACATCGCACTCTCGGAGTATCTGGAATATGTGCGTCGTCTGGCGCGCGATGCGCGGCTTCGGGATGTGGTGGGCATCATCGTTGGCGCGGATTACAATGCGACGGAAGCGAACGCGCTGGCGCCGGAGCAACCGGTAACGCCTGAGTGGTACGCGCGGTTGTTCAACGGTTACGGTGAGCCGGTGGCGCATAGCGATAATGTCGTGCAGGCGGTTCGGGCTGTAAACCCCAACCTTCGTGTTCTGGTGGGTCCTCTACGTCCGTGGGTCTTCGACCAGGATGGAGTTCAGCGTACTGATGCGGATGTCCCCTGGCTGAATTACATGAACACCCTGGTCGCGTTGCTGGATGAGACGGTGCGCGCCAAATCTGCAGCAGGCATTCCCCTGGCTGCGCCGGATGGTTTTGATGTGCAGGCGCCCGGTCGCCCTGACGCACCGGAGATGGCGGGACGTGAACGCGCTTCCGAGCCGCGCCTGGATTTGCCACGCGCGGCATGGGGTGGGGCACAGGCCGGCTTTCGCGTTTATCGGGATTGGCTGGCGATTATCAACGCCTATCCGACCACCCAGGGCTTGCCGGTCTATATCATCTCCACAAATACTTTCGACCGCGAGGCGAAAATTCCACCGGCGCAGAATTATCCTCGTGGCTGGCTGACCACCGCTGCCCAGGTCGTTGCCAGCGAACCACAGATTGTGGCATTGTGTTGGTTCATGGATGAGTTCCCGCACGGGGATGAGTGGGATTGGTTTAGTCTCACCGAGCGCCCCGGTCGTCTGGTAGATGCCGCAGAGGAATTTGATAGTCTGCTGCGGGCAGAATGAACAGAAACCAGGGTTATCTGTCAAAGGTCAAGAGCCGAATGTTCAGACGTGTTGTTTCACCGGAGGTGAAGTCTTCTGTGAAGCAGGGGCGACTGTGGGTTGATTTCGGTGCGAGCGGCATCGGTGCTGCGTTATTGGGTGTGGTTATTTGGCAAGCGTGGCTGCCGATTGAGTTCCCCCTCTTAAACTTACTGGGTGTATTCTTGCCCTTTCTGGCATTGCCAACGGTGGCAATGCTCCTTTTGTCCTTGGGGGTTAAATCAAGGCTGGGATTCTTTTTTGGCAGTTCGGCGTTGCTTGGATTATTGGTGCTTTGCGGGCACCATGTCTTTCTTCATCAATCCCCTCTGGTCGCGTCTGAAATCACCCCTATTGTGCGGGCGACGACTTTCAATCTCCGTTATGAATATTATGAACCAGCAGACCTGTCTGCTACTATTCTGGCACAAGGTGCGGATTTGGTAGCCGTTCAAGAAGTCGCGCCTTCCGTGATGTCCGATCTAGCGGCGATGTTGAAACCGCAGTTCCCATATGTGATTCCGGCATCATCGCTATCTGATCTGGCGCTTTTCAGCCGTTATCCGATTATAGATTCTGAGTGGTTCCATCCAGCAGGAGATGGCAGAGGCGCGCTTTACGCAGTGATTGCTGTCGAAGGGCAGTTCTGGCATATTTTTGTTGTTCATCCTCTGCCCGCAGGAATTGCATGGTTGGGCAACACACTTATTCCCGTAGGGCTGTATTATGGCAATCTTGAGGCACAAATGGTTGATGTTTTGGCGCGTGCTCATGGTCTTGAACCGGTTATTGTATTGGGAGATTTCAATATGGCAGAACACTCACGTGCGTATCGCCTGATTTCGCACCAGCTAACCGATTCTTTTCATGAAGCCGGACAGGGCTGGGGCTTCACTTTCCCGCAAGACGTTTGGATTGATGGTTGGCAAATTCCGGGGCCATTTGTGAGACTTGACTATATCTTTCACTCGGCTGACTTGCAGGCAAGTCATGCGGAAGTCGTCTGTCGCGGGGCTTCTGATCATTGTTTGGTGACGGCGGATTTGGCGCTGCGCCCTTGAGGGGAAGGTAATGATGAGCAACCCTATCTCTGTTATTCTGGCGGATGATCATCCCGCATTGCGGGTGGGACTGCGTGTGTTATTGGACCGGGAGCCGGATATTGCCGTCGTCGGCGAGGCTGATGATGGTGATGCGGCGCTCGCGCTGTTGGAAACGCTCTTGCCGGATGTCGCGGTGCTTGATTGCCAGCTGCCCGGGCGTGATGGCGTCTCGGTCGCGGCGGTAGTACAGGCGCGTTCTCTGCCGGTAAAGATCGTGGCGCTTTCTGCTTACGATGATGACCGCTATCTGGCAGGCATGGCGGCAGTTGGTGCACTGGGATATCTGCTCAAAAATGAGGCGCCAGGCTGTATTGTTGCGGCGGTGCGCTCGGCCTTGCGTAGCGAGAGCTTGTGGACGGCGCAGCAACTGGCGCGAGTGCGTCGCTGGCAAGCCGAGGTTGAGGCGCTGCGTGCCAGCCTGACCGAGCGTGAACGGGAGGTCCTCCGTTTGGTGGCAGAAGGCTTGAGTAATAAGGAAATCGCGCAAGTGCTCACCATCAGCGTCCGGACAACGGACTTTCACGTGAGCAACGTGTTGCGCAAACTCAATCTTATCTCCCGTGTTGAAGCCGCAGTTTGGGCCAAGGAACACCTTGAGCCTACAGACTCCCCGCAATCATAAGCTTTTTGTCCACCTGCTCGCACCAGCACATCTCATTTTGGGGCAAAAGCGAACCGACCATCTGCAAATACTTTCTCTTTGATCAATTTCTGGAGCGCAACTCTGATAGCGTAACTGTTCAGGTTTCCACCGCAAAGCGTAAATTTCGGACTGAAGCTCTTAGAAGATGTGTTTTTCGCTGCCGTGCGAAACGCCGTACTCGGCGCCGCGGCAGCGAAAAGCACTCTCTATACCTGCGGCTTTAGCCGCTCTTTGTCGTGGCAAACGGAAGAACGCTGAACAGTTACCTGAAAGGGGCGCATTTCACCTTTGGGGTAAAAAGAAGCTGATTATCACGCAAACGCCTTTCTTTTGATGATTTTTGGCAGCGGGGCAAGGCCCCGCTGCCAAAAATCAATTTTTTTCTACGCCCCGTAGGGGCGTTTGAGATCGTCGCCCCCGTTCTGAAACGCACCCCCTGAAAGATTTGTTTTCCCCTCTGACAAGTTTCAGGGTATAATAAGATTGTGATTCGTTATATGAGGAAAGGAGCGCGAGGATGAAATACACCACCCAACAGTTCAAGCATTGTGATCTGATCAAAGTTGCCGGGCGGATTGACAGTATGACGGTACAAGAGCTTGAAACCGTCTTCAATGATCTTCTGGAAGCTGGCCATTTCAACCTGGTCTGTGATTGTTCTGAAGTTGAATTCATCTCCAGTGCGGGGTTGCGGTTGCTGATCAACGTACAGAAATCATGTCGTAAACTCGATCGGGGGGAACTGGTGTTGGCGGAGGTTACCGAGCGTGTATTTAGCGCTTTGGATTTAGCGGGCTTTGTGCCATTGTTCCGTTTAGAAGACAACGTGCTTCAGGCGGTTGGCAGCTTCTGATGCCGGGTTTCGTTCTGTTTGGAGCGCGTGTGTAACCAGAGAACGAGCTGCTTGATCGAAAGACAGGCGGCTTGTTCGTTTTTGTGTCTGCAAAGGCGTGCGTAGCAATCAGGAAGACAATATCATGGATTCGTCAACAACTTGTAGTTTCCCTGCGGTCTGTGCCAGTCTCGAAGCGATTAGTTCGCAAGTAAAAGAGGCAGCTCAGGCCGCGGGTTTGAATGATGATGCCGCTTATGCCATCCAGTTGGCAGTTGAGGAAGCCTGTGATAACATCATCGAGCATGCATATGGCAAGAGTATGTCAGGTGATATTGAATGTACGTGTAAGGCGACTCCTGAGGGCTTAGTGGTCACTCTACGTGATCATGGGTGCTCCTTCGATCCGGATTCTGTGCCCCCACCGGATCTCGACTCGCCTTTGGAAGAGCGCGATGCGGGCGGATTAGGCTTGCATTTCATTCGCAAGCTCACGGACGATTTCTGCTTTCAATTCGATGCCGAGCAGGGCAATGTATTGATGCTGTTCAAACGTCGCTCGTCAGATGTGTAGGTTTACGTAATTGTGGCCTATGAGCCTTCGCGGCGGTGGGGTAAGGATGGATCTCTGGCATGGAATTGCCCGGCGTTTATGGCCCGGAGTGCTGCGCTTACAGGGCCTTGATTATACTCGTGCGGTAGGCGATATCGCCACCACGCTTTATGCAGCGCCGCTGGCGCTCGTGGGACTTATCTGGTTGGGTGCGACTACCGATGTCTTGCTGCTGCGTTCGCATTGGTTGTTGCTGTTATTCATTCTGGGACTGTTGAGCCTTTTCGACTGGCTCAATTTCTCGCTCTTCATCGAGACGTCGCCGGGTATTTTTGCGGATTGGGCCTGGTCCTTCAAGGGTTTGATTGTCTGGTCGGCGATCTTCATCCTGGGGTCTGGTGCGCTCTGGGTGGCGGTGCTGTGGCTTCTGGGCTACTTTGTCCTTCGCTGGCGGCGGGCTACCCTGCGCGAGTGGCGCTGGAATCTCGTTCGCAACCTGACCTTGGATTGTGCCGTTGTTGTCTTGGGCGGATTGGTCGTGCTAAAGGTGTACGCCGGTATGGGGGGAGTCATTCCCCTGGTCGGCTTCACATGGCAAAGCTTTAGCCCCGCTTTGATTGCGCTGCTTACATGGATTGGCTTGAGCGCCTTGCTATGGGCGCCATTGTTGGCTTTCTTTAGCATCAGTCGGGAATATGCCTGGGCGTATAGCAGCGGGTGGACTTTCCTGCGTTTTCTAGCGATCACGCTGGGCTGGCGTCTCTTTGTGGACCCGCTTTCGGTGCTGGCAGCCGTGCTCTTTAACCAGACTGGTTTCAATGGTTATCTTTTCTTTATTGCTGCGCTAGGCATCACTGCCGCTCTGGCGCACCAGCTCAGTCAGGCTCTGGCTCTTAGCCGTTTGCGTACGCGTGAGCTGGAAAACCTGGAGCGCTTGGGGCAGGACCTGATTGTCGCGGCGCCCGACCTTGACACACTACCGGCGTTGCTGCACGCGCACATTGAGGGGATGTTCCCCTACAGTCATGTGGAACTGCGACTGTTCCCAGCGCAGACCTTGCTACACTACCCGGATGATTGGCTCCCGGTGGAAGAAGCGGTTTGGGAGGCGACAGCCACGGGCACGGCTTGCTGCTTTCTGCCGAATCAGCTGACGCCATGGGGGGAGCGCCTCGAAGCTAAAGGTATCGTGCTTGCCCCTGTTTTGGATGTGGAGACTGAGCAGATCGTCGGCGCGCTCTATCTGGCGCGCTTCCGCGACCTGGAATCGCTCCGGCAGGTATTACCAGCGCTGCGCCTTTTTGCCTCACAGATCGCAACGGTGCTGCAGGCAAACCGTATCCTTGACCGGCGTTTGGCATACGAGCGTTTGGTACAGGAATTCACCCTGGCGGGCCAGATTCAGAGCAGCCTTTTGCCCAATCAGATGCCATCGCTTCCGGGGTGGCAGATAGAAGCTGTTTTGAAGTCGGCGCTGGAGACCTCGGGGGATTTTTATGATTGTATCGCGCTTCCCGATGGGCGTTTGGGCATTGTTATTGCGGACGTATCTGACAAAGGTTTAGGGGCAGCACTGTACATGTCCTTGAGCCGAACGTTACTCCGCATTTATGCCACTCAGCAACCCGATCCGGCAGCTGTGCTTGAACTGACAAACAAACATATTCTGCAGAATACCCGTGCAGGATTTTTTATCACCGTCTTCTATGGGGTGCTGGATCCCTTAACCGGGGTATTGACGTATAGCAATGCCGGGCATTTGCCGCCGGTGCTTAGTTCTCACCAACAGCCCGAGCACGAGTTGACCTTGTTGCCGCGCACGGGCATGGCATTAGGCGTATGCGAATCGGCGCATTGGGAGACCTCTACGCTGCAGTTGTTGTGTGGAGATGCGTTAGTACTTTATACTGACGGCATTGTGGATGCTGAAAACATTGCGGGGGATTTCTTTGGTGCAGAGCGTTTGTGTGAGCTTCTGAAGTCACAGGCTGGTCAGCCTGCTAAAAACATCCAGCAGGCTGTACAGGATGCCGTGACAGACTTCATGTCGGAAGCCTCCCCGCACGATGATATGACCGTGATGGTGGTCACCCGTATGGATTGAGTCCGTGCGCCTGGAGAAGCTCGTATGGAAGCATTATGGATTGCACTGGCAAAGCGTTTTCGTCCCGAGATTGAGAAGACTGTAGATGACCTGCAACGCGTCTCGCAGGTAAGCGATGTTGTGGGCTTTCTCTACGGTGCCCCGCTGGCGCTTGCTGGCCTGGTATGGCTCATTTGGCGCACCGATTTGCAGTTGTTGTTTCAAATCTGGCCCCTGTTGTTGATCCTCTTTGCTTTGCTCTACTTGTTGCGCCGTCTCGAGTTTTTCCTGTTGACGGAGTTGAATTCGCGCCGTCTTGCCAATGCCAGTGGGACCTTTGAGGCTGTGATTACATGGTCCTCTGCGCTAATGTTCGGTCCCAGCGTTCTTTGGCTTGGTTTGGTTTGGGATGTTTTAGACCTGTTTATTGCCAGAGAGCGCCGACAGGAGCTTGATTGGCGGTGGAACCGGGCGCGAAATCTGGCGCTGCGTTATGCGGGGTATCTACTGGTGAGTCTGGCTGCGTTGGAACTGTATGGTCGTTGGGGGGGGCTTATACCCTTGCCGGGCTTGAGCCTGGAGACCCTGTGGCCCGCCATTGCGGCAACCCTGTTCCGCCAGCTCTTCTCGATGCTCTGTTGGGCGCCGTATGTGCTGTATTATCTGACTTCTAAGACCTTGGGTTTTGATGCCCCTGCCCGGCGCGCGTACTTGCGCTTCATGCTGATAGCCTTGGGTTGGCCCGTCTTGATGGACCCCTTCGCCTTGCTCGCAGCGGGGTTGTGGGCGCAGGTGGGGCACGTGGGTTACGGGCTTTTCTTGCTCAGCGTGCTGATGGTGAGTTACATGGCTTATCGTTTCAGCCATACCGCCATTCGCAATCTCTGGCGCTCCCATGAGATGGCAAATCTCGAACGGTTGGCGCGCGCAATCCTTGGTGGTCCCCCTGAGGAGCTGCGGCTCTCTGAGGCGTTAAACGAGCATGTCCCTGGCATGTTCCCCAGTTGTCGAATTGAAATCCGCACCTTCCCGGATGAAACGCTATTGCTGTATCCGCTTAGCACGCGCCCATTGCAGGAATCTGGTTGGGTCTGGTTGCGTGCTGTGGCAGAAACTCGCTGCTTCAAACAGGGAGACGTGCTCCCGTGGCAACAAGATAAAACTGCCGAGACACCCTACTTGATGGCGCCGATTCTCGATATGGAGACCTTGTTGCCTATTGGCGGTATTTGTCTGACCTTTACGGTTCGGGTGCGCCATCAAGAGCCATTGAGCAATCTTTTGCCTGCAGCGCAAACGTTGGCGGCGCAAATTGCCTCGGCTTTGCATGCTGCCAAAATCCATAGCCAGACTCTGGCCTATCAGCGTATTGAGCAGGAGCTTGCGGTCGCCGGAGAGATTCAGGCGGGTTTCCTGCTCAGTCAGCTTTCTGAGGTGCTCAACTGGCAGGTTAGCGGGTGGCAGGTAGCGGTGGCGCTGGAGTCTGCACGGGAGACCTCCGGCGATTTTTACGATGTTATCCCCTTGCGCAATGGTCGAATGGCGTTGGTGATTGCGGACGTGGCGGATAAGGGGTTGGGGGCGGCGCTTTACATGGCAGTGAGCCGTACTGTGATTCGAACTTTCGCCGAGCAATACACCGAAGACCCACAACAAGTTTTTGCCGCTGCCAATCCGCGCATCCTCAAAGATACTCATGTTGACCTCTTTGTGACAATATTCTATGGCATCCTCGATCCAGAACACGGCACGCTCACCTATTGCAATGCGGGGCATAATCCACCCTTCCTGTTCAGCATGCAAAACGGACGCCGCATGCAAGCATTGCGACGCACGGGAATCCCTCTAGGTGTACGGGAACAGGAAACCTGGACTTCGCATACCGTTTCCATTGCCCCGGGAGACTTACTGATTCTCTACACCGACGGCGTGACCGATGCTGAGGATACCCGTGGGGATTTCTTTGGCGAGGACCGGCTCTTGGAAGCGCTGGAGATTGCGGCAGCCAACACTAATGGCGGCGGGCGCACGGCTCAGGAAGTGCAGGATACTATCATGAAGGCTGTGCACGATTTCATAGGTCACGCTGCTCAAACGGACGACATCACTTTGATGGTGTTGGCGCGTGATCTGGATTGTGAACCCTGTGAGCAGATTGCTCTGGATTCACCCTGAGTGTTTCAAGCGCCCCGCGCGCTTCGAAACGGGTGCGCTTAAGAATGGGGGCGACGATCTCAAACGCCCCTACGGGGCCTAGAATAAAATTGATTTTTGGCGGCGGGACAAAGTCCCGCCGCCAAAAATCAATCAAAAGAAAGGCGTTTGCGTGATAATCCTCTTCTTTTTGCCCCAAAGGTGAAATACACCTTCGAAGCTCCCTTTCCATAATTGCCCCCGGTAATTTCTACAGTAGACACGGGCTTGCGCTTCTGTTACACTGGAATAGTAGGACAAGCTGGTATTCCAGCTATAACTTTTGGAGGTGCCCGTATGACCCAGAATTTTACCGCGCCTGTTGGCGCAACAGCAGTGCCCACGCCACGCCCCCGTTCATCGGGAGATTGGTTGGGGCGTTTGTACCGTCTCGCTGTTGTAATCCTGGCATCTTTTGTGGTGCTGGGCGCCGTATTGGTGATAGGGCGTTCTGCCATTTACAAAATTCACGAATACGAGCGTGGCTTGCATTTGCGCGGAGGGCGCTTTGTGCGTGTGGAAACCCCTGGTTGGCATGTGCAAATCCCCTTGGTAGATACCGTCATCATCGTCACCGTCAATGAACGGCTGGGCTATGTGGAACGCCTGGCAGCCATGACCTCTGACAATGTGACGATGGATGTCTCCTTGCAGTACACTTACCGTGTGACGCAACCGGAGCGTTTTGCCCTGGAGGTGAGTGATCCTGAACGCATTGTCTTTGAGTTCGTTCAGGGCAAGTTGCGGGACGTGGTGAACACTAAGACCATGGCTGAGGTGATGGATAATCGCGCCTCTCTTAACCTGGATGTGATGGCGACCTTGCGTGAAATTGAATCCCGCTATGGTGTCGAGTTCATCACTGTACAGATTCAGGGCGCATCGCCGCCGGCAGAGGTGGTCACCGCTATCAAGGATCGCATGGTCGCGGGTCAACGGCAGGCGCAGGCTGAAGCCGAGGCGGCGCAGCAGCGCACCCTGGCTGATGCGGAGTTCTATGCGGCACAGAAGCGCGCTGATGGTGAAGCCTATCAGATTTCCCAGCTGGCGCAGGCCGAAGCGCAACGTATCACCTTGGTCTCTGCGGCACAGCAGGAAGCGACTCGCGCCATCCTGTCTACGTTGGCGAGCGGTGGTCCCCTGGCAGAGCAGTATATTCAGGTGCTACTGGCGCAGGAGCTGAGCGAGAATAGCAAGTGGATCATCGGTGCTGAGGGGCAGCCTATCCTCGATTTGCGTGATGCGTCCAAGAACTCCGGTTCGGCAGTCGTACCCTGATTGTGCAGCGGGAGATGGTGATGGAAGTATTGAAGCTTCTCATACATGGATTGGGGCTTGCCGGCATCAACTTTGCTGCGGTACTACTTGGTTTCGCGGTCTACTTTCTGCTGCGCCCGGCGCCGCAGTTGGCCGTACAATTGCCCGTAGCAATCGCTGCCTCGATTCTGGGATTTGCTCTGTGGGTTTACATCAGTAAGGTGCTTTTCGCTGCCAGAGCCATGCTGGAGGGCTGGAAGGATTATCTCGGCGTTTATCTGGCAGCCTGGCTGTGGAGTCCCCTTATCTTTGTGCCTTTGCATTATCTGGGCACAGGTTATGTGACCGCCTTTAGCAACGTGATAGCCTTGTGGGCTTTTCAAGCCCCGGTGAATCTCGTTGCACTGGGAATCATCTATCTGTGCTACAATCATGGTAACAGGGTCAGCTGGCTGCCCGCCGGCCCTGGCGCTGGATGAGGCGGGAGGAGCTATGAAAAAGTCACTGCTGCTGTTACCTTTAGCTTTGCTGTTTTTGCTTATCGGCGCCAGAGTCTTGCTGCGCAATGGCATCGGTCCTCTGCGCCAGGAGACCCTTACCCAGCCGCGCATCTACGCCTATCGGGAATGGCAAAGCACTGGCGTCATGCTGCATACTGGAGACCTGGTTTACATCCGCGCCCGTGGAACATGGCTGTATACACCCGGTGAATATCACGGTCCAGAGGGGCATTCAGAATACCGTTCCCCGAACACCTATCCGATTCCCGCGATTCCCGGCGGTATTCTGTTGGGGCGTATTGGCGAAGAGGCCGGACCTTTCCCTGTGGGGCGGGGCGGTGCAGTTGTCGCAGACCAGGAGGGCTTGCTTTATCTGCGCATCAATGACGACATTCTGAGTGACAACGTGGGCTACGTAGAGGTTGAACTCACCGTCACGCCCTATGAAGCATCCGACTGAGGTGAAACGCCCGGTATAGGATAACTTGGCAGTGGGGTGCCTTATACAAAACATGGTCCGCTTGTCTGGCGGGGCCTGAAAAAAGTGTTTTTGGGACGCGCGGAGCGCGTCCCAAAAACACTAAAAGAAGACCCTCTTCGTCTGTTTGCAGAACCTCCTCCGGTTTCTACCAACAATCTGTTGTATACCCTGAGACGCACTTACAGGCGTCATTTGTCGCATGCCATATCTGTAAACTGAACCCTACCGTAGCCCGGAAACCCATAGCAAGTGCGTCTCACCTGCTGCTTGTGAGGTGAGACGCACCTATAACATACCCTTGTCTGTCATCGCCTCAGGTTTGCAAAATCACCTGCTGCTTGCAGTCACTTCTGTAGGAGCGTTTCACCTAACATTCCACCGCTGCGCCGGTGCCGCACAGCCACTGCCTCTGCCAGAATCGAAAGCGCAATCAGCGCGGGTTCTTTGCCCCCGATATTCAATCCCACCGGTCCATGGATGCGCGCCAGCTCGGCTTCGCTGAACCCGGCTTCAAGGAGCGTGGCTCGCCGATCTGCCTGGGTTTTCTTGCTGCCGAGGAAGCCAATATATGTGGCTTCGCTTTGCAATGCCAAGGTGAGCGCCGGGATATCAAATTTGGGATCATGAAAGAGCACTACAATCGACCAGCCCGAACCCAGCTCCTCGGCTGTGAAGACATCCTGGGGCCAACCGAAGCGTGTTGCTATGCCTGGAAAGCGCTCTTCACGCAGGAAAGCCCGTCGCGCGTCGCTCACGATGACTTCGTGGCCTGCGAGGCTACCCATTTGTGCCAGCGGCACAGCGATGTCGGTTGCACCAAAGATAAGCAGTGTGGGCGGCTGTGGGAACACCTCCACGAATATCTCGCCCTGGGGGTAGCTATGCTTCTGTGCATCAGGCCCGGGCCACGCGGCGCTCAAATCTGCCAGCACCGCGGCATCGAGTTCGGCATCGCCTAGTGAACCTGCCACACTCCCATCGGCTTTACGCAGCAGATGTCGGGGTGTATCGGTACGGGTGGCAAAGCCTACCGGGCGATTGGCTTCCAATTCTTCGATGAGCACATCGTAGAGCGGGTCATAGCGTTCCACCAGCACATCAATCGCCCCGCCGCAAGATAGGCCCGCACCCCACGCCTGTTCATCGCTGATGCCGAAGAACGGGCGGCGGATCTCGGCTTCGCCGCGCAGCACAAATTCCAGCTCGGCGATAGTATCGCCATCTACACAGCCGCTGCTCACTGAACCGGCGACATCGCCCTCAGCCGTGAGCAGCATTCGTGTCCCTGCCTGGCGCAGCGACGAGCCGCGTGTCTCGATAATGGTGGCAATGGCCCAATCGGTCTTGCCTTCTGCTCTCCAACGTTTCAGATCAGCGAGTAGATCTTTCATGGCTTCCCCTCTGGTTTAGTGAGATGGGGCGTTAAAGGCTCACGGCTCCCCTGTCGGATCCCACGTGCAATGATAGCGTTCGTCAAAAGCATCCAGGTGGCACATATCCTCTGCCGTAATTTCGAAGTCGTAGATAGCGGCATTCTCGTGGATGCGCTGTGGGTGGGTGGATTTGGGAATCACAACCACTTCATGCTGCAAGCACCAGCGGATGAGCATCTGCGCTGGACTCTTGCCGTATTTGCGAGCCATAGCCTCAAGCTGCGGGTCGCGCAGCCGTTCGCCCTTCGTCAGCGGGCTGTAAGCTTCCAGCTGAATGCCGTGCGCGCGGCAGAATTCGAGCAGCTCCTTCTGGTAGAGCCACGGGTGGAACTCTACCTGGTTGACTGCCGGAACCACCCGCGCCGTGGCAAGCAGCTCTTTGAGGTGCTTGATGGTGTAGTTGCTCACGCCAATCGCGCGAATTTGCCCTTCAGCGTACAATGCTTCGAGGGCGCGCCAGCTCTCGGCGCAGCGCGCCGAGACGGGCCAGTGGATGAGATAAAGATCCACAACACCCAGGTTGAGCCGTTTCTGGCTTTCCTGGAAGGCGGCGCGCGCCCGGTCATAACCGTGATCGCTGTTCCACAATTTGGTGACGATAAAGATATCTTCCCGAGGTAGTCCGCTCTCTCTTACGGCGCGCCCGACTTCTGCCTCATTGCCGTAGAACTTCGCGGTGTCAATGTGCCGGTAGCCTGCTTCCAGCGCCCAGGCGACTGCTTGTTCGCCCTCGCGTCCACGCGCCTGATAGACGCCCAGGCCCAGCAGGGGCATCTTCACGCCGTTATTCAGTGTGACTGTGCTGTTGATGGTCAAAGGCGGCTTGGTGAGCTTCGTCATTCCTCTTCTTCCTCTCGCTTTCCCCATTCATGTCGTTTGACCGTGCCATCTTCGAAAACACGCACCACCTCAAAGCGCACGCGTCCTGCGGTGATGGCGCGCGCGATGCGCCGTTGTCCCTGGCTCAGCGGCGCCTGCTCTTTCTTGATATCGAGAATCACAACTTCCATCTGATCCGGCGCCCCGTTTCCCTGTGAATACCCATTGAAAATCACATAATCAATGGGATCCCCCAAAAAGCGTGCATCGGCGGGCCAGTAATCGAAACCCGGCAGCATGGGCGCCATCTGTTCTGCCAGTTTGCCTTTGAGTACCGCACGGCTTTGATCCGTGCTTTCACGTCGCGCGCTCGCAATCGCGCGGGAGTGCTCTTCTTGCAGAATCTGGATTCGCGTTTCATAACTCTGAATCAGGCGTGCCTGAGAGCTTTGAATGCGGGCTTCGAATTCCTCAAGCAACTCTACGCGCAGCAATTGTCGCTCTGTTTCGAAGCGTGTGCGCAGGAAGAAATAGGCGAGTGCCGCCCCGAGGATGATACCCAGGGCGATTAATGGAATTTCCACAGCGATTGTCCCTCGATGAGTGGTGAGCGCCGGCGAGTGGCGACTGGCATAGAACTACCACCCTGTCGCCCCTCTCCCCTGCTGCGCTTGCTTAGTAACGTATGGTCACCGGCGTGCCGATTTCGGCCCACTGGTACAGCTGTTGCGCCTCGTACGTACCCAAGACGATGCAGCCAAAAGAAACCGGAGTTCCCAGGTATCCTGCCCACAGGGTTTGCCCACTTGGAAGTACCGGTAGCGCGTGAATGCCGTTCTCTAATCCTCCAGACCAGTAAATGCCGAGCCAGTGCGGCATCCAGATATTCCAAGTCGAACCCCAGGCATTGGGAACCTTGCTCTGCACCCTGAAATCGCCAGTACGGGTATACGTGGGAGCCCTGCCGCTGGAGACCACAAAAGAGTAGACCAACCGGTCGCCCTCATAGGCGTAGAGGTGTTGCTGTGAGAGATAGATATAGATGTGACGCGCGCCGCCGGTTGCCGGGGTGATGGTGTTGCCGGAAAGCCGCAACACCTGTCCCACGTAGATGAGTTCCGGGTTTGTGATGCCATTCTGGGCTGCCAGGGCTGCCACCGTGGTGCCAAAGCGCGCGGCAATACTACTCAAACTATCTCCGGGTCTTACCGTATAGGTCCCCGCCGCGGGCACCGGTGTGCCTGGTGCAGCTGCACCTCCAGGGATGATCAGCTGTTGTCCTACATAGATCAGGTTGACGCTGGCAAGATGGTTTGCCTGCACCAAGGCCCATGAGCTGACGCCGTAGCGCAGCGCAATGGCGCTGAGTGTTTCCCCTGGTTGTACTGTGTGTAGACCCCCAGTGGATGGTGCCGGCTGTGTGGGCGCTGGCGCCGGCGCTCCAGCGGCGGGAATGATCAGCCGCTGCCCCACATAGACGATGTCATTGGAAAGCCCATTCGCAGCTTTGATGGCGTTCACCGTCACGCCATAACGCAGGGAGATGCGAAACAGATTCTCTCCTGGTTGGACGGTATGAATCGTCTGCGTCTGTAAGCCGGGTGCGGCTTCTACAGGGACGACAAGAAGCATCTGTAGCAGTGCTCCTATCAGCAGCAAGGTCATCCAACGCTTGATCATCGCCACCCTCCTGCAAGACCGGCGAATGGGCACATTTGTCAGCGGGGAATGAATTCGCCGCTGCCTTCTTGTCCCAAGAAAACGCCATCGCGGACCAGGACCTCGCCGCGGCGAATCGTGCTCACAACACGTCCCTTCACCGGCAAGCCCTCATAGGGCGTATAGCCCGCGCCGCTGTGCAGCGTCTCCGCGCTGATGATGCCCTCATATCCCGGATCGAAGAGCACGATATCCGCGTCTGAGCCGGGCAATAGCGCGCCCTTGCGGGGCCACATGCCGTAGATTTGCGCGGGATTTGCCGCCAGAAGTCGCGCTATGTCGGGCCAATAGATATAGCCATTACCGATGCCATAAGTCACGGCGAGGGGCAGGAGCGTTTCCAGCCCGGGCAGGCCGCCTGGCGTCTTGGTGAAATCATCCACAGCCACTTTTTGCTCGCGGGTATAAGCGCAGTGGTCTGTCATGAGCATATCTACTGCGCCCTCAGCGATTTGTTGCCATAACGCCTCTGGCTCGCCCGGATCCCGTAACGGTGGCTGCAGAATATAACGCCACGGCTCGCTGCCCTCATACACACGCGAATCTAGCACCAGGTATTGCGGTCCCGTCTCGCAGAAAGCTGCCTGCCCCTCCGCGCGCGCGCGGGCGACCATTGCAGATGTTCGCGCACTTGAGTTATGGACGATAACCACCGGGGCATTGACCTCTTTTGCCAGGAAGAGCACTCGCGCTGCGGCTTCGTGCTCTGCCAGCACGGGCCTTGCCATCGCATGATAGCGCCAGTCCGTCTCCTGCGCTGCAATAAGCGCCTGCGTTTGTGCCGATACCAGGGCATCGTTTTCACAATGGACGAGCGTCATCAGCCCGTAGCGCCCGGCGGCTTCAAGTAAGCGTAGTAGGGTGGCATCATCGGCATAGTAATTGGGGCGGTAGGTGGTGTAGAGTTTGATGCTGGTTGTGCCCAGCTCCTCTAGCACGCCCAACTCCTCTTCCTGCCCGGGTGGCAGGTCGGTGATCATCACATGGAAAGTGGTATCAATGACTGAGGGTGCGGCTTCTCGCAGGCGTTGCTCCACGGCTTCTTGCAGTGTTTGTCCTTTGAACTGCGTGGCAAAATCAATCACTGTAGTGACACCGCCAAAAGCCGCTGCCCGGCTTTCCACAAACCAGCTGTCGGGTGTCTTATAGATTCCAGTGTCGAGTTCGATATGGACGTGGGGATCAATCACGCCGGGCAAAACCAGCAATCCCGTTGCATCAATGACTTCCAAATCTTCCGGGAGTGTCTCTACCTTGCCCCTTGCCAGAGCGGTCTCGGTTGAAGCGGCGATACCGATAGCGTCGCCGGGCTTTGCATTCGTGAGAATCTCTGCAAGGTCCATGCCAATCGCGCGAATTGTCTCACCGATAATCAGGACATCCGCATCGAGCATGGTTTCTGGGGTGACCACCGTGCCCCCGCGAATCAGCAGCGTGCGTTCCGTGTTCATCTTTGCCTCCTTTTTGGAAGGGATGTTTCTTTTCATTGTACTCTCTTTTGTGATTTGGGGAAGGGATCGTGCCCAATCAGTTTGACAGTCGCCTTAGCCGTGACATAATGCGCAACGTGAAACGAATCACCCGTGTTTGGGCTGGGCGGATCTCCGTTGTGGCGGCGCTGCTGCTTTTCTGGGGCGTGGCGCTGTGGCGTTTGGGCGCGCCGAGTTTCTGGTACGACGAGCTCTTCAACGTCAACCTGATTCTAGGGCACGACCTTTCGGGCATGTTTACGGTGCTCCGCACGCAGCAGCCTTATCCGCCGCTCTACTATCTCTTCCTCAAAGGCTGGGCTGCTTTGCTCGGCGCGCGCCCTTACGCTCCTGGCCTTGAACCTGGCTCCGGTTTGGAGTTTCTCCTGCGCTTTCCTAGTGTGCTTGCTGGCGTACTCTCGTTGGCGCTGCTTTTCCCTTTGGGGCGTAGGTTACACATCTCTGGAGCTAGATTTCTCCCCTGGTTGCTGGCAGTGCATCCCGTGTTCCTGTGGTATGCCCGCGATGCCCGCATGTACGCCCTGTGGGTGCTGCTCACACTTGCTGCGATTTATGCCCTCATGGCGCAGCGTCGCTGGCTCTGGTGGGGCGCGGCGCCAGCGGCATTGCTCACGCATTATTTCGCGCTTTCCCCTCTTGCGGGCGCTGCCACAGTTGCTTTTTTTACCGGCAATCTGAATCCCCCCTCGCGAACTGGCGCGCGTCCGTGTTGGTTGATACACCTGGCGACGCTGGGAGCTCCTTTTCTCTTCCTGCTGGTATGGATCCTTGTTGCCCTGCGTGTTGCGCTGGGTTTTCAGAGCTTTGGCACTGGCAGCCCGCCTGATGGCGCGACGTTCATGGGCATTGCCGGTCCCGATTTGTTGACGGCGCGGGTTTTCCTGGAGCCTTTGGGGCAAGCCCTGAATCCCTGGTGGGCTTACGGCGTGCTGGGTCTGGCATTGGTGGGGCTGATGTTGCGCGCGTGGAAGGCGCCGTCGCGAGGGGGAATCTGCCTGGGAGCAGCGATTTTGGGCGCGGCAGCGACTTTTATCGGCTGGCAGTTGCGGCCCGTGCAACATGTTCGCTATCTCATATGGTTGTTGCCTCTGCTGGCGCCGGGATTGGCAGGGTTGGTAAGCACACTTTGCGGAAGGCGACGCGCTGCGGCGCGGGGGACGCTTGCGGTGCTCGGTCTGCTCGTGTTTCTGTGGGGCGCGCGGCAATCCCAAGCCTTCATGACTGCGGCGCGCACGGTTTGGTATCCCGATTTCCGCGACACGGTGCGGTTGCTCAACGAACGTGCCCTCCCCGGTGATAGCGGCATCGCGGTGGCGGCGCATGGCGCGGAGATTTTCACCGCCTATCGCAGCCCGGTCACCTTTGTCCCCGGTCCAACCATCGGTGAGCGGATGCAGCCCGAAACTGCTGCACGCCTGGCAAGCGTGCAACGGGGTAGCGGTGGGCGCGTCTGGACCTTGTTGTACCAGGATGAGGCTGTGGACCCGGGGCAGGTATTGATTGGCACGCTGGAGGCGGCTGGCGGCTATCGGGTGGAGATGGGCTATAGCCGTGAGTTGCGTCTTTATGCCTATGCGCTTCCCCAAGCCGCGAGCCTCTTGCCATTAGCACCGCAACACCCGCTCGAGAGTACTTTTGAGGGCGGGGTGGCGTTGCGCGGTTGGTCCCTACACCGTGAAGAGCGCCTCGTGGCGGTCTATCTCTTCTGGGAGTTATTGGCTCCACAGACCGAGGCCTGGATGGGGGCAGTGCACCTGGCGCCGAATGCGGCTTCAGCGCCCACCGTGCAGCGAGACAAGGTTGCTTTAAGCGATTATTGGACGCTACCCGATCTACCTGTTGGCGAGATTATCCCCGATCGCTATGAGATGGTCATTCCCGTTGATCTGCCCGCAGGTACCTATCAACTCTTTGCTTTGCTTTACGCGCCCGATTCAGGCCAACGCTTGCCGCTGACTACCGGCGTAGACCGGCTCTATCTTGGCGACTTCGTGTGGCAATAACCCATTTGGGCAGAAGTGTTTTGGATGCGGCGCCGGATCCGGCGCCGCATCCAAAAATACTCTCTATAGCGGGCTTTAGCCCGAAATTTGTGCCCCACGACGGAAGTCTGAACAGTTACCCAATAGGGGTGTGTTTCAACTTTGGGGCAAAAGCAAGACGACTGGCATGCAAATACCTTTCCTTTGATTGATTTTTGGCGGTGGGCTTTGCCCACCGCCAAAAATCA
>JAFGFB010000049.1 GCA_016931315.1 Anaerolineae bacterium
GGGCAAAGCCCCATCACAAAAATCAATCAAAGGGAAGGCGTTTGCATGATAGCCGTCTTGCTTTTGCCCCAAAACTGAAACGCACCCGGGGCGTATTTTGTGCCGGGGGAGAGCATCTCAACCGTCTCTACGGCGAGGCGCGGGCGGGGGAAATTTTTCGCGGCGGGGTGAAGCCCGCCGCGAAAATATCTTATCGAAGCATAACGTACTCTTAGCGTCTTCCCTCAATCGCTTTGAGTAGTACCGTGAAGGCATCCGCGAAGGAGGCGACGCCTTCATCCTCGAGTTGTTGCGTGACCTCGGTAATCGAAATCCCCAAAGCCTCCAGCTCGGCAAAAACCTGATGTGCGCTGTCGAGGTTCTCTTCCAGACTCGGGCGCACTTGCCCATGTTCCAGGAAGGCAACGACTGTCTGCGGTGGCATCGTATTGACGGTGTGCGGCCCAATCAATTCTTCCACGTAGACCACGTCGCGGTATGCAGGGTTCTTGGTGCTCGTCGAAGCCCATAACGGACGTTGCATCTGTGCTCCTTGTGCCGCAAGCGTCTGGAAGCGCTTCGCGCCGAAGACTTGTTTGAAGGCGTCATATGCCAGTTTGGCGTTAGCGATGGCGGCTTGACCCAAAAGAGCCTGTGCCGGGGCTGCTTGTATGCCACCTGCCGTGATGAGCTTTTGCAGGCGGGCATCCACGTTGGTATCCACTCGCGAGACAAAGAAGGACGCCACAGAAGCTATCCCGTCCAGCGCCAGGCCCGCCGCTGCTCGCTGCTCCAACCCTTGCAGATAGGCGTCCATCACCTCGTGGTACCGTTCGAGCGCGAAAATCAGCGTCACATTCACGTTGATTCCTGCCGCCAGCGCCTCGGTGATGGCGGGCAAGCCAGCTTTGGTCGCCGGAATCTTGATCATCAAATTGGGACGAGCAACCCGTTGCCACAGTTCTTTGGCTTGTGTCAGGGTTGCCTGGGCATCGTAGGCTATATAGGGACTGACTTCCAGGCTAACGTAGCCATCGCCGCCGTGGCTTTCCTGGTAGAGCGGCATGAACAAATCGGCAGCGCTTTGGATATCTTCGACTGCCAGGTCGAAGAAGATCTCTTCATTGCTCAACCCTGCTTCAAATAGCGGCAGCAGACTGCTGTCATAGTCCTGTGATTTGGTAATCGCATTCATGAAGATGGTTGGATTGGAGGTTACGCCACGAATCTCACCACGCTCAATCATTCCCGCCAGCTCGCCGTTGCGCAACAGACTGCGCTGGATATTATCATACCAGACGGACTGGCCTGCCTTAAACAGCTGTAAAGTTGTATTCATGGTCTCTTCCTCACTTTTGTTGGAGCAGTTCCAGGGCAACTTCCTCGACCCGCGCGACTGAGAAGCCCAGGTTTTCAAAAACCAGATTAGCGGGTGCGGAGGCGCCATAGCGATCCAGGCCGATGACGCGTCCGTCCGAGCCAACCCAGCGGTGCCAGCCCTGCGATATTCCGGCTTCTACGGAGAGTCGTAGCGGAATATCTGGCGGTAGGACGGCATTGCGGTAAGCAGCGCTTTGTTCGGCAAAAAGCTCCCAGCTGGGGAAGGAAACCAGGCGGACGGCAAAGCCCTGCTCTGCCAGGTGCTTCCCAGCCTCGATGATCAGGCCCATCTCTGAACCGCTCGCCATCAGGATGAGTTGCGGTTTCCCCTCGCCCAAGTCCCTGAGCACATACGCGCCGCGCCGAACCCCTTCCGCCGGCGCATAGACGCTGCGATCGAGGGTGGGGAGGTTCTGTCGTGTCAGCACCAGCGCCGTCGGGCGGTGGCGATTTTCGATGGCAATCTTCCATGCCTCAGCAACCTCATTGGCATCTGCCGGGCGCAAGGTGATGAGATTGGGAATGGCCCGCAGAGCGGCGAGATGCTCCACCGGCTGATGCGTTGGTCCATCCTCACCCACACCGATGCTATCGTGTGTGAAAACCCAGATGGAGCCTAGATGGGAGAGTGCCGCAAGCCGCACAGGAGGTCGCATATAGTCGGAGAAGACCATGAAGGTGGCGCCAAAGGGGATCACTCCGCCGTGATAAGCCATGCCATTGACGATCGAACCCATGCCGTGCTCGCGCACGCCAAAGTGAATATTGCGTCCGGAGTGGTCATCGGGCGCATAGGCCCCGCTGGCGTTCATCCAGGTGTTGTTGGAAGGCGCCAGGTCCGCTGAGCCGCCCACCAGTTCGGGCAAGACTTCTGCTAGAGCGTTGAGTACCTTACCGGAGGAAGCCCGTGTCGCCATGCCTTTCGCATCGGCGGAGAAGGTGAGGACTGCTGCTTCCCAACCGTCGGGCAATTCACCGGAGAGCCGGCGCCGCAGTTCAGCCGCCAACTCGGGGTATTCGACTGCGTAGGCGGTAAGCCGCTGTTGCCACTCTGTTTCCAACTCTGCGCCACGAGCTTTTGCCTGTCGGAAGAAAGCTAACGCTTCTTCTGGGATGTAGAAGCGTGGTTCCTTGGGCCATCCCAGATATTCCTTTGCCCCATCAAGTTCCGCTTGTCCTGGAGGTTCGCCGTGCGCCTTGGGGGTTCCCGCGCGCGTGGGCAGGCCATAGCCAATGATGTTGTGGACCATAATCAGTGAAGGGCGCGGGTCTTGTTTTGCGGCTTCGATAGCGCGGTCAATGGCTTCCAAATCCAGGCCATCTTCGATGCGCTGCACATGCCAACCGTAAGCCTCGAAGCGCTTACCGCGATCCTCGGTGAAGGCGATATCCGTTGAGCCTTCGATGGAAATGCGGTTATCATCATAGAGGTAGATGAGCTTTCCCAGCCGCAGGTGCCCGGCGAGCGAAGCGGCTTCTGCTGCTACGCCCTCCATCAAATCGCCGTCGGTAACAATCGCGTAGACATAGTGATCGAATAGCGTGTACCCGGGGCGGTTGAATTTCTGCGCTAGATGTGCTTCGGCGATTGCCATGCCCACACCGTTCGCAAAGCCTTGTCCCAATGGACCTGTCGTTGTCTCCACGCCCGGTGTCAGCCCGTATTCGGGATGTCCTGGGGTCAGGCTGCCCCACTGCCGGAAGCGCTTGAGTTCTTCCAGCGGCAGGTCGTAGCCTGTCAGGTGCAGTAGCGCGTAGATTAGCATTGATCCGTGCCCGCCAGAAAGAACAAAGCGATCGCGGTTAGCCCACTTAGGGTTGGTGGGATTGTGCCGCAGATGATGCGCCCAGATGACGTAAGCCATCGGTGCCGTTCCCATTGGCAAGCCCGGATGTCCGGAGTTCGCTTGTTGTACACCATCCGCTGAGAGGAAGCGGATGGTATTAACACATAGATTCTGAAGCGTTTTGTCTTCTTGCATGAGTCCCTCGCTTTTGTTGAATTGGTTTCTGTAACCTTACTTATCTATTCGGAAATCACCTGACCAAGTTGCGTGTGTACCTGCATGTCCGATATCGAGCCGCTAATGCAGCTTTTATGGGGAGTTTTTGTGGCGGGGCTTTGCCCCACCACAAAAACTCTTATTTCTTCTGGCCTTTAGCCATAAACGTGCAATGGAGGTCAATTTCCGAATAGACTCTACGCGTGATGATGCTTGCGGTAGACCAATATCTTCCGCACTTCTTCAACCACTGATGGGATAAGCGCTAACCCTACAGCCACCATCCATTCGCGGAAGGTCAGGAAGGTCGTGTTGAAGAGGGGCTGCAGGAAGGGTACGTTGACCACCAGGAGTAGCAGTACTACCGAAAGAATCACTGCGCCCTGCATGTACTTGTTGCTGAAGAAGCCTAACCTGTGCAGTGGGGTGCGCTCGGAGCGAACCGTGTTGGCGCGGAAGAGCTCCACCAGCGAAAGCCCCACAAAGGCCATCGTCACGGCATGGGTGACATCTACCCCGCGCCAATCGTGGCGCAGAATGTACCCGAGCGCATTCTGACCTGCCGGGATTGCTTCGTCGAGGTGCCAGTACAGGCCCAACAGGAAGGCTCCAAGCACAGCGGCGGTCTGGAAAATCACCCGGCTAATCAGGCTGCTGCGCATTTCCTTGTTGATGATGGATTCTTCTTTGGGCCTCGGCGGCACGAGCATGACATCGGGGTCACCCTTCTCCATTGCCAGGGCCAGCGCCGGTGCGCCATCGGTTAGCAAGTTCAGCCACAACAACTGGATGACGGTGAGCGGCATCGGTAGCCCCGCAATCGTTGCCAGGAAGATAATCATAATCTCGGCGATGTTGCAGGAGATCAGGAAGAAGACGAATTTGCGGATGTTGGAGTAGATTACACGTCCCTGTTCCACCGCGGCGACGATGCTCGCGTAGTTGTCGTCTGTGAGTACCATGTCCGCGGTTCCCTTGGCGACATCGGTGCCGGTGATGCCCATCGCCACGCCGATATCGGCTTTCTTGAGGGCGGGGGCGTCGTTGACGCCGTCGCCCGTCATTGCGGCGATATGCCCGTTGTTCTGGAAGGCGCTCACGATGCGCAGCTTGTGCTCCGGTGAGACACGGGCAAAGATCGAGACGTCCTTAACGGCTTCTTCCAGCGCGGGATCCGTCATCTGTTCCAGTTCCACGCCAGTGATTACACGGGCGTCCTGTTGGGCAATGCCCAGCTCGCTGGCGATGTAGCGCGCGGTGAGGGGGTGATCGCCAGTAATCATTACCGGGCGGATGCCGGCAGTGCGGCAGGTCTGGACGGCGTCTTTCACTTCGGGGCGGGCAGGGTCAATCATACCCACCAGACCTACGAAGGTCAGGTCTTTTTCCAGGTCCCCGGCGGTTGGTTCCTCGGGTATCTCGGTGAGGTTGCGGTATGCCAGACCCAAAACCCGAATACCCTGTCCTGCCATCTGCGCGTTGGCTTTTTCGATGCGCGTGCGCCATTCGTCGTCCAACGCAACGACCCCATCGTCTAAGCGCAGGTGGCTAGAGAGGGTGAGTAATCCGTCCACCGATCCTTTGGTGTACGCGATGTAGAGATTCTGGCCGAATTCTACTTCCCAGTCCCACAGCGGTTTGAATGGCGGCAATACTTCATCCCAATTCTGCGGTATGTGGTGCACCGTTGTCATTCGTTTGCGCTCCGAATCGAACGGCACTTCAGCCACGCGCGGGAACTGCTTCTCGAGTAGATTTTTGGGTTGCCCCATGCGTGCGGCAGCTACAACCAGGGCGCCTTCCGTCGGATCGCCAATCATTACAAAGCGACCTGGCGCATCCTTTGCCGGCTCAATCACTGCGTCGCTGCACAGCGAGCCACCTGCCAGGAGCAATGCCATCGCAGGATGGCCGCGTAGCACTTTGCGTTGTTCCTCCGTAGGCTCCTGCACCGTTAGCACCTCGGCGATGTTCGTCAGCACATTGTCTTGTTCCTCTTGCGTCATGCTGAGCGTGTTATTCGCCATGTCGAGCAGCGTTACCGTCATCCGGTTTTCTGTCAGGGTGCCTGTCTTATCTGAACAGATCACGGTCACGGAGCCTAATGTCTCGACCGCCTGTAGTTTACGGATCAGGGCGTGCCGCTCTACCATCTCGCGCATGCCCAGCGCCAGGCTGATGGTGACTACCGCAGCCAAGCCCTCGGGAACGGCGGCGATTGCCAGACCGACCGCAATCATGAAGGCTTCGACGATGGTATCCATTGTCTCCGCGTTGATGCCCTGTGCCAGAACTCCGCTACGTAGCACTGTCAGAACAAAGACTACACCGCAGATGATGAGCGCGCCGACGCCCAGCGTCTTGCCAAGCTGGTCGAGGCGGATTTGTAGCGGCGTCGCTTCATCTTCCATGGTTTGCAGCATATCCGCAATCAGGCCAATCTGGGTCTGCATGCCTGTGCCGATTACAACACCATGCCCCCGTCCGTAATTAACCAGGGTTCCCATAAAGGCGCAATTTTTTCGGTCTCCCAGGGAAGCGTCTGCGGCAAGCGTGAGAGTTGCGTTTTTCTGCACTGGCACCGATTCACCGGTTAGCGCAGCTTCCTCGACGCGCAGGTTGACGGCTTCAATCAGACGCATATCCGCCGGGATGAAATTGCCCGCTTCCAGGTAGACAATGTCGCCGGGTATGAGCTCGCTGGCAGGCACGGAGACACGTTGCCCATTTCGCAATACCTGGCATTCTGGCGCCGCCATCTTCTTGAGTGCCGCGAGGGCTTCTTCAGCCTTGCTTTCCTGGACCACGCCAAGCATGGAGTTCAGCACCACAATCAGCATGATGACGCCGGCTTCGATCCAGTCTCCCAACAAAGCTGAGATGATGGAGGCGACAATGAGCAAAATCACGATGAAGTTGTTCAATTGTGCCAGCAACAGGTGCCAGAAAGTGGGGCGGGGCTTTTCCTTCAGTTCGTTAAGACCATAGCGCTCCTGACGCTTCTGGATTTCTGCTGTTGTGAGGCCCGTAGTGGCAGAAGTCTGAAGCGTTGCCAGGGTATCTTGAAT
This sequence comes from Anaerolineae bacterium, assembly GCA_016931315.1. Lineage (GTDB taxonomy): Bacteria > Chloroflexota > Anaerolineae > B4-G1 > SLSP01 > JAAZNO01. Next base: position 6,431 of record JAFGFB010000049.1, read on the forward strand.
AGATTTCGCATGCCAGTTTTCAGTTGTCTCGAGTTGTGGATTGGATTTCTGTTCTATCATACTGTCCCTCCTAATAAGCTGGAGCCTGACGGCTCTATCCCTATTCCCATTGTGTATGGAACACGCCCTCACGGTCTACGCGCCGGTAGGTGTGCGCACCAAAGTAATCGCGTTGCGCTTGGGTCAGATTGGCGGGCAACACTGCAGAGCGGTAGGCATCGAAGTATGCCAGCGACGCACTCGTTGCCAGCATTGGAATACCCAAGCCCACTGCCGTCTGAACAACTTCGCGCCAAGCGGATTCGCGGCTTAACACTGCCTGCGTGAAGGTTTCATCCAATAGCAGGTTAGGAAGAGCTGGATTGCGCCGGTAGGCGTTGGTGATGTCGCTGAGCAGCGAGGCGCGGATGATGCAGCCCGCACGCCAGACCGGCACGATTTGGGCGATATCAAGCCCCCAGTTGTATTCCTGAGATGCCATGCGTAGCAAGCTGAGTCCCTGCGCGTACGACGTGATTTTGCTGACATACAGCGCTTGTTCTGCAGCAGCAACCAGCGCGTTCTTATTACCGGTATAAGGCTTTGCCGCGCCCAAAACGGTGGCGGCAACGACGCGCTCAGCCTTGAGCGCTGAAATCAAGCGGCTCTCCACTGCGGCATTGATTGTCGGAATCGCTGCGCCAGTGTCCAGTGCTGTCTGGCTTGTCCACTTGCCCGTGCCTTTCTGCGCTGCCTCGTCCAGGATGACATCTACCAGGGATTTTCCGGTCTCTTCATCCATCCGCTGTAGAATGTTGGCGGTGATCTCAATCAAGTACGATCGTAACTCACGCTCGTTCCATGCCGCGAAAATCTCCGCCAGTTCCGCGTTGGGAATGCCAGCTCCGCGGTGTAGCAGGTCGTAAATCTCCGCGATCAGCTGCATATCGCCATATTCGATGCCATTGTGCACCATTTTGACATAATGCCCGGCGCCACCTGGTCCCATCCAGGCCACGCAGGCCTCGCCATCCTCCGCTTTGGCCGAGATGGCTTCGAACATTTCTTTGACCTGCGGCCATGATGTCGGCGATCCTCCTGGCATCATGCTGGGACCCCACAGCGCGCCGCTTTCGCCCCCCGAAACGCCCATGCCGATGAAGTTCAATCCCTCGGCGTTAAGCTCCTTCACCCGCCGCTCTGTGTCCGCGAAATATGAGTTGCCGCCATCGATGATCAGGTCACCAGCTTGCAGGTGCGGCTTGAGCGAGGCAATCGCGCTATCCACGGGCGCCCCAGCCGGCACCATCAGGAACAGCGTGCGTGGCGGGGTGAGCGCGGCGGTCAATTCCTCTAGCGAGGTCACCACCCTAACATCGAAATCCGGCGGCAATTTCGGCTTCAGATCGAAGCCAATGGGTGCGTAACCGTTGCGGTAGAAGTTTTGCGCCAGGCTGCGGCCCATCACTCCCAGACCCAGGATCCCAAGTGCATATTTCTCTTCCATAATCTGCTCCTTGATTTTGTGAACAATGACGTTTTTGGGAAGGGTGACATTCAATGTCAAAATGCCCCAGGGTTCTTCCAGAGTATCAAGTTGGCTTTTCAGCATCTCTGGCTTCATAAAATGCTCGCCCCGGCTCTGCATTCGCGCCAAAATCGTCTCGTAACTACCTTTAAGGTAGACAAACGCGACCTGCCGGCGATCATAGTGCCGGAGTACGTCACGGTAGACCTTCTTGAGCGCTGAGCAGGCTATCACGCCGTTGCGACCGGCCCGGGTTTCCTCTCGAATGAGCGCTGCCAGCGTCTCCAGCCAGCCAATGCGGTCTTCATCTGTGAGGGGAATGCCGGCCGACATTTTTGCGATATTCGCTGGGGGATGAAAGTCATCACCATCGTAAAACGGCCAATCCAGATCCTCCGCCAGTAAACGGCCTATTGAGCTTTTGCCGCTTCCCGAGATACCCATTACTACGATGAACATGGCACCGCTCGTGTTGCTATGGCTTGCACCGGTACAGGATTTCACCGGCTTTGGGCACGAACAGGACGCCCTCATCCTCGCGGTTCTGCCACGTTGTCACGTCTATGGTCGCCGGGTCCATGTAACCCAGGTTCAACTGGGCGCAATCCTCGGCGGGCAATTTGCTCGCCAGCGTGACCTTGACATTGGGCTTCTCAATGCCCGACTCCATCACACCAGATCCGCGGACGTGCGTGCTGTGCGCCAATACCCCGAGCGGGATGTGCTTGTAGCGGTCCCAGTTGTGCAGCAAATACGGCAGAATGTGATAGCCCACCTCGTAGATATACCGTCCGTGAACGTGGCTGACTACATCCAGATGTGGCGCGTAGATGATGACCTCGCCGCCTACGGCGACGGCAGGCTCTAGTTTGTACATTGCTTTCGCCGCCGTCCATAGTTCATCATACATCGCAGGCGCCCAGGAGAGCACGCGTTGATAGGGGCGCTCGCACCAGATGATATTGCGTTGTGCAGAAAGGTCAGCCGCCAGACTCCAGGCTTCGTAGAGGTCGCCGATAAACATGCCTGCCAGGTCGTGACCGGTGACCACCAGCGCCGCCAGGGTCACGGGTGTGGGCAACCGGCGTGCAGCAGCATGGATCATCGCTCGTACTGGCGTTTCTTTGATCCCGATGGTGCCTACTACCTGCGCCAGTGCGCCCAACCAGTGCGTGGCATTGATCATATCGGGACCCGAGATGCCGGGGAACAGGTATTTTGCACCGCCCGACATACCCACCACCTCATGCGGAAAGGTTGGTCCCAGGATCAGGAGTGCATCGTAGTCCAATACCGCCTTATTGATGCGGATATCTACTATATCTGGCAGTGAAGGATGCCAGTTTGCCCCTGCCAGCGCCTTGATTTCATCTTGCTCCATCACGCCTAGCGAGGTCAGCGTTGCGGGATCATCCCAGGCATGGTTGAGCAAGCCAATGTGTTTGTAGAGCGTCCTACGCTCTTCAGCTGTGATGCCGACAAGTTGGTTCAGGTGCTCTTCAGACAGTGGGGGATGCGTGCCCAGCGCCACCATAAAATCGAGCTGGCGGACATCATGCAGGATCTCAACGCCCATGCGAAACAGTAGCGGCAGCGGCAGTGAGCGCGTGTGATCGGGGATCAGCGCAAGCACTTTCTGACCTTTGAATCGTCCCGCCAGGCCCTTTACCAGTGTCTGGCGCACGGTCTCCTCGCTGAGGATACCTGACTGCGCGACGGTCTGTGCGTAAATCATGTGCGTCTCCTTACTTCCCGCTGGGCGGGCTTATACGCCGGCATAAGCCGAGAAACCGCCATCCACGGGGACGGTTATGCCGGTGACGAACTCGGAAGCGGATGAGAGCAGCCACAGGACACAGCCAATCAAATCCTCGGGATTGCCAAGACGCCCCATTGGGGTATGGTCAATCACCTTCTGCCCGCGCGGGGTCCAGTTTCCGGTGTCCTTGTCCACCATCAAGAAACGATTTTGTTCGCCCAGGAAGAAACCGGGCGCGATCGCGTTTACGCGGATTTTGCCGGAATAGTTTTGCGCCAGATAAACGGCTAACCACGCGGTAAAGTTGGTGATCGCCGCTTTGGCTGCGGAGTAGGCGGCAATATTGGTCAGGGGGCGATAGGCGTTCATGGAGGAGTAATTCAGAATCACGCCTTCGCCCGTCTCGGCGAACTCTTTAGCCAGCACCTGGCAGGGCATAAAGGTGCCCAGAATGTTCAGGTCGAGCACGAAGCGCATCCCGTCATCGGGAATATCGAAGAAGCTCATGGTTGGGCTGGCAGTTGCTTTGGGGCTATTGCCGCCCGCTGCGTTGACCAGACCGTAGAGCGTCCCAAAGCGTTGATGAATGGCATCGCGGGCTGCTTCAAGGCTTTCGCGATTGAGAACGTTCACTTCGCAGGCGTCTATCTGACTGGCGCGTTTTCCCAACCTCTCTTTGATTGCTGCGACCCCGTTCAATCTCAGGTCAAGGATCATGACGTTTGCTCCCTGTTCTGCTAACGCCACGACTACATCGCTGCCGAGCGCGCCTGCGCCGCCCGTGACCGCAAAAGTCTTCCCAGTGAAATCGTATGCTTTTTGAATATCTATGATCATCGTTCTGCTCCTTTGGGCTAAGTTTACAGACGGTAGGCCTTTTTTGCAAGCCCTACTGCGAGGTCCACAACCATGCTCTCCGCTTCCTCGCGGTCAATCATGCCGCGCACGAGCATCCCGGCGAGCCAGTTCGCGGATGCCCGACGCCAGACATCGTGCCGCGCCGGAATGGATAAGAATGCCCGCGTATCATCGTTGAAACCGGCGGTGTTGTAGATTCCGGCGGTTTCCATCACCTGGTCGAAGAAACGGCGCATGCCGTTCAGCGAATCGTTGAACCACCAGGGGGGACCTAGCTTTACAGAGGGATAGGCGCCTGCCAGCGGCGCCAGTTCGCGTGCGTAGGTAGATTCATCCAGTGTGAACAGCAAGAGCCGGAAATTGGGATGATTGCCGAAGCGCTCCAGAAGGGGGTGCAGATTGCGCGTGTATTCGGTGGCTACAGGGATATCAAAGCCCTTGTCTGCGCCGAATTTGGTATATACATCCGGGTTATAGTTGCGGTATACCGCCGGGTGAATCTGCATCAACATGCCATCTTCCACGCTCATGCGGGCCATCTCGCACAACATGTGGGCGAGAAAGCGCGCGGTGTCCTCCTCAGTCGGTTGCCCTTTGAGCGCTCGCTGGAAGACCGCCTCTGCTGCCTGGTCTGAGAGCCATTCTGTGGTGGGCTGATAAGGGCCAAAGTCGGAGGCGGTGGCACCGAGTGACATGAAGAAGGCGCGGCGTTGCTCCAAAGCGCGCACGAAGGACTTGAAATCGCTTACCTCGATGCCACTGACCTCACTCAGTGCCGCGATGTTCTCTTTCCAGCCGGGTACAGCCAGATTGATCACGCTATCTGGGCGGAAGGTGGGGATGATTTTCCCATCCCAACCTGAAGCACGCATGGCTTGGTGTTGCAGAAGGGGATCGGTTGCTGAATCTGTGGTTGCAAGTACCTCGATATTCAGCTTCTTGAACACGTTGCGTGGTGAGTATTCCGGGGTAAGCAGCGCCGCTTGAATTTGGTCGTAGATTCTCGCAGCCGAGTCGGCGTTGAGTTTCTCGGTTACGCCGAAGACGGCTTCCAGCTCATGCGTCAGCCACACTCCCGAAGGCGTGCCACGGAAAAGGTAAAAGTTCTGGGCAAAGAGCTGCCAGATGTGCCGCGGATCTTCTTCTTTGGAGAGCAGGACTTCGTAGGGAATGCCCTGCGAGTACAGCATGCGTAACACATAGTGGTCGGGTTGAATGAGTAATTCGACGGGCCCATCGAAACGCCGCTCTGGGTTGCTGAAGAGCGATGGGTCCACATGTCCATGCGGCGATACGATGGGGAGATCGTGCACGAGCGCATAGAGTTCGAGCGCCGCGGCCTTCTGCGCGGGGTCGGGATCAAAGAAACGGTCAGTCGCCAACATAACCATGCCTCCTTATCTCGAGTCTATGAGGTTTTGAAAGCCAGGGCTCACTAAGAAAACTTGAATGATATTGCGTCAATTTGCCGTAGCCTACTAGTTAGCGCTAACGTAAACTAATGTTATTGTATCATGGATTTTTTGGATTACAATAGGTAAATTGATGAAAGTGCAGATTTCGGTGCTACCGGCTGAAAATTGGGGGGAGCGTAAGGGTCTTGAGGCTTGCCTACGCTGTGTGATGCACGCTCCAGGTAAGTCTGGCAACTGACAGTTTTGCAAATCTATAGTATCTGAGCATAGAGGTGGTATGAAAAATCGTCCTACACTCGCTGATATCGCTGAAGCGGCTGGGGTTTCATTGATGACGGTTTCCCGAGTCATCAACAATAAGGCCGGTGTGAGTGAAGATCTGCGTCAGGAGATTCTGGGGTTGGTGACTGAGATGGGTTACCACCCCAACCAGATTGCCCGAGGGCTGGTCACGAGTCAGACTACCAGTGTGGGGCTGATTGTTCCTGATAACACCAACCCTTTCTTTGCCCAGATTGCCCGCGGCGTGGAAGATGCGGCTTATGAGCACGCCTACAGTGTCTTTCTGGTCAATACGGTTGAGGATCCAATACGCGAATTAGAAGCACTCGACTCCTTGTGGCAGAAGGATGTGGATGGATTGATCTGGTGTAGTGCCCGTGTCTCTGCTGAGGAACTTGGAGTGCAGTTGCGCCGTTTTCCTGCTGTGGTGTTGCTCAATCGGGAGTTGGAAGTTCCCCTGTCGCACGTGATGACGCTTAATGTGCACGACTACCGCGGTGCGCGGGTGGCGGTAACGCATTTCGTAGGGCAGGGTCGGCAGCGTATCGCTTTTCTCAACGGTCCCTCTCATTCATTGTCGGCTCATCGCCGGCTGCAGGGATACCATGCTGGGTTGACGACTGCTAACCTGCCCTTGGACTCAATTTTGGAGGGATGCTGTCCTCCGGATACCGAGGGTGGGTATGAGGCAGCGTTGGCTTTATTGAAGCGCTGCCCGGATGTGGATGCCATTCTCGCGTTTAATGACCTGGTAGCCGTTGGCGCTATGCAGGCTTGTCAGGCTCTGGGGCGTAACGTTCCCAAAGATATCGGGATTATCGGTTTTGACGATATTCCATTGGCAACGATTATCAAGCCCCAACTCACGACTTTGCATGTGAACTTGATGCATATAGGGAAAATAGCGATGCGTGCGCTTTTCGATATGGTGGAGGGTGTGACCTGCCCTGCGGCCATATTAATCGAACCGGAGCTGTTTGTGCGCGATTCTGCGTAATTCGCGTCTTGAACCATCAGGTAGGGCATCCAGGCTGAGGCGTGGTATATCTGCCTGACACATTGTGGCAAAGTGAAATTGCCTTTTTTATGATAGATCTAGCGCGACGCAGCTTCGCCGCCGTCGCGCTAGATCTATATTGAATGTTTTGCGGTGTTGTGCGCAGCACGGCGCTGTAAAAACCCTCTCAAAGTGCAGCTTCAGTAGCACCGAGTCATGGTATGCGTGACTGCGCCATGCACTTACATCTCTCTGGGCGAAAATTTAACCGGTTGTCGGCGATTTGGGTATTGACAAACATAATATCCATGATAAGATAGCAATATAACGTTAGCGCTAACGTGAATCGCATATCGCGGTGACCCATATTCTGGAGGAGGTGCTTGCATGAGTAGTGTACCCGAGGAAGTACCGCAGCCCCGGTTGAGCGCTGAATATAAGAAGACGCGTTGGGCGGGGTTATCTTCGATGGCCGTTGCCTTCATCAGCGACGGTATGGAGGGTGGGCTGATCAACACCCTTTTCCCTGTGATCATGGATGCTTTGGCGTTGCCGTTGGGAGCCCTGGGTGTTCTATCTAGCATTAGCAAATATGCCCGGATGTTGTTTGGCACGCTCTGGTCCATGCTCGCTGACCGCTTCGGTCGGAAGAAAATCCTTATTCTTGTTACTGGTATCTGGGGACTGTGGACGATTGGCGTTGGCTTTGCTCAAAACTATACCCAATTATTGATTCTCTACTCCATCGCGGTTATCGGTACTGTGGCAGGAGAACCGATCGCCAACGGTCTACTCCGGGATATGTTTGAAGATGATGAGCGTGGTAAAGCTTATGGCACCATGCGCTCGGTTTCATCATTAGGCAGCCTGGTTCTCACCCCGGTGATTGGCCGGTTGGCAAATATCCCGGACGGTTGGCGCATTGGTATGTTTATTATGGCTGGCACGAGCATCCTGAGCGGTATCCTCATTGCGCTTTTTGTTAAGGAGCCCCCCAAGGGAAAGGTGGACGAGACCGACCCTGAGGCGGGGCGCTTCAATATCAAAGACGTTGGCACCCTTCTCAAGACGCCCACGGTCTTATTGCTGGCAGTTCAGCTGCTTTTCATCACCTCGCTGGTGCTGTTTGCCTTCATGGTGACCTTCTTTGTGAAGGCCCGTGGCTGGGATACTCCCAGGGCGGCTGTCCTCAACTCCGTCTTCTTCGGTGGTTTCATGCTCAGTTCTTTCATCGGTGGGTTCCTGGGAGATATGTTTGAGCGGAAGATGGGACCCAAGGGACGTATCACACTCATGCAGCTGTACCTGGTTGGTTTTGCGATTATGACCTTCTTGATGACGCAAATTGACTGGGGACAGGGCTTCATGGCTTACGTGATCGTTTTCCTGACTGGTCTGGTAGGATCCATTGGTTTCTCTGGGTGTGTGCTTCCGATGGTTGCCTCCGTGGTGGAGCCGAAATACTCGGCGACCGCTTTTGCCTTGCTATTTTCCTTTATCCAGGGCGCTATCAGCGCCACGATGATGCTTGCTATTGCCCCGCTGACCAAGACGTTGAGTCTGGTGCAGATCATGCTTTACCTGGTGGTGATTCCCTACGCGGTCAATGCAGTTTTCTGGTTCTTGTTCTACAAGTTCTATCCGAAGGATGTTGCTGCTTTGAAGGCAAAGCTGGCTGCAGCTCAGTAGATGGAGTGAATCACTGGAAAATGCTGTAGATACAAAGGGCGCTGACAAAATCTTGAAGGCGCCCTTTGTATAAAAGCGAGTAGGAGCACTATTTTCATTTCGGGAGGCAATGATGCTATATCCAGTTCAAAACAGTCATCGCAACAAACTTGATCTTTCAGGTATATGGGATTTTCGGTGTGACCCCGAGCATACTGGAGAAGCCAATGGTTGGGCGAATGGCTTGAGTGGCGCACGCCCCATGGCAGTCCCAGGCAGCTGGAACGAGCAGTATGATGACCTCTTTGGTTACCTCGATCTGGCGTGGTACGTCAAAGAAACCTACATTCCAAGAAGCTGGCAGGGCGAACGTGTCTTCCTCCGCGTCGGCTCAGCCAACTATGCCGCCACAGTTTATGTCAACGGTGTTAAGGTCGGCTCGCACGAGGGCGGGCACCTCCCCTTCGCTTTTGAAATCAACGACCACATCAAGTGGGATGAGCCCAACGTTATTGCTATCAGCGTCGAGAACGTGCTGAAGCCCGAGCGCGTGCCCTCCGGTAACATGCCGACACGAACCGCGTTCGACATGCTCTCCAGCAC
>JAFGFB010000050.1 GCA_016931315.1 Anaerolineae bacterium
GCGTGGCAGAAGTGTGCGCCGCCTTGATCCAGGGTGGGGGGCTGTGCCTGCCTCACCTGCGCCTGACACTGCAAGCCTCAGGTCCCGCAGCGGGCTATCGGGCGTTGCTCACCGCCCAGCGCGAAGCCTGGTCTGCCTTAATGGCGGAGCTCGACGAATTCATTCGCAAGAACGACTATCGCTTCCAGCACGAACCCATGGGCGACGAACGCGATGCCTGGTTGCGCGCCCTCGATGCGCTGGTAGGCGTTTCCTCGAAATGAAACGCGGGCAGGCGCAAACTGCGCCTGCCCGCGTCATCTATTGCAGATTTAGGGCGCGTAAATCTATATTCCCGTTTTCACTGGAAAAACACGGCAAGATTCGGGAAGTTATGCTTTTATCGCCCCTTAGGTCTGCGCCACCAGTTTCCTGGCAATCGCATTGTGTCTTTCCACCAACAACGGCAGCTCCGCCGTGAGCAGCTGCCCGTTTTCCACGACGCTGCGCCCGTTGATGACCGAGAGCGCCACGTTTTGGGGATTGCAGAACACCGTCGCCGCGAGCGGGTCGTGGACCGCGCCGCCGGCGTAATCCACCGAATCCAGTCGAATCCCGATGAAATCCGCGGCTTTGCCCGGCGCCAGTTGCCCGATATCATCGCGCCCGAGTACCTCCGCGCCGCCGCGTGTGGCAATCCAGAGCGCTTCCTCTGCCGTCAACCCGGCGGGATTGCCCCTGACCCGCTGTAGGAGTAGCGCCATCCGCACCTCCGCCAACAGGTGCGAGCTATCGTTGCTCGCGGAGCCATCCACCGCGATGCTAACCGGCACGCCCGCATCGAGATATTCCCGTATCGGCGCGATGCCCGAAGCCAATCGCATGTTGCTGCTTGGGCAATGCGCCACCCCCGTGCGCGTCTGCGCCATCAGCGCAATTTCCTCCGCGTTGATGTGAACGCCGTGCGCAAACCACACATCATCGCCTAACCATCCCAGCGATTCAGCATAAGCTAGAGGGCGCTTGCCCGCTGTTGCTTTGCAGTATTCCTCTTCATCGGCGGTCTCTGCCAGATGGGTGTGCAGCTGTACGCCATAACTGCGCGCCAGCACGGCGGATTCCCGCATCAGGTCTTCCGTCACCGAGAAGGGCGAGCACGGCGCTACGACGATGCGCACCATGCCATAGTCTTCCGCCTCGTGATAGGTCTCGATTGCCCGCTGCGTATCGCGCAGAATCGCATCTTCCTGCTCGACCACACGATCCGGCGGCAATCCGCCCTGGCTTTCGCCCCGGCTCATTGAGCCCCGGCAGGGATGGAAGCGCACGCCGAGCTCCCGCGCCGCGCGAATCTCATCATCAATCGTGACATTGTTCGGGTAGATGTAGAGATGATCGGAGACCGTGGTTGCGCCCGATAGCAGTAGCTCTGCCAGTGCGAGCCTGGCGCTCACGTAGACCGCTTCGCTATCCATACCCGCCCAGATGGGGTAGAGCGTCTTCAGCCACTTGAAGAGGATCGCATCCTGCGCCGCGGGCACCGCCCGGGTCAAGGTTTGGTACAGGTGATGGTGGGTATTTACCAACCCTGGCAACAGCACCATCCCTTGCGCATCTATGATGCGGTCTGCGGAACCCGGCAGTGTGGCTGTGGGACCGACTGCCTCGATGACGTTATCTTTCACGAACAACCCGCCATTCGCGATGCGGCGGCGTGCATCGTCCATCGTGACCAGTAGCGTCGCATTTTTTACTAACAGCGTTCCCATCATCACCTCCGTTAGAATCTAGGGTTAAGAACCTATCCCAAAATGCTCGCAGCGATGTTAGACGCTCGCTCAGATGCCCGGTATTGCGTCTTTAAGTGGGCTGCGGTTTATTTCTCTATCTCATAGCCGGCGGCAATCCAGTCATTCATGCCGCCTTTCATGTTGTGGACGTTCGTGAACCCCTGGTCGAGGAGAAACTGGTGTGCCTGAGCGCTGCGGTTTCCACTGCGGCACACGATGATTACCGTCTCGTCACGAGGCACTTCATTCAACCGGTTCGGCAATTCCCCTAATGGGATGAGCTGCGCGTCGGGAATATGCCCGTCTTTGTATTCAAAAACCTCCCGAACATCCAGGATTACAACCTCGCCCGCTGCGACCAGTGCCTGTACTTCCTCAACCTCCAGGTTCGGAGCCAGCTCTTCTGCTGGCGCCAACATTGTAGACGCCGGCGCCGCTTGAACAGGCGGCGCTTGCGGGGGGCTGCAAGCGCTGAGCAGCATGGCTGCTATTCCCAACACTACGATCCAACGGTAAGAAGTTTTCGCCAGCATGGTATCCTCCAGGTTTCTGATTCGCTATGTATTATTATATCATAGAATTATCTTTTTATTTAGCTGGCGAAATTCAAAACTTCTCCTACCTGGTCGTTTTTGTGTCTGGTTCGGCTACGTCATCTTCACCACGATATCGCTGAGGATATTCGCGGCTTCATCGCCCCGGTCGGCAGCGTTGCTCAGGTGGCGGTAAATCTCGCGGAGTTTGAGCATCTCCACCACGTGCGCCATATCTTGCGGCATGTGAAACAGTGCGGCGATAGCTTCGCGATAAACCCATTCGACGCGGTTTTCCAGAGCTTTGGCGCGCACCGCGTGGTCTTCGGCTACGCCTGGATGATCGGAGAGCCGAATAACCCCCATGTAAACCTCCCGGGTGGCATCAACCAGCAGGGATACGATGCGTCGCAAGTAGTCATTGGGGCTGACCTCAAACATACTCATCTCGCCCACGGTGCTGTAGGCATAGTCAATGATGTCATCAATGGCCCGCGAGAGCGCGTGCAGGTCCTCCCGGTCAATTGGCGTCACGAAATTGCGATTCAGCTCATCAATCAGAATGCGACGCACCTCATCCGCTTCTTTTTCCAGGCGGGTAACCTCATCGGCGCAAGCCTGGTTGGGATTCTCCATATAGGTGGAGAGCGCCTCCATTCCCTGCACGGTATAATCGGCCTGTTGCTCCAACAGAGAGAGAAACTTGTCGGGTTTTGAACGAAACAGGTTTTTGAGCCATCCCATAGTTCGTATCCTTTATCCTTATGTGTGCGGCGCACTTTGTGTTATTTGGATCGAAGCTTGCGCTATTCCTTGGCAGAAGAGTGGGTCGCCTGATTTATGCCAGAATGCGCACCAGCAGCCAATAGCACAGCGCTGCAATCCCTGCTGCCGCAGGAACCGTGAGTCCCCATGCCAGGAGAATATTCTTGACCACCAACCAGCGCACTTTGTTGACGCGCTCTGCAGCCCCTGAGCCTAGAATGGTGGCGCTGACGACCTGTGAGGTGCTTACGGGACCCCCGAGTAGCCCTGCGCCCAGGATGATGATTGTGGAGGCGAGCTGCGAGTTGAAGCTGTGAACGGGTCGAATTTTGTAGAAGCGTCCTCCCAGCGTCTTGATAATCCGCCAACCGCCGAACAGCGTCCCCAACGACATTGCGACTGCACAGGTGGCGGTTACCCATGAGGGCACGCTAAACGCCGGCAGGTACCCGGTAGCCAGCAGGCCCATGGCGATGATGCCCATGGCTTTTTGTGCGTCGTTAGCCCCGTGGCTGAGTGCCAGTGCCATGGCTGTGACCGATTGAGCTTGCTTGAAGAAATGATTAATCTTGGGCGATGCCCCGCGCGCCAGGAAGAGCACGATCTTCATGAGCAGGTAGCCGCCAATCAACCCCAGAATCGGTGAAATAAGCAGGGCAATTAACACCTTTTCCAAGCCGCCAATAATCACCCCTTCGATTCCGCGACTGAGGATGGCGGCGCCTGCCATGCCACCGATAAGAGCGTGTGAGGCGCTCGAGGGAATGCTCAGAATCCAGGTGATAAGGCTCCAGATAATGGCGCTCAGCAGGGCCGCCCAAATCACAGGCAATGTGGCAGCTTCATGGGTGATGACTTCCTGGCCAATGGTGGCAGCGACGGCTACACCAAACATAAAGGGCCCTATAAAGTGGGCGATGGCGCTGAGCACCAGCGCCTGGCGCGCGCTCATGGCGCGTGAGGAAATCATCGTGGCCACCGTATTGGCGCTATCGTTGAAGCCGTTCAGGAATGTATACAAAACCGCTGTCGCGATGAACAGCGGCAGGGCAGTATGGTCGAAAAGTGCATTAAACATATTTATCTATAGAAATCCTGAAAGGTAGGGTTATTCTGCAAGACAACGTATCAGCTATGACTGCTCCCGCCACTGCACCAGCAGCTCCAGCGTTTCCTGCAGATTGTTGCGCCATTGGAGCCGTTCCCAAATGAGCGGTAGCCAGATCTCGCGCCGCCCCACACGCCCGTGCTGCTGCAGCCTGCCACGCAGGGCGTGCCATTGCTCATTGGAGAGGTCTTTGAACCATGCGGGACGCAACACGATTTGCCCGCTTTCCATCGTGATAGCTGGCACGTGCGCATCCCGCGCCAGAATCTTGAGCCGTAGCTGGTACATCAGATTCTGGGCTGTATCCGGCAGCGGTCCAAAGCGATCTTGCAATTCTTCTTCGAGCGCCGCAATCTGCAATTCATCCATGAGCTCCGCCATGCGGCGATAGAGTTGCAGCCGCAGGCCCTCATTGGGGATAAAATCTGCCGTGAGCCCCACCGGGAGCGGCAGCTCCAGTGTGATTCCCCCGATTGGCGGCAGCGGCGCCGGTTTCCCCTCGCGCTGCGCCTTCAGCGTGGCGATGGCATTGCTGAGAATCTGGGTGTAGAGCGTGAAGCCCACTGAGGCGATATGCCCGTGCTGCCGGGCGCCCAACAACTCCCCCGCGCCGCGGATTTCGAGATCGTGCATGGCGATGGCGAAGCCGCCTCCCTGACTGCTCGTCTCTTGCAAGGCTTGTAGCCTCAGCCGCGCTTCGTCATTCATGCGCCGCCCGTGGAACATATAAGCGTAGCCGCGGCGTGTGCCACGGCCCACCCGCCCGCGTAACTGATAGAGCTGCGCCAAGCCAAAACGATCCGCCCGTTCGACGATGATTGTGTTGGCGTTCGGGAAATCCAGCCCGCTCTCGATAATTGAAGTCGCCAAAAGCACATTGATTTCGCCCGCAGCGAATTTCTCCATCACCCGCGCCAGCTCCCGTTCGCGCATTTGCCCATGTCCCACGCCGATGCTGGCCTCGGGTACCAATTGCTGCAGGCGCTTCTCGACCGTGTAGATGGATTCCACGCGATTGTGAACGTAAAAGACCTGCCCACCGCGTTCGATTTCGCGCAGGATAGCCCTTCGGGCAATGTCGCTATCGTGCGGACCGATGTAGGTCGAAAGCGGCAGGCGTTCCTGCGGCGGCGTCTCAATGATGCTGACATCTCTGACCCCGGTGAGCGTCATATAGAGCGTGCGCGGGATCGGCGTCGCCGTGAGCGTGAGCACATCCACCTCCGTGCGCATCTGCTTGAGCTTCTCTTTGTGCGAGACGCCGAACCGTTGCTCTTCATCAATGATGATCAGCCCCAAATCTTTGAAGCGTACATCGTTCTGCAACAGACGATGGGTGCCGATGACGATATCCACCTTGCCTTCTGCCAGCTTTTGCAGCACGCGCTGTTGTTCCATATCGGTGCGGAAGCGCGAGAGCAGCTCCGCAACCACAGGGAATGACCTGAGCCGCTCGCTAAAAGTCTGGTAGTGTTGCTGTGCCAGAACCGTGGTCGGCACTAGCATGGCCACCTGTTTGCCATCCATGACCGCTTTGAATGCCGCGCGCAAGGCCACTTCCGTCTTGCCGTAGCCGGCATCGCCGCAGATTAGCCGGTCCATTGGCTGTGTGGCTTCCATATCCTGCTTCACGGCTTGAATGGCCTCGATTTGATCCTCGGTCTCGATATATGGGAAGGCGGCTTCGAGTTCTGCTTGCCAGGGGGCGTCCGGTGCGAACGCATGTCCTTCCACTACTTTGCGTTTCGCATAGAGGTCCAACAGGTCGTGCGCCAGCGCCGCGGTTGCCTGGTGAACGCGCGCCTTGGCTTCAGCCCATGCGCTCCCGCTGAGATGGCTGAGGTGCGCTCCCAGGCCTTCTGCGCCAATATAGCGGCTCAAGCGGTCGGCCTGATGGATCGGCACGTAGAGCCGGTCGCGTCCCTCATATTCCAGCAGCAAATACTCGCGCTCGATATCATCCACGCTGCGGCTCACCAATCCCCGGAAGATGCCGATGCCGTAGTCCTCGTGCACCACCATCGTGCCCGGTTGCAGGTCGGCGAAGGCGAATTCGGGAGTCGCCACGCGACGCCGGGGACGGCGTCGCGGCTCGGGTGGGCGCCAGCCAAAGAGCTCTTCATCGGTGATCAGGTGGCGGGCAATTCTCGCCGCGCCGTAGTCGGCGGGAGAATCGGTGGTCAGGTGCCATCCTCCTGGCGCTACCCCTTGCACAAACGTGATGAGCGTCTCGGGCGTGTTATTGAGATCCTCGTGAACCGGCGGCGGCGTGAACTCTTGCCAGAGTTCCGCCAGGCGCGCCGCCTGGCGGCTGATAATCACAATCTGGTCGCCAAGCCTGGTCCACTGGCGGAGTCGTCCCAGAGCCTCGCCCAGCTTTCCGGCAAAGTGAGGTTCCGGGGAGAAGAGCGTGGCCAGCTCCCCTTCCTCACCGGGATTGAGCGTCAGCACCGTGCGCTCTGCCAGGCTGGCTTGCCAATCTTCCCAGGTGACGTAGGGCATCGGCGTCTGATTTCCCGGCGTGTTTTCCGCAATCGCACGTTCCCGCAGCTCCCCGGCTTCATCGTGCAACTCTGCCCAGCGTTGCTCAAATGCTGTTCCATTGAGCACGGTGATGCGGCCCTCAGGGGGCAGATAACTGAGCAGCGTGGCTGTTTCCTGGTACATCGTCGGGAGATAACATTCCAGGGTGGGGAAAGGGACGCCTGCTTCCAGGGCTTGCAGGTCATTTTCCAGGGGCGTCCGTATTTCCGGAAGCAACTCATCCATCAGGGTATTGCGCAGGGCGTTGAGTGCGCGCTCGCCATCGCGTGGCAGCGCCTCGCGCACTGGCGTCAGCCAGAAGCTCTCGGCGCGCCCCGTTGAGCGCTGCGTCGCGGCCTCGAAGGTGCGAATAGTTTCGATTTCGTCGCCAAAGAAGTCGAGCCGGTAAGGTTGTGCTGCCTGGGGTGGAAAAATATCCAGCAGCCCTCCCCGCTGGCTGATTTGGCCCGGCGCCTCGACCACGCTGACACTTTCATAGCCGATGCCCCGGCAGTGCCGCGCCAGGGCGGTCATGGATTCGCGCCCGCCCGCCTCGATGCGCCGCGCGGCGCGCCGAAACTGTCGGTACGGAAGCAACCGTTGCACGACCGCGCGCGCCGAAGCGATGATGATGGGGGGTGGGGCGCTGGCATCGGCGCTGTTGCGCTGCATAAAGAGCGCTGAAAGCACCGCCAGGCGGTCGGTGATAGTCTCCGGCGTCCAGGCGGCGCGTTCATACGGCATCACGGGCGGCTCCGGAAAAGCCAGCAGCCGTTGCGGTTCCCGCAGCCAGTTGGTGCGGAGCGTCTGCAGCAGCTGGCGGCTTTCCGTTGCCGTGGATGTCAGGATGAGTTGTGGGCCTGGTAGGTCCTCGAGTAGGGCGGCAAGAATTGCCGGAATCGCCGAAGGTAGCGTGGCTTGCGCGGGCAAACGCACCCCGCTCTCCAGACCCTCTCGTAACGTCTGGTAAGCGGCATGTTCACGAATCCAGGCTAATAAACCATTGAGTGCCATAGGCGATAGCGCGCCAATACCTGCTTAGGTCCCGTAAATCTATAGCCCCGGTTTTCCCCACAGTGGCAAAACCGGCTAGATCCAAAAAACCCTCTGTGCCTCTCTCCGCGAGCGTGATTTTTGCGGGCGCAAGCCCGCAAAAATCACAAAAAAGCTACTCTTTGTGTTCTTGCATCGCCCATATGCTCGTTAGTCTAGCCACTACTGCCGCTCTAGAAAAAACCACCCTCTGCGCCTCTTCAGCGTGCTCAAGTGTCTAGACGTATGGGCTCACCCAGCCGACCGCGGTTGAGTACAACCGCTTGAACTTCCCAATAAGCGGCAGCCTTTGTCCTATACCCGGCTTACTTCGATACCTTGCATAGTGAGGAGGTATCGCGAACGTCGCTGTGCCCTTAAGTTTCGGGCGCCGTCTCGGTGTTCAAGGACGCGATGCGCCACGTCATGCCAGGGCGATTGAGCTCCCGTGCACCGGCGAGCCAATCCAGCGTGAGCTGGTGGGTCAGCCGTAGCACATCGTGAAGGATAGCTTGTTCCGCGCTGTCGAAGTCCTGCAGGACGTAGGCTGCCGGATCCATTCTTCCCGGAGGTCTGCCAATGCCCAGGCGCAGACGGGGAAAACCTTGGGTGCCGGTGTGCTGGATAATGGATTGCACCCCGCGATGTCCCCCGCTGCTGCCCTCCTGGCGAAAGCGTAGCGTCCCTAGCGGGATATCCAGGTCATCATAGAGGACCAGCATCCGTTCCGGGGGAATCTTGTAGAAGGTAAGCAGGGGAGCAACCGCTTTGCCGCTATCGTTCATCCAGGTCTGCGGCTTGGCGAGGACCACCCGGTGAGTATTTAGCATCCCGTGAGCCACAGCTGCATGGTGTTCCGAGCGGCTGAAGCTCAGACCGTGGCTTTGTGCCAGCGCATCTACGGCTTGAAAGCCGATATTATGGCGGTTGCCGGCATACCGTGGGCCGATATTACCAAGCCCCACGATCAGAACAAACTCGCTCATGATGGCTGGCGTGGGCGGCGTTGTTGGCGTAGAAAATAGCGCAAAGCGGCGCGAGCCGCCACGTAGAGGATTCCGATGGCATAGAGCATCACCGCAATCCAGACCCCCGACATGAAAGCTTCCTTAATGGCGGCGCCGGAGAAAATTCCCTCCAGGTCGGGACCATCCCCATCTTCTTCTGCCTCAACGACGACTTCGGCGGTATCGGGCGTGGCTGTCGGGCGGGGGGTTGCCGTGGGCGGTTGCTCGATGGTGGGTACTTCGATGGGACCGCTGGGCTGGGTGGGTTGCTCCTCATTCTCCGCAGTGACCTCGGGTGTGGCCGTGGACGTCGGTGTGGGCGTAGCCGGGTCATTCTGCACCGTGATGTAGTTAATAAAGTGCAGGTTGGGATCGGTGCTCCCGGCTGCGTAGACCGCCAGCGCCAGGGTATACTGACCGTTGGGAATCTTGGTCGTGTCCCAGGTTGCAAGGGCGCCGTTGACGACCATATTCGGCACGCTGAAGACGATGGGGACCCATTGAGAGTCGCCCGTCGGAGTTGGTCCCGCAGCATATAACACGCCGTAAGAGTTGAAACTGGCATGCGAAGCCGTGCCCTGGATGACTACTTCCCCGCTCACAGCCGTACCATCTGTGGGATAGGTGATGACCCAGATGTCACTTTGTGCCAACGGCGCCGCCAGGCTTGTGCCGGTCCCTGCACCGACCAGGATTACGAGCGCTGCCAACCAGCATCTCAATATTCTTGTTGCTCGCATACCGACTCCTCATTATGGACTTGCGACTTATAAGTGTAACACGAAAGAGAGGGATGGCAAATGAGTATAGGCCAAATCGGGGTGGCGCTGCAACGCTTAGCCATTAGCTCCTGAAAATATCACTCCTCCCCGATGCGCCAGGGAGGAGTGACAAAGTTGCTGCTTAAACCCCGAAAACCCTACTCCAGACACCCGTAAGGGTCCGGCAGCGTCTGGGTGAAATCGCTTTTCGCCCACATATCCGCCATCACATCCACATTGCAGCGGGTCACGATATCCATGCCCGAATTGCTAAAAGCGGGGTAGGTCTTGCCGTTCACCGCATGTTCATAGAGCATGTTCACGGTATCATAGCCCCAACCCCAGTATTTCTGACCCACCAGCCCTTGCAGGTAGCCATCTTTCAGCCACTCGAGTTCGATGGTGAGCGTATCGAAGACGATCGTGGTCAGCTGCCCGCCCTTCGCCGCTTGCTCCCACATTGGCATAGAACCGCGCTCGGCGAACAGGGGCCACAGCCCTACAAAGAACCACCCATCCAGATCGGGGTGCTCTGCCATCACGTCCTCGACCATCTGTACACCCTGGTTGATGTCGTCATTGCAGTAGACCGTCGTCACGATTTCGATATCCGGATACGCTTCGAGCGCATCGCTGAAGCCCCGTGCGCGCTCCTCAAGGTTGAAGGCGCCGGGTACGCCGCTCAACAGCGCCACTTTGCCCTCGGTGCCCATAAAGCGCACCAGCAACTCTGCGGCAGCTTTTCCGCCCTCGTAATTGTCTACGCCCAGATACGTGATGCGCTTGCTGTCCGGCGCATCGGAATCCCACGTCATCACCGGAATGCGCAAATCCATGGCCTGATTGATGGGGGCCTCGCAGGCGACCGGATCATTGCAGGAGATGCCGATGGCATCGGCGCCCTTCGCAATGGCATCCTCTACCACGCGCGCCTGCTCGGTCGCATCCGAAGCCAGGGACGCCATATAGAGCACCTCGATTTTCTTGCCTGTCGCGGCGCTCAACTCCTCCGCGGCCTTATAGGCGCCATCGCGCCCGATTTCAAAGACGGGATTGTTCAATGATTTGGGAATCCAGGCGATGGTGAAGTCGGCGGGGATGGTGGGCGTCGTGGCGGGCTTAAGCACGTTGCAACCGGAGAACAACAGACTCAGAACGATGAGGGTAGAACTTAGGATCTTCACTTGCTTTTGCACGATATTCCTCCTACAGATTTGGTGTGAATTTTGGCACCATATTTGAATGAACCCACTTGCCTGAACAAAGTCATCAACCGGTCATTCATACTATATTCTAATATAACACACTTTGCGAAAAATGGCACTATGGGCAGTGATTCGGGTGCGTTACAAAATGGAAACGATAGTGGGATTCCGTAGCCGCTCACTGACCGAAACCGTACTATGCCCCGCACACCGCTTCTGAAGCACGAGCAAAGCCCTCCCCAAAAGGTGATTTTTGCAGCGGGGCGCAGCCCCGCTGCAAAAATCACTAAAAGAAGACCCTCTTCATCTGTTTGCAGAACCTCCCTAATTTTACACTACCCCCCTGTCCTGGTCCCCGCCCTCCAGCCCTGGGGCATAGGACAGAATATTGGAAACAATAAGATCGCCATCTTGTAAACGGCCTTCATCAGC
>JAFGFB010000051.1 GCA_016931315.1 Anaerolineae bacterium
ATGGGGAGCGAAGCCTGTCTTGGCAAAACTAGTAACCGCCGACCAACAAGCCAGCCAAAGTCGCCAACACAAGCCGGAACCGAGTCGGATTTTGACGATAACGAAACTTGACCTATACTAGGTTCATACGTCAAATACCTTGCAACTACGCGCGCGTGTGTGCGTATGTTCTATGATAGGGATTTGCACCTTTACTGGATGTTTTTGATGAATCAACCGATGTTTTATATTTCACAGGAGGTTAGATCATGATGCGAAGACCTGGTGGTGAATTGGCGACGCGCCCACTACATTTCATCTGGATTGCCGACTGCTCCGGTTCAATGTCACAGGACGGCAAGATTCAAGCCCTCAATACGGCGATTCATGAGGCCATCCCCCACATGCAGAAGGTGGCTGATGAGAATCCTAACGCGCAGGTTTTAGTCCGCGCCCTCAAGTTTTCTAATGGCGCCCAATGGCATATCTCACAGCCCACCGATGTTGCCGATTTCCGGTGGACTGACCTGGAGGCTGAAGGTGTGACCGACATGGGCAAAGCTTTCTCAATGGTGGCAGAACAGCTCACCATTCCGCCAATGACGGACCGCGCCCTGCCCCCTGTGCTGGTATTGATCTCCGATGGCCAACCCACCGATGATTACAAGACGGGCTTGCAAGAACTGATGGACCAACCCTGGGGCAAGAAGGCGGTGCGCATCGCCATTGCCATTGGCACCGATGCTGACCTCGATGTCTTGCAGAAGTTCATCGGAAATCCCGAAATTCTGCCCCTCCAGGCGAACAACCCTGAGGCATTGGTCAAGTATATCCGCTGGGTCTCCACCGTCGTGCTGAAATCTGCTTCTGCGCCCGCGAGCCAGACCGCTGCCGATCCAAGTACGGCGCCCAATGTCCCTGTGCCGGTGGCTCCTCCCGCAGTAGATGCCGACGAACCGGAAACCGCTGCTGACGTCTGGTAAGGAGGTCTGCCATGTCCGCGATAGGACGTTGGCGCGTTGTGGGACAATCGGTACCTGGTGCTTCTCATGTGCGTGCCGCGATGCCCAATCAGGATGCCTGGCGCTGTCTGCCGGCTTCGGCAGAGGGCGCGCAGTTGATTGTGGCTGTCTCTGATGGCCACGGCAGCGCGCGCAGTTTTCGTAGTCATATCGGCTCCGCCCGTGCCGTAGATACCGCTGCCTGGGTGTTGCAAGACTTGCTGGATGGGCAACCCGATCCTTTGAACCTCTCCGCGATCAAGCGCACCGCTGAGGAGCGTTTGCCTCATGAGATTGTGCGCCATTGGGAAGAGACGATAGCGCAGGACCTCGCAGAGCGCCCCTTTACCGCCGAAGAACTGGAGCTCGTGGCACAGAAGCAAAGCCCCAAATCTGTGGCGGAAATCGAGGCTAACCCGCGTCTGGCGTATGGCGCCACGCTGTTGGTGGTGTTGGTGACGCCTTCCTTTATCCTGTACCTGCAACTGGGCGATGGCGATATCCTCACTGTCTCTGAGAATGGCGAGGTGGCGCGCCCGATGCCGGAAGATAAGCGCCTTTTTGCCAATCAAACGACCTCGTTATGTATCCCTGACGCCTGGCGTGATTTTCGAATTCGCTTTCAAACGCTCACCGGCGAACTGCCCGCGCTCATTCTACTCAGCACTGATGGTTATGCTAATTCCTTCGTCAACGAGGAGGCTTTCATCAAGGTCGGCAGCGATATCTGGGACATTCTCCGTAACGAAGGACTTGACGTGGTTAAAGCTAACCTGGAGGGTTGGTTGAACCAGGCTTCGACCGCCGGCAGCGGCGATGACATTACCCTGGCGCTGCTGTGTCGCACGGAATTGCTGCCGACGCCGGAGCAACTCGCGGCGCGCCAGCTTGCGGCGGATGAGGCCGCCTTTGCGGCCGCCTCTGCGGCCGCCTCTGCGGTCGCCTCTGCGGCGCAGGCTGCGCTGGCGCTCGCGGAGCCTGAAGAGTCCGCTGAGGAAGCGCCATCAGCGCCCGCTGCTGAGACGCCATCAGGAGCGCAAAAGCTTTGGTACGATGATTCTGCTGCACAAGCGTCTGACTAGACCTCGGGCGTTTCGCCTTAGGAGAGACTATGAACGATCTGGCGCGCCAAAAACTGTGTGAGCTGTTACAGCAACGTCAGGCAATTCGGTCCAAAAAAGGACACGATCCGGTGTCGCACGCGCGCACCTGCCAGCGGCGTCTGGAAGACCTGTGCGGCGGCGATTGCCTTACCGAGATCAATGTATTGACGGCTGCGGTGCGGGATCAAATTCCCGAGTCTATCGAGGCGTGGCCTCACGGCGCTCCTGTTCTGGAGCGTCTGGATCAGTTAGCAGCGCAGTTGGCAGAGCATTGGGCCATGCGTGAGGAGGCTGCTCGTTGGGCAGTCATGGCCTGGGCGGAGGCTTTGGGCGTGCTGGCGGCGGAGACGCTTGAGTCAGAACCCGCCGCGGACCCTGCACCTGACCTGGATGCGGAACCCGCAGCGGAACCCGAGTCCGGTCCAGAATTGCCAGTGCTCTTTTCGACTTGGAAAATGCAGATCCTGGTACGCTCATTCTCCGCCGCGAACACGGAATGGGTTGAGGAGTGCGAGATGCCGCCGGCTTTCTTGCCCATGCCCGATGAGGAGATTGGTATCCGTCCGTTGGGGCTGAACTACACCCAGATTGAACTTTGGGCGCGCAGTTTCCGCATGCCGGAATTAATCTGCTATCTGGACTTGAGCGACCGTTTGCTCTTCGACTCATCCCTGGAATATCTCACGGTCTTCACGCAATTGCGTGAGTTGAATCTGGCGGAAACACTCGTTACCGGTGAGGGGCTGGCATTTCTGAAGGATTTGCCTCTCACCTGGCTGAGGCTGGCGGAGTGCAGAAACCTTTCGGATAAGGGCTTGCAACGCATCGCCAGTCTCGTTCATCTGGAAACTCTGGACCTCAGTTATTGCACTGGCATTACGGGGCGCGGTTTAGCCCACGACAAGCCCCTTGAGCATTTGCGTGTCCTCAACCTTGAGCGCTGCTCCACGCTTCAAGAGGCGACCCTGGCTTCTCTGGCGGCAATGCCGGCTTTGGAAGACTTGGATTTAAGCGATACACAGATTGACGGCATGGGCTTTATGCATTTCCGCAACAACACCACGCTGCGCAGGCTCTCCCTCGAGGGCTGCGCGCGTTTGAACTCCCGGACCGTGCCGCACCTTCTGAACCTGGAGGCGCTGGAAGTCCTGCATTTGGGGCGAACGTTCATTGAAGACGCCGACCTGGAGCTGCTCATGGCTTTGCGGAACTTGCGCGAGCTCCACCTCTACGGTTGTACTAAAGTGACCACGCAAGAAGTGGCTCGGCTGAGAGCCCGTGGACTGCGGGTTTTCTACGGTTCCGATAGTGTGATTTTGGAGTAAGTCTGAACCATGGATGACATTGCCCGCCAGACCCTCATTCAACTGGTTGCGCAGCAGGGACGCGATGTGGTCGAGAACTCGCGCCGCTGCAATGCCTTGCTGCGCGATCTGGCTCCGGGGCACAAGCGGGAAATCTTTGTATTGGTAAGCGCTCTGGAACAGGGCGTCGTCAATGATCTGTTGTCGTTGCAGGGTCAGGTCCCTACGAGTGTTTTGCTGGCGCAAGTGACCGCGAAGCTTCAGACAGCGTTGGCATTGACCGAAGAGGCGGCGCGTTGGGCCGTGGAATCGTGGGCGTTAGCACTGGGTGTGTTGCCGAGCGCTGCTAATGCGATGGATGCTTCGGCATTGGCGGTGAGCATCAAATTGGCTCACACGCTCGCAGAGCATCAGGCTGAGGTGGTCGGGCTGGCTTTTAGCCCGGATAGCCAGCGGCTGGTTTCTGTGGGCATGGATGGGGTGGCAATCGTTTGGAGCACCACCGAAGGCGCAATCCAGCACCGTTGTGACGGCGATACAGGGGTCTTGAGCAGTGTGGCTTTCAGCCCCGATGGCGCACTTGTTGCGCTAGGCAGCACCGATGCCGGTATCGTCTTGTGGCAACCGGATAATGGTGGCCATAATGGCGGTCATAATGGCGGACGTTTGCGGCGTTTGCGCGGGCATAGCGGTGAGGTGGCTGGGCTGACCTTCACGCCGGATGGCAAGACCCTGATTTCCGGCAGCCGTGATGGTACGCTCCGTTGGTGGGATTTGGAGACGCGTAACGAACGTCTCCGCGTTCAGGCTCACACCGATGGTGTCCACGGTTTGGCGCTCAGCCCCAACGGTCAGCGCCTCGCTTCGGCGGGGGGATGGGATCGCAGTGTCAAAATCTGGGATGTCAGCAATGGGCGGGAGCTGCACAAGCTCGCCGGGCACACCTCTCAAGTCACATCAGTTGCTTTTGGTCCGGATAATGCGCTTCTGGCTTCGGGCAGCTGGGATGAGACGGTGCTCTTGTGGGAACCTCAACGCAGTCAGAAGCCGCGTACCCTGGTTGAGAAGGGGGGTACAGTGGTGCGCCCGATGGCGCTGGTCTTTACCATAACGCTCAGCCCTGATGCGCGCGTGTTGGTCTCCGGGAGTTGGGACACGCTGCTGCGCGTTTGGGATGTGGCTCAGGGGCAGTTGTTGCGCAAACTGGGGCAACACAACGCGATGGTATTGAGCACTGCTTGCAGCGCCGATGGGACTCTGTTGGCTTCCGGTGACGCTGAAGGCAAAGTTCTGTTGTGGAAAATGCGCTAAGGGTCTACGGCTGTTTTGTGGTGGGGCGAAGCCTTACCACAAAACACTTCCAATTGACGATTCTGAAGTTGGGGTTGCATGTTGGCTGATGGATTGAGAGGGTCATTTCAGGGGGTATAGGATATGGGTGAAATCTTCAAGCCTGGAGATACAGTATTAGCGGAAACTTCCAAGACGCTCTGCACGGTGGAGCAATTCCTTGGCGGTGGCGGGCAAGGCGAGGTCTACAAAGCCGACCTTGGAGGACAAAAGGTCGCTCTTAAATGGTACTTCCCGCGGCAGGCGACGCAGCAGCAGAAGGATGCCCTTGCAACTTTGGTACAGATGGGTTCGCCGAATGATAAGTTCCTCTGGCCCTTGCAGTTGACGTCTTCAGAAACGGTGACGGGCTTTGGCTATATTATGCCGTTGCGTGAGTCACGTTATAAGGGCATCGTGGATCTGATGAAGCGCCGTATCGAACCGACTTTCCGTGCTCTGGCAAAAGCCGGCTTCATTCTGGCGGATAGCTACTTGCAGCTTCATGCCAAAGGTCTCTGCTACCGTGATATTTCCTTTGGCAATGTTTTCTTTGATCCTGATACTGGCGACGCGCTCATCTGCGATAATGACAATGTCGCCGTGGATAAGGGACAGCAGGTAGGCGTCTTGGGGACGCCGCGTTTCATGGCGCCCGAGGTCGTGCGTGGTGAGGCGCTGCCTAGCACCCAAACGGACCTTTTCTCCCTGGCGGTGTTGCTCTTCTACATGCTGGTGGTGCATCATCCTCTCGAGGGCCAACGTGAAACGGCGATTAAGTGCCTGGACTTGCCGGCAATGAATAAACTCTACGGCACTGAGCCACTTTTCATCTTCGACCCTAATGATGATTCCAATCGCCCTCTTGCGGGTTACCATGATAATGCTCTGGCGTTCTGGCCTATCTATCCGCAGTTCTTGCGCGATTTGTTTACCAAGGCCTTCACTGTGGGTTTGAAAGACCCCCATGGCCGGGTGCGGGAGAGCGAGTGGCGTGGAGCGATGACGCAATTGCGTGACGCGATTTTCTACTGCGGGCATTGCGGTGCGGAAAACTTCTACGATGCGGATGTACTGCGCGTAGCTGGTAAACTGCAGCCCTGTTGGGCTTGCGGTAATGAGGTTGTCTTGCCGCCGCGCATTCGCATCGGTAAGCAACTTGTGATGTTGAACCATACCACACAGCTTTTCCCCCATCATGTGAATGATGCCCGCATGTACGATTTCGACGTGCCTGTGGCTGAGATCGTTCAGAACCCTCATGATCCCGGCGTCTGGGGCTTGAAAAATCTTTCGTCGGAAAAATGGGTGATTATTCGCCCGGATGCCAGCACTCAGGATGTGGATCCGGGGCGCAGCGCCAGGCTGCAAAACGGCCTTCGTATCAACTTCGGTAACAAAGAGGGTGAAATCCGAAGCTGACAGGTTTTTATTGCCCAGGCATACAGGGTTTTGAAGCCATTCATATTCACCAAAAACGAGAGTAGATTATGAACCGTACACGTTGGATTTTCGTAGGTATCCTTGTCGTTGCTTTGCTGATCGTGGGCATTGCCTTGCTGGTTCGAGCGCTCAATTCCGAGGAGCCTGGCACGCAAACCGGTGAGGTCGCTCCCATCACTGTGGCCCGCCCCGCCTCTCTCACCGTGCGCGTGCTAACCTCGTTACCGGTAGAGCCTTGGGTGCGCAGCGCTGCCGAGTCCTACAACGCCACGCAGCCTCAGCAGGATGGCATCCCCGTCCGGGTTGAGGTCGTGGCTATGGATGGTCTCACGGCTCTGGGACGCTGGGATCGCAATGAATTTGGTGCGCTCGAAGCCGGCGTGCGCCGCGAGGACCTTTCCGCCGAGCAGCTGGCTGAGCTCAGCGACTTTCCCACAGTCTGGATTCCTGAAAGCCGCTATCTGGTGGAACTCGCTAACGCGGCTTATAAGGAGCGTTTGGGGCAGGATGTTTTCCTGACTGATGGTGAGTATCGCGCGCGTCCTATCGCTACCAGCCTCTTTACCTGGGGTATCTACGAGACTCGTGCGCGCGTCTTGCAGACGAAGTTCGGTGAGATTAGCTGGCAGACCATCCATGATGCGGCGGTCGCCAAAGGTGGTTGGCCCGAATTGGGGGGCGATCCCGCCTGGGGTTATTTCAAGCTGGTCGTGCCCAATCCCAATAAGAATGTAGGTGGCTTGCACGCCATGATCGCGGCGGCGGGTGAGTATTTCGGACGCACTGAGATTACGGTGGAGGACATCACCAATCCCCAGTTCCAGCAGTGGTTGAAGGAATTGATGGGGTCGGTGACTGACTTCAGCAGCGCCAGCGCCTACACCGCTGAGGACTTCGCTCTCTTTGGCTACAGCGTGGGTGATGGCGGTCAGCTGCTGGAGAGCGACCTGCTGCAAAATATGCAGGGCATCCTCACCCGCTGGGAAGACCCGCTGAATCTGTACTATCCGCGTTATGTGACCTGGTTCGATTTCCCCTATTCGATTTGGGTGGGCTCGGAAACCACCGCTTTTGAAAAGAACGCCGCGCTGGCATTTCAACGTTATCTTCTGGGGGATGAACAACAGCAGGTCGCCCTGGTCTATGGCCTGCGCCCGGCAAATCCCCGTGTGCCGATGGATGCGAACGCTGAGAGTCTCTTCGTCAAGTGGCAGGCGCGCGGCGTTGAGCCGGTGGTGCCCCGCGCCGATGCCATGCGCAACCCCGATCGTGAAGTGCTTCTTTCGCTGTTGCGTTGGTTCGAATTGAACGTGGCGGATTGATATGAGCACGCAACCTCGTTCTCCACTTGACTTGCCTACCAGTCCGCGTAAATCGCAGCCACAGCAGGGCACTCGGGGTGATACCCGCCTTTATCTCGTCATTGGGGCGGTTCTGCTGCTGTGTGTGTGCGCCGGGCTGATTTTCCTTGCGTTGCAGTTTTTTGATGGCGACAATCCGCTACAACCTGAGGCTGAGGCCACCACCATCGCGGCGCCTTCCAACGCGACTCTCACGATTGCCGTCTCGCCGGCGATGGCGCCCACCTTTGAAATGCTGGTGGCACAGTTCAACGCTCAAAAACTCCAGACGCCCGATGGGCAGCCCATGGTCGTGCAGACGGTCGCGCTGGAACCGGATAAGATGGTGGCGCAGAGCCTTGGCGCGCCGGCATTCCAGGCCATTGCGCCGGATAGCAGCTTGTGGCTTACTCAACTGGAGCAGCGCTGGGCAGCACAGCAGGGCGCCGTGGAAGAGGCTGGCTCGCTCATCCCCATCGGTGACCGGCGGATTGACGCGCCGTTGCGTTATGCCATCAGCCCCATCGTCATCGTGGCTTGGGAAAGTGTGGCCCGCGATTTGGGTTGGCCCCTGGAACCGGTGGGCTGGGAGCAGGTGCAGCGCAAAGCCACGCGCGATCCGGATTTCAAGTGGAGCCACCCGAGCACCAACAATGCCAGTGGTCTGTTGGCTACGCTGGCAGAGTTCTACGCCGGCGCGGGTCTCACACGTGGGCTGACCGAGGACGCTGCGACGGCGCAGACGACGTTGGATTATGTCCGCGCGGTTGAGGCGACCGTACGCTTCTACGGTGAGGGCGAAGCCGTCATCATGCAGCGCCTCGCGGCAGAAGGGCGCGACTTCCTTGATGCCTTTGTTGCCCAGGAGCAGGTGGTGATTGCCTGGAATCAACTCGGGCGCGGGGAGCGCCTGGTGGCGCTTTATCCTGCTGAAGGCACGCTGTGGGCAGATCACCCCCTGGCGCTGCTAGAATTGGGCGCCAATGGCGAAACTCCCGTCACTCCCAATCAGCGTAACACTTACCGGGCCTTTGGCGCCTACATTATCGGCGCAGAGGCGCAGCAGCAGTTGCTGTTGGCAGGTTACCGCCCCACCGATTTGAGCCTTGATCTGAATGCGCCGGGCAGCCCCTTTGCCGCTGTTGATACGGCAGGCAACGAAAGCCCGGTGGATTGGCGTCAGCCGCAAACCACGCTTCAAATGCCTCCCGCCAGCGTTATCGAAGTGGTTCAGAATGTCTGGTGGTTCACCAAGCGCCCCACCAATGTCTTCCTTGTCGTGGATACCAGCGGCAGTATGGCTGAGGGCGATAAGCTTCCCAGCACGCAAGCCGCGTTGATCGCTTTCCTCATCCAAATGCAGGGTGACCGGGACCGCGTTGGGCTGATCGAATTTGGTAGCGGCGTTAAACGGGTGGAGGGCTTGCGGCGTCTGGATGCCGACGGGCGCTCGGAGATGACGGACATTATCAACAGTATGACCGCGCGGGGCAATACGGCGCTCCTGGATGCCATTTGGGAAGCCTATGGCTATCTGCTCCGTGAGGATGACCGCGAAGCCATCAACGCCATCGTGGTGATGACTGATGGACAGGAGAACGCCAGCAACTTGAGCCTGCGGGAGCTGCAGAAACGTTTGGCGCAACAATCTGGCGCGACGGAAACTGGCACGCCAGTCGTGATTTTCACCATCGGCTTTGGCGACGATTTGGACGACGCTATGCTGGAGGATATCGCGCGTGTCGGCGGAGGGCAGTATCGCCGCGCCAGTGAGACCGATATCCAGGAACTGTATCGCATTATCTCGACGTATTTCTAAGTTTTGGCGCTGGGCAGCTTCTGCCGGGTAGGAATTGCTCGGTTCTAACTTCTGCCCTATGCCCGGTTTGATTGTTGATATTACGATAGTGTTAGGGTATTTTGCGCAGCCCTGATTTCAAGGCAGTCTATGAGCGATTTACATACAGAGCTCCATAAGAAAGCACAAGCGGCGGCGATACAGTATGCTGTATTTCGCTGGGAGAGCGCCGTCATTCTGGCTGGCACGTTGCTACTGACGGTGCTCTTGCCTCATCCTTTCTCGTGGTGGCCTGGATGGGCATGGCCTGCGTTGGGTGCTATCGCGCTCGCGGCAGTGATCTTCTCCAGCCTCACCGACGCCGATACGGGCGCTAAAGTGCTGCAGCAATTGCTTGAGGAACGGCTCGACCCAAATCTGATCAAGGATGAGGGCTTGCGTGGGCAGCTATTTTCTGCTTTTACGTCTCTGGTGCAGTTGGAGAGTTGGCGCCTGGACCTGCCCTCCGGCGCAGTAAAAACGCATGTCGAATCCCTGATACCGCACTTAACGGCATGGGTGGAGCAGTATTTCCAGTTGTTGCGTTATCTCGATACGCACCGGCGCGATTTCCGCATCGAGCAGCGCCGCGAGCAGGTGAACGAGGAACTCAAGACCCTTGCGGCGCGTCGTCGCTTCGAGCGTAACCCGCAAATGCTCACCCGCCTGGATGAGGGTATGGAGGACTTGGGGAGAGATTGGACTACCTTGCGTTTGCTGACCGCTGATCTGCGGTTGGCTGAGAGGCGCTTATCCCCGCAATTGCAGGGTTTTGCCGCTGATATTCAGAGTGTACGTGAGCTACAAACGCAGACGCACCTGCTTGATGAGCAGGTCGTCTATCTGCAAGGTGAACTTCAGGAGCACACGGAGCGTTTGCGTGAGCAGGTAACCCGGATCCATAGCACCTATACCGAAGCCTTACGCCGCGCATGAGCCGGTAATGGTGTCCGCGGCATCGGGGGAACCCGGGCGTATGCGGGCTTTTCTCGCTGACCTTTTGTGAGATTGCATTTTCATAAGGAGTGTACGATCCATGACCAAACGAACTCTATTTGCCTTACTGCTGATCAGTCTGCTGCTGGTCGCGGGTTGTGGAAAAAATGGCGGTGTAAAGGAGCCTACCAGGGGGGAAGTTCTGGTCTTCGTGGCTGTACCTTTGACCGGTTTTCAGGCGAACGGTGGGCAGACCGTGCTTGGCGGCGTACGATTGGCTGCCGAGCAACTCAACCGCAGTGGGGGCCTGGATGGTTACAAAGTTGTCGTCGTTCCGCTCGATGACGAATCCGATAGTGGCGTCGCCGTGGAGCAGGTCGCCCAAATCCGGGACGCTTTGAGCCAGGGCAAGCAGGTTGTCGCTGTTATCGGGCACCTGAATAGTGGGCAGACACTTGCCGCCATGGAGCTGTACAGCAGTCTACCGCTTATCGTTATCACGCCCACGGCTTCTGAACAGAGCCTCAGCGCGCGCGGTTATACGAATTTCTTCCGCGTGAATGCCAGCGACGACGTCCAGGCGGCTGTGGACGCCCGCTTCCTGGCTGAAAAACTGGGCGCCAAGCGCGTTGCTGTGATTTTCAACAATACCGAATACGGCAAGGGTCTGGCAGGTGCGCTGGTGAAAGAACTGGAGGCGCGTGGAGTCCAGATTGCGACCCAGATTGAGGTGGAGGAAGGGCAAAGCCGTTATGACGCGGAGGTCTCGCAAGTGCAGTCCGCAAATCCCGATGCGATTTTCTACGCCGGTTACGAAATTGAGGCGCCCTATTTGCGGGCCGAGCTCGTCCGTGCGGGTATTGCTGCGCCGATGCTGGCTAGCGATGGCGCTTTCCTGGCGGCAACGATTGACGAATCCGATGGCACGGCTGAGGGGCTGTACGTGAGCGCTTTTGCTCCAAGCCCGCGTGCGGTAGGCGACCCCAAGTGGTTCGAGGCATATCAGGCGGTTGAATATCGCAATCCTGATACCTACTCCGTCAACGGTTACGTTGCCATGCAGGTGCTCGCCGAGGGCGTGCGTCAGGCGGGCAGCCTCGACGCGGCCAAAATTGCTACAGCATTGCGCCAGTCGCCGGTCGAAACCTTGCTGAATGAGCTGCGTTACAAAGAGAACGGGGACCTCACCGACCCGAATATCTGGGTCTATCAGGTGAAGGACGGGGAATTCCAACAAGTGGAGTGGTAATGGCTACCACCGTCTAGCCTTCATGGCTGAAGGCTGTTGTGTGTTCTGGCGGGGTTTTGCAGGGCAGCGTTTCCTGCAAGACCCCGCTTTTGTGGGCGATGCCAGGCAACAGATGTTATCTATTGCACTGTCTCAGGCGTCCAGACCTTCCAGGAAGCGGCGCTCGATGCGCTTTCCGAGTACCCGCTCTACCTGCCGCACGAGCGGCTCATCGTCTGCTTCGATGAATGTGAAAGCCTCGCCCGTTGCATCTACGCGCCCTGTACGTCCGATGCGATGGGTGTAAGCATCTACGGTATCGGGCATATCGAAGTTGATGACGTGCGTGATATCGGTGACATCAATACCCCGGGCGGCGATGTCCGTCGCCACAAGAATATCGTATTTGCCATCGCGAAAGCCATCAAGAGCGTGCTGGCGTTGGTTTTGGGACATATTCCCCTGCAAAGCCACTGCGCGATAACCGCGTCGCTCCAGGTCGCGTGCCAGGTTGCGCGCGCGGTACTTGGTGCGGGTGAAAATCAACACGCGTCCGGTTGCGGTGCGCTCCAATAGCGCCAACGCTAGTTTTGCTTTGAGTGCGCGTGGCACCGGATACAGCACATGGGAGACGGATTTCACGGGAGCGATAGTGCCAATCTGCACGGTGACGGGTTGCCGCAATAAATCATCTGCCAGCGCGCGGATTTCGGCAGGCATTGTGGCGGAGAAGAACAGCGTCTGTCGCCGGGTTGGTAACAGTTTGAGAATGCGGCGAATATCCGGCAGGAAGCCCATATCGCACATCCGGTCGGCCTCATCCAACACCAGCACCTCGATGTGCGAGAAATTAACGACGCCTTCCCCGTAGAGGTCTAGCAGACGTCCCGGGCAAGCTACGACGATTTCTACGCCCTGACGCAGTGCAGCGACCTGGGGGCTCTTGCTCACCCCGCCGTAGATGGTGACGCTGCGCACCCTGGTGTTGCGGCTGAGTTCGACCGTCACCTGGTGTATTTGCTCGGCAAGTTCCCGCGTCGGAGCGAGGATCAATGCCCGCATACGATTTAGCGGCCCCTGTGCCAGGCGTTGCAGGATCGGCAGGATGAAGGCCGCGGTCTTTCCGGTGCCAGTTTGCGCAAGTCCCAAGACATCGCGCCCCTTGAGCACATGCGGAATCGCTTCTGCCTGGATGGGGGTGGGTTCAGTGAAACCCATGTTCTTGACGCCGGCAAGAATGCGCGGCTCAAGGGCGAATTGTTCGAAATTTATCATTGAGTACTCCTTGACTCTTGAGCCAAGTCGCACCCTTGACCCTCTAATACCGGGCAAATCTGCCCGTCGCGTGCTTCATGCTTTTAGTCTGTAAGGAAGCGCCACGCTCCAGCGTGGCGCCTCTGCGAACGCGAGGAGTCATTCTACTTGATAGCCCGCAGATGGCAAATCTCTAAAATTGCTGTGAACTTTTTTCCCTCACCCTGCATGTACCTCTTTAGATGGGCAAAACCCCCATCGTCCCAAACTTTAGCAGCATTGAGGAGGAGTGACATGAAACTGCATCTGCGAACCTTGGCTTTGGTGTTGTCCCTGTTGGCTTTCCTGGTAAGTGGTTGCGCGGTACGTTTTGCGGCAACCCCAGAAGTTCTCAAAGTTCAGGCGCCTTCCTACCACTTGGAAGAGGAGTCCCCCGCTCTCACGGCTAGCCCCCCGGGGGATGCTTTTGGTCCCTCTACGGGCGGCACGGATGAACCGAACGATCAGCCCTATGGCGATGTCTTCTTTGAGAATTATGGCGTCAATCCCCGCATTGATACGGAGGATGACGCTTTCTCCACCTTTGCTGTGGATGTGGACACCGCTTCCTACACGGTGATGCGCCGCCTCATTGGCGATGGCTATCTGCCCGACAAAGACTCCGTACGCGTTGAGGAGTACATCAACTTTTTCGAGCAGGGCTATACGCGGCCAACCGAGAGCGCGTTCGCGATCAGTATTGATGGCGCGCCCTCACCCTATGTGGAGAATTACCACCTGGTCCGTGTCGGGTTGCAGGGCTATGAGGTCACCCTCGAAGACCGCCCCGATAGTGTTCTCACTTTTGTTATTGACGTTTCCGGCTCGATGGACATGGAGAATCGCCTGGGGCTGGTCAAGGACTCGCTGCGGCTGTTGGTCGAGCAATTGCGACCCACCGATAGCATCGGTCTGGTGGTCTACGGCTCGAATGCGCGTGTGGTGCTCAAGCACACCGCGGTAGAGGACGGTGACGTCATTCTGCGCGCGATAGACCGGTTGCAGGCAGAAGGTTCGACCAACGCCGAAGAAGGGCTGCGCGAGGCTTACCAGTTGGCGCGGCGCGCTTTTAATCCTGATGCCATCAATCGCGTGATTTTGTGCTCGGATGGGGTGGCCAACGTTGGCAATACCGGGCACGGCTCGATCTGGAATGATATCCAGGAATATGCTGAGGATAGCATCTATCTGACTACCGTGGGATTTGGCATGGGCAATTACAACGATGTCCTGATGGAGCAGCTGGCTGATAACGGGGATGGCTTTTACGCCTACGTGGATGACATCAAAGAGGCTGAGCGCATCTTTGTGGACCGGTTGCCCTCGTCTCTCCAGGTGATTGCCCGTGATGCCAAAGTGCAGGTCGAATTCAACCCGGCAGTCATCAGCCGTTACCGGCTCCTGGGCTACGAGAACCGCGATGTGGCGGATGAGGATTTTCGAAACGACGCCGTGGATGCCGGCGAGTTGGGGCCTGGTCACAGTGTGACTGCGGTCTACGAGGTGAAATTCCAGCCCGAAGCGGACCCGCTGGCGAAAGCGCTCACAGTCTACCTGCGCTGGGAGAACCCTGATACTGGGGAGGTCACTGAGATCAATCGCAGTATCGCGCAGGCGGATTTCAGCACGGAATTCGAGCGCAGCGACCCCCACTTTCAATTGACCGCTGTTGTGGCGCAATATGCAGAAATCCTTCGTGAGAGCTACTGGGCGAAGGAAGCAGGTACAACCTTACCCCAGGTGGCGCAACAGGCCCAGCGTATCGCCGAATACTTCCCACAGGAGGCTGATGTGCAGGAATTCGCACGGCTTGCTACCATGGCAATCGAACTTTCCACGACGCGTTAACTGTTTCTTTGGAAAAGTGTTTTTGCTGCCGTGCGTAGCGCGGCAGCAAAAACACTAAAAAGATCCTCTTTGCTTGTTCGCGGAACCCCATTTGTTTTCTTCAGTAACCTGTTATGTGCCCTCTTCAAAAGGTAGTGTATACAATTCGGTGGAAATTTGGAGAAAGAGCGGACTCGATGTAAGCTAGGGTTTCCAAGACCAAGTTACAAGGAGG
>JAFGFB010000052.1 GCA_016931315.1 Anaerolineae bacterium
ATGGGGAGCGAAGCCTGTCTTGGCAAAACTAGTAACCGCCGACCAACAAGCCAGCCAAAGTCGCCAACACAAGCCGGAACCGAGTCCGAAGATGACTTTACATCCAAGCCATTACGGGTATACTATTTTTCGCTCTTGGACGGTAGATCATATTGCTAGAAACTGTGGATAGCTTGCAGCAATAGAGGACAGGAAAAGAAAAATCATGGGTACGAAAAACCAGGTGAGATTAGCTGAACCGCGAAAAGACGTGCAGATGACGCTGCCCGATGGACGCACATTTGAAAGTGATTCAGGTGCGACGGTTGAGACCTTCTTTAAGGTCGCTTACCCCGAGCCCGCTGCGCCCCTTCTTGCAGCACTTGTGGATGGCGACCTGCGTGAATTGAGTTGGACCGTCCGCCGTGATTGTCTGGCAGCACCGATAGACCTTTCGGAATCCGATGGTGTCCGGATTTACCGGCGTTCGCTGACCTTTTTGATGATTACGGCTATGCGCCGTCTTTTCCCTGAGACGGAGGTTTTTGTGGATCACTCGCTGCCCTTCGGTGGTTATTTCTGCGAGACGCCGAAACACACCCCCCTCACAGAAGAGCAGCTGCGTGGTGTAGCGGATGAGATGCAACGCCTGATTGATTTAGATGTGCCTATTCGGCGCGAGCGCGTGCCTCTGAGTGAGGCGATTGATATTTTTGCCTCGCGGAATGAGCTCGACAAAGTGGCGCTCTTTCAAACCCGCACGCGAAATTCCAAGGACTATCTCAATATGTACAACCTTGAGGGCTATCGGGATTATTTCCACGGCTACATGGCGCCCTCAACCGGCTATCTGCGCTATTTCAGCCTATTGCGGTGGGGGGATGGCTTTATCTTGCAGTTTCCCCGCCGGCATAAGCCGCGCGAACTGCTTGAACCCCGGCATTCCCCACAACTGGTCACGGTCTTTCACGAATACGGGCGTTGGCTGCGCCTGTTGGGCGTGGAAAATGTGAGTGATTTGAATGATTCGATTGTGGAAGGTCGCATGCGGCAGATTGTGTTGGTTTCCGAGGCTTTGCATGAACAGCGTATCGCCGACATCGCCGGACAGATTTGGGCGCGTCGCGGAGACGTGCGGGTGGTGTTGATTGCGGGACCTTCTTCTTCCGGTAAGACCACCTTCTCGCGACGCCTGGCAGTGCAATTGCTGGCGCGTGGCTTGCGTCCTTTTGCTCTGGAACTGGATAACTACTTTGTGAACCGGGAAGCCACGCCGCGGGATGCCAATGGTGACTACGACTTTGAGGCACTGGAGGCAGTGGACCTGGAGCTTTTCAATCTGCAGCTGCAGGCATTGTTGCGCGGGGATGAGGTGCGTATTCCGCGCTTCAATTTCAAAACCGGGCAACGTGAGGAAGGCAAGCTCGTCAAGCTAGGCCCCGAACACATCATCATTGTGGAGGGTATTCACGGGCTTAATCCGCGCCTGGTTTACACCATCCCCTGGGAACGCACCTTCCGCATTTTTGCTTCGGCGCTCACGCAACTCAACCTTGACCGCCATAACCGCGTGCCCACTACGGATACGCGCCTGATCCGCCGCATTGTGCGCGACGCGCGCACCCGCGGTTACTCCGCTACAGATACCCTGGCGCGCTGGGAAAGCGTGCGTCGTGGCGAGAAGAACTACATCTTCCCTAATCAAGAATATGCGGATGTGATGTTCAATTCGGCGCTAGTCTACGAACTGGCGGTGCTCAAGCCCTTTGTCGAGCCGTTGTTGTTGCAGGTGGACCCCCGTTCACCTCAGAGGGTGGAGACGAAACGCCTTTTCGCCTTTTTGCAATGGTTCCAATCCGTGGCAGCGGATCTGGTGCCGGAGAACTCGATTCTGCGTGAGTTTATCGGTGGGCAAGCCCTCGAGGATTTCCACTGGGATTGATTCTACGTGATATCGCTGATTCAGTCTGATATGGATGACGGGACTCTCAGGGCTGAGGCTACTGGCATGGAGCGAATAACGGTGACTTGCGCCGCGTGCGGTGCAGAGGGACAGACACCCGGTGAATTTTGCGCAAATTGTCACGCGGCAGTGCCACTTGTAGCACCTCGAGCGCGTCGTTCCGGACATCATATCCTTGGGCGGGCCTTGCTGATTCTGCTGGTCGTAGCGCTTTTCGTTGGGATTGTGGCTGCTGCCGGTTACGCTGGATTATATTATGGTGAGCGGGATCGCGCCGCGCAACGGCAGGCCACTCTCGATGAGCATTACCAGAACGGCTTGATCGCGCTCAACAACGGAGATTACGAGCGCGCGCGCGCACACTTTCAGTATGTGCTACAGTTGGACCCCAATAACTCCCTGGCTTCCCAGGGTCTGACTGAGGCAGATGCGCGCCTGGTTGTACAACCTACTCCCACTTCGGAAGCTGTACAATCCCTGACCGAGGTTCTGTTTGAGCAAGCTCGCACTGCTTATGCCGCGCAGGATTGGGCTGGCGCCGCCAGCACCCTCACTCAATTGCGGGCATTGGATCTGGATTATCGGGTAACCGAAGTGGAAGAGATGCTCTTCGAGAGTCTTTATAGTGCTGGGGTCGCGTTTCTA
Source organism: Anaerolineae bacterium (assembly GCA_016931315.1). Taxonomy (GTDB): domain Bacteria; phylum Chloroflexota; class Anaerolineae; order B4-G1; family SLSP01; genus JAAZNO01. The sequence continues at coordinate 2,588 of JAFGFB010000052.1, forward strand.
GAGGAAAACCAGCTGGAAGAGGGCATCTTCTATCTGGATCAAGCGGTGGCCTTGCGCCCCCTGGATGTGGAGGCCGCCAATCAGCGTTCTCTGGCGGCGCGATATCGTTCGGCATTGCGTTTCTGGGGGGTGGATTGGGAGCGTGCGATTGCGGAGCTCGAAGCTCTCTATGCGACCGCACCTGGCTACAAGGATGTCTTTGAGCGTATCTACAATGCCAATGTCGAATACGGCGACTTTCTCAGCAGCGTGGGAGAGATGTGCCCGGCTGAGGCGGTTTACACCAAGGCGCTGTTGTTGGTCTCCACTGCCAGTGTAGAGGAAAAACGCGCTCTGGCAGCCCAGACTTGTTTGATTGCTACGCCTGTCCCACAGGAAGGCGCCTCGCCCGTGCTGACCCCGCAAGCCATACCCGGTTTCACGGTAGGGCGATTAGCATACCCTGTTTACAACGCTGCCACGGGAGCTTATGATCTTTATGCGTTATACGCAGATGGAAAAATCCTGCGTGTGGCTGCGAATGGAGATCACCCCTGGTGGGAGTGGGGAACCGGCAGGATTATCTACCGCGATTTGCTCAACCGCGCCATTGCAATGGTGCTACCCGAAGAGGGTGTGCCGCAGCAGCTGTATGCGCCGGATGGGCGTGCCTGGCCCACGCTTTCGCGCGATGGGCAGCGGATTGCCTTTGCTATGGTTGATGCCAATGATAGTTGGAACATTTATGTTGCCAATACCTACGGTGGAAGTGAACCGAAACTGGTGGGATTAGGATGGGCGCCCGCCTGGGGACCCACGGGGCAACTGGCTTATACCGGTTGTGATGCCACCGGTTGCGGCATCATCATTGATAACCCCGATGACGACCAACCGGGTGTGCGCCTCACGGCGAGCAGTGATGACGGCGCCGTGAGCTGGGCGCCGGGCGGGAACGTGCTGGCGTATATGACCAACATTACCGGCAACTGGGATGTGATGTTGTTGGATACCAGTGGCGGCGTGGCGCAACTGACCTATGAGTCTTCTGACGAAGGCTTGCCAGTATGGGCGCCGGATGGCAGCGGCGTGGCTTTTCTCAGCAACCGCGATGGCAAATGGGCCATCTATATCGTGGATCCCGATGGCAAGAATCCCCGCCGTATTCTGGATTTGGGTATTGACATGCCGGCGTGGCAGAGCCAGCGGCTTTCATGGTCGCCATGAGGGCTGTTGTTTCATGCCTTGTTGATGTAAAAGATTGCGGTATAATAGTTGCAAACGGGGCGTAGCGCAGTTTGGTTAGCGCGCACGGTTTGGGTCCGTGAGGCCGTCGGTTCAAATCCGACCGCCCCGACAGAAGACCTCCTCGCAGGAAGAACTTTTTCCTGTGGGGAGGTTTTTGTTTTGTCTGACTCGCTCGTGCTCAATGCCTGGGCCTTTTGGGGTTCCCCTCTCCCGATGTACACCTGGTGTGGTTTTCCGCATGACGCAATTTGTATTGCGTCCAACTGGTAGATATCAGTTGCAGATTTTTGGATTTCAGCAAATTGGTCAGCAATTCCCAATATGAGACACAGGAGTAGAATCAGGGTATCACTGCCTAACACCACACACCAAATCGAAGGAGCCGCGGATGGGG
>JAFGFB010000053.1 GCA_016931315.1 Anaerolineae bacterium
GCCGCTCGCACGCGGCTCCAATCTCCGTCAACCCCACTTTTTCCACTCTACGCCCTCAAACTGGCCTCACCTGCTACGAATGCCCCTCATTTTCTCCAATAATCTGTCGTATACCCAACTAAATGCTTAAGGTCCTGAATTGCTTTGTCAGCAATCTCCGGATTGAAATCCACGCCGGAGAAGTCTCTCCGGCGTGGATAGCAGTTCAAGAAACTTACAGATTGCCGAAAACGGCGTCGAAGACCGAATCGGGAAGATCGTTGGTGACATTGTGCGGCGGCAATTTCTCGTATTTCATGAACTCAGGCAAGCGGTCGTCATGTCGGGTGAAGCCTGCCGCCTCATTGAAAGCCCGCTCGCGCTTGAGAATCTCGGCGCCCATGGCAACGGCTTCGTCGCCGGTCATAGAGGTCCCGCAAATGGCGTTGATTTCATCCACCATGCCCTGGAAGCCGGAGGGGATATCCAGGATGGCAAAGGCGATGAAGAGGCAGTGCCCACTGGAGTCAATCAGCGCCGTGGTGCTCTGGAACGCGCGGCTCAGGTCGGCTTTCGCCGTCTCGGAAGCCAGCGGATCCGACTTGCCACCCACGCTCAGAATTTCTGGAGCGATGGTGTAGCCTGCGGTGTGGTCCGCACCCATGGTCGTCGTCGCATAGGTAACGCCGATGCCCTTGACCGCGCGTGGTTCGTAGGCTGGCATCGCCTGTCCCTTGACAGTGGGACTGCGAGGATTGCCGTAGGTCTTGGCAACCATGGCTGCGCCGCTGCCCAGGACGCGACCCAGGGGGGTACCCTTGCCCATCTCGTGCAGCAGTCGAATGGCGCCATCGGCGTCACCAAAGGGAATGACGCCAGAATCCATGGCGACGCCCATAGCCACGCCAGCTTCAATGGTATCCAGGCCGTAGCCATTGCACAGGGTCACCATCTCGCCAATTTTGTCCAGGTCATCAATGCCACAGTCGGCGCCGAAAGCCCAGTCGGATTCATATTCGATGCAGGAGGCAATTTCATTGCCATCGGGAGCGTAGAGGGTGTTCGAGCATTGAATGATACAACCGGGGCTGCACGCATGGTTGTAGATTTCCCTTCCCATGCGTTGCTTGTTGGTTTCGAAGATGGCTTCCCCTGCGATCTTGGCAGCACCTTCGAAACGCCCGGCGCTGAAGTTGCGGGTAGGCAGGCCGCCTGCCTCGTTCAGGATGTTGACCAGAATGGCAGTTCCGTAGGTATTCAAGCCACCCTTGGGTTTGGTGATAGGATGCTCCATGAGCGCCTCGCGCATTTTCTTGGAGCCCTCTTTGAAGAGTTCTGGGTTGAGGATTTCCACTCCGGGTGCGCCGGTGGGATCAACGATGATGAACTTGAGGCCCTTGCTGCCCATGACGGCGCCCAACCCACCGCGCCCGGCATAGCGTGAGGGGCGGTCTTTCATGTCATTGAAGACCACGCCAGAATTCGGGTATTTGAATTCGCCTGCCGTGCCAATGCCGGCAACCTGCACTTTGTCTCCGAAACGTGCATAGACCTCGGGGAAGACCTCATACAGATTCCGTCCTACGTACTCATCCGCAGGCATGAACTCGACCTTGAGGGCGTCGCCTTCCCAACGAATGGCCACCATCCAATATTTGCCAGCTTCCTCAGGTTGCCCTTCGACCACAATGGCCTTCAGACGCATCTTGGCGGCCGCGGGCGCCCAACCTGTGCCCGCGTTGGCTTCTTTGATGCCACCGGTGAGGGGGGATTTGCCGCCTACGGAGAGTCGCGCTGAGGTGGGGGATGAAGTTCCAGTGATGATACCCGGTGCGAACACGAGCTTGTTGTTCGGTCCCAGTGGGTGGGCCATGGGGTCAACCTCATCATAGATGAGCGTAGATGTAAGGCCTCGCCCGCCCAGATTCTTGTACCTTTCAGGTACGGCTTCCAGCTTGTACGTACGATCAGTCATATTCAGACGCAAAATCCACATAGCAACCTCCTGATGTATGATGATATGAGACGTCGGTTGGCGCCTTTGCATTTAAGCCCTGTTGGTAGGGCTGGAAACACAATAAAAACAAAAAAAAGGAAGCAATCCTTCTCTCAGTGATCTGAGAAAAGGATTGCCTCCTTTGCAAATGGCAGGCACAGCAATTGCTCACTGCACCCTTTCGCCCAAGAGTCCCGGAGGGAGCTGCTTGGGTCGGAGGCACAACCAATCAAATTTCACTGTTATCATAGTGCAGTTTTTGAAAGCTGTCAAGCGCTTTGACTAGCAATCCAGGCGGTGTTATACTCAAAGCATGGTTAGAGATCCTGTGATTTGATACTAGAACGTGAATATGCACGGAGTAAGATTGGTGAAGCAGTTTAAACGTCTGTGGCAGGTGCTAACAGGTCCCTGGATGTCATTGACCTCGCGGGCGGAACAACACCTGGCGCGGCAACTAACCGTTCTATTGTTGTTTGACCTGGCGACATTGGCTTTTTTGGTATTTCTGGAAGCCTTGCTCGGCGGCAGTTCCCCCGTCTATTTGGGAAACTCGTTTTTGCCGGTGGCTGTTGTGACCTTGTTGATCTGTTATGTGCTGAGCCGGACGCGATATTATCGGTGGGCCTCGTTGTTGTTGACCCTGGTTTGCCTGGTGTTAGTTTTCGCCTATGCCATCGCCGAGCGCAACCCGCGTATTCTGCTTTATTCCGTTTTGATCATTGGGCAGGCAGTTTTGTTCTTGCCCGTACCGATGCTTATCGGTTTGATCGTGGCAAATGTTACGGGCATCTTATTGTCCTCGGCGATGTGGTTCCCTATGACCTGGTCTCAGACCTTTATCCACATCATGGCAGGTGCGATTTTGGCTCCTGGCCTGGTCTATATTGTGGTCTCCTTTCGGCGACGGCAGCGACAAGAGCAAGCCGCACAACTGGCGAAGACAGAGGCACGCTATCGCGTGTTGCTGGAAACGACTTTTGAGGGCTTGCTGATCATTCACAATGGCGTTATTTTGGAGACCAATCCTGGCTTTTTGCACATGTTGGGTTATGACCGCCAGGAAGTAGAGGGCCAGCCTATGTCGCGCTTTGTGGTGGGCGATCTTCCCTCTCGTTCGTCCGGGAAGCCTTCAGGCGAAGTTGTGGCTACAGAAGTTCATGGTATTCGCAAAGATGGTACTGTGATGTTTCTTGAGGCGGTTGTACGGGAGCACCCGCGAATTACTTCTGCCATGTCTGGGTCGGTAAATGGTGGAGTACCGACCCTGGTGGCTTTGCGCGACATCAGCGAACGGAAACAGGCGGAGTTGTTGTTACTGCAAGCGCATGCCGCACTGGAATACCGTGTTACACAGCGCACGGCGGAGCTCTCTCAAGTGAATACACGCTTGCAAGCGGAGATTGATGAACGTTTGCGCATCGAGCGTGACCTTCAGGCACAACAAGTTGTGCTGCGCCAACATATCACTGAGATGGAGACGCTTTATCGCATCGGTGTGGCGATGTCTTCACAGTTGGATTTGAAAATTTTGCTTCAGTTCATTGTTGAACAGGCGACTCCATTGGTTGATGCAACGAGCTGCGCCATTCTCATTCCCGACGAGACAACCGGTGAGTTGGTCTTCCGCGCGGCGACTGACCCCATTGTTGGGATGCGGGTGCCAGCTGGTCAAGGTGTGGTGGGGCGGGTACTGCGTTGCGGTGCGCCTGAAATTGTCAGTAGTTTGCCGGAGGACCCTGATCATTACCAGGGGGTTCGCGAGCAGAGTGGTTTGATGGTGGCATCCATGCTGGTGGTCCCATTACGGATTGGCGAGCAGGTGATTGGCGTGCTGACCGCTGTCAACAAGCTTCACGGCTGGTTTACCGAACAGGATCAGGCGTTATTGGTGGCTTTGGGGAGCCAGGCAGTCATCGCCATCACAAATGCTGGATTGTATGCACAGGCGCAGCACGAACTACTCGAAAGACAGCGGGCAGAGGCGGCGCTTCTTGAAGAACGGGCGATGCTGGCGCAGCGTGTTGAGGAACGCACAGCCGAATTGCGTGCGGCGAATGTCGAACTGGCACGTGCGGTGCGGGCGAAGGATGAATTTCTGGCAACGATGAGCCATGAGCTCCGTACGCCTCTTACTGCCATCCTTGCTCTCTCGGAGATGCTGGGTGAGGGTATCTATGGGCCTGTGGGACCAAGACAGCAGAAAGCTGTGCAGGGGATTGAGGAAAGTGGGCGGCATTTGTTGGCGATAATCAATGATATTCTGGATATTGCACGTATTGAGGCCGGTAAGCTGGTGTTGGATATTGCTCCCGTTGCTGTGGAAGAGGTTTGTATGGCGAGCTTGCGCCTGGTGACAAATCCAGTGCAGGCAAAGAAACTTCAGGTAAGCACTTCTTTTGACCCTCAGGCGCAATTTGTGTTAGCCGATGAGCGCTATCTCAAGCAAATCCTTGTTAATCTGTTGAACAATGCCGCGAAATTCACCCTTGATGGTGGCGTCATCGGTCTGGATGTGCGGGCATTGCCTAACGAGTCGGTGACATGTTTCACGATTTGGGATACCGGCATTGGCATTGCGCAGGAGTCTATGTCGTTGTTGTTCAAGCCGTTTGTGCAGCTGGATACGCGCCTCTCCCGGCAATATGAGGGCGCGGGCCTGGGGTTGGCTTTAGTTTACCGGTTGGTGGAATTGCATGGTGGTAGTGTTTCAGTTACCAGTGAGGTAGGCAAAGGCAGTCGTTTTATGGTTTGCCTGCGAAGCTCTGAGGCCCAGTCTGGAATTGACGTGGAATCTGATTCAAAATTGCCGGTGAAACCAGCGTCGGAATCCGAGAACCCTGCCTCTGAAGACCGTTTGGTTTTGGTGGCAGAGGATGATGAACATGCGGCAACCATTCTGGTAGACTACTTCACGAGTAATCATCTTCGAGTGACTTTGGCTCGCAATGGATTGGAAACGTTGGCCTTGGTCGGGCAATTGCATCCAGATATTATCCTCATGGATATTCAGATGCCAGAGCTGGATGGACTGGAGACAATGCGGCGGATTCGCGCTCAGTCGCCATTACAGGCGATTCCCATTATCGCGATGACGGCATTGGTGATGCCAGGTGATCGCGAGCGTTGTTTGTCCGCCGGCGCAGACGATTACGTCAGCAAACCCGTTAGCCCACGCAAGCTACTCACCCTCGTGTTGCATTATCTTTCAGAGGGTAGGGGGCAGGGTTCTGCAGCCGAGTGAACGCAGGGGTAGGAGCATTCTCCTGGCTTAGGGCGCGTAAATCTATAAGCTCCCGTTTTCACTGGAAAAACACGGCAAGATTCGGGAAGTTATACTTTTATCGACCCTTAGAGCCTGTAACTCTATAAGTTTCCGTTTTGGGCTTTCGAAGCAGATCGCTGACCGAAAGCGTGCTATGCTTCGCACACTACCGATCCTGTTGGTTAGCATTATGGTTATTATCCCTTTCACACCTCCACATGTCTCGGTGAACCGCGTGCGAATTGCAGACCTGCCTGGGCTGCCATTGGATGACGCTGTGCGTGGGCAGGCAGCCTACCATCTGCTTTCCAAGGAAGCGGTAGTGCGTTATGCTTTGGAGCAGGCTGATCTGTTACACCTGCCGCCTTCCCTTTCCGGTGATTCACCGGCGGCGCAACGTGACCTGCCCCTGGTCGTGGATCGGGCATTGTTTTCGCCTAAATCGGCAGAACGGGCTGCTGCAGATCGCATCGCGAGACGATTAGGCCATAATCTTGCTTACATTTTGCTCACTTTGCATCGAGGCGATGCCTGTAACCGTGCGCTTCGACCTGATTGGACCGCTGCAGAGTGGGATTATTGGGCTTCTGTCCGTTCGGTGCGTTTGGGTGGCGGGCTGGTAAGTGGCACCCTGGGCAAGCGTTTGGTCGAATATGCGACCATGCTGATAGCGGAGTTAGGGTATGCGGATACGCTACGGGTAGAGCTCACACCCTACCGCGGGGAGATGTCGCTGCTGGGAGCCGGGCGCTACACACCGGAGGATGTCCCCTCCGCGCTTTGTTTTGATTTTGGGCAGACGTTGATCAAACGCGCACAGCTGCATCTTGAGCACAGTGCTATCACCGCATTCGAGGTACTCCCTTCCCTGCCAACCGAATGGGCCTTCAGCAATGTGCCTACCGCTGCGCTGCGTTATAGTGGAGAAGAGGTGCTTGCCCTGGTAAGTAGTGTGCTTGCCCGTACGGCTGTGGAAACCGGGATGCAGGACGCTGAAATGCTGATCAGCATTGCGGCTTATGTGGATGCGGGCCGGTTGTTGGGCAACGGTATTTACGCGCGCATGTCCACACTTGCCGACGATGTGCGCCCGCTGGTTGCTGCCGCTGTGCAGGCGCGCAGTGGAGTCACAAGCCGGATTCATCTGATCCATGATGGCACGGCGGCAGCTGCGCTTCATGCGAGTGAACCGCATACTGCCGTCATTGTTGTGGGCACTGCCCTGGGTGTGGGTTTTTGCCCTTCTACTGCTACGGGCTTGCGTCCCTTGAGATTGGCATCGCCTGAGATGTGAGTTGCCCTATCGAGCGCCTGATTCCCATCGTGAACTGTATCATTACCTGCCATGAATTCTAAACCCTTTTGAGGAGCGGACTATGTTGTGGGAGAATTTGAACTGGATGGATATGGAAGCCTATCTGCAACACGACGATCGTGTAGTCTTTATTACCGGATGCGTAGAGCAGCATAGCTACTTAAGCTTGCTCACCGATGTGACTGTGCCGCTGGCGATGGCGCGTGCGGTGTGCGATCCGCGCGGTATTCCGATTGTGCCGCCTCTTGTTTTCGGCATCACGCCCTATTTCAAGGCTTTTCCGGGAACATTGAGCGTGCGGGTAGAGACATTTGCGGCGATGGTGCGTGATGTGCTGGAAGCTCTGCTGACACAAGGCTTCCACCGCATTCTGGTGAGCAATGGTCACGGCGGTAATTCCGGAACTCTGTTTGCTTTGCTGGGAGAAATCGCCGGGGCACATCCGGAGGCAGTATTGCGCGCTTTTGAGTGGTGGACAGACCCGCGTGTGACGGCTTATGCCGCCTCGGTGGGATTGGAGCCTACGCACGCCAACTGGTTGGAGAATTTTGCAGAGCTGACACGCGTTGGGCCCGTTCCCACCGGTGAGAAGCCTCTGGTCGAAGTGCCACGGGGCATGTCGCCGGAATCCGTGCGAGAGTTATTGCAGGATGGTTCTTATGGCGGACCGTGGCAGGCTTCTGACGCCGTGATGAAGGGCTTGTTTGATACTGCGGTCACGGCGATGGAAGAGGTCTTGGAAAGCCTCGGCTCTCGTTAAGCTTCCCGACCTGGTTGCTCGATGAGTGGTGTTGATAGCCTCTCTCTTGTGGGTTTTGTGTGCCGTGGTTTTGCTGTGGCGCGTAAAATCCCTTTTCA
>JAFGFB010000054.1 GCA_016931315.1 Anaerolineae bacterium
AAATATCCTTAATGTCAATGTCAATCCGATTTAACATTTTCAAGCTTTTTGTTCACTTTTTCTTAACAATTTTTCACTATAATGTGAATAGAATTGTGCCGTGATCCGGTTCATGGTGTTCCTACACTTTTCGCCACGTCTTGGGCCTCAATTTTCTCTCGAAAACAATTCTGTGCTCGCGTTGTAATCATGTCTTTGGATGCTGTACGTAATTCCTTGCGGCAACCGATTGTTCTGGGGGGCGTTCTGTTTTCGGGTTTCCCCTGAGGAGATTGGTGGGGAGAAATCCATTTGCGGAATTGCTGGGAAGAGGTGTGATATGAAAACGTTCATTTTGCGGCTTATGCTCGTTGGCTTGTTGGTTATCGTTGCCTTGGCGGCGTTAGGGAAGGTAGTACGTGCGGATGCGATTCCACCCTTGGGCCCGGATGCGCCTGAAAGCTCTCTGACCTATCCCCTGCCCCAATTGCTGCCACCACTCCCTCCTAGTGCGCACCAGCTGAACGGCAACGGTATCCAGGAGGCGGAGATCATTAGCAATCCGGTGTTGGATATGAAAGTGTTGGTCATTTATGATAGTATCAGAAGTCCTGAAGCCGTACTGGACAATATCCAGGCTTACCTGGATATTCTAGGAATTCCTTATGACACTTTTGATGTTGCTGGCGCCCCCTTAATCGCGGATGCCAGTCTGTGGGATGGCGTCAATCACGGCTATTACTCTGGAATAATCGTTACTGCGGGCATTGTAACAAATCGCTGGTATGGCTCTATGACGAATGCAGAACGCACGGTGCTTGAGGCTTACGAGCGCAATTTTCAGGTTCGCCGCCTCACCTGGTATGCTGATAATCCCTATGTAGCAGATTATGGTCTAATTGATCCGGCAACTGTGAGTACCGCTACCTTTACCACGACGCTAACATCGGCTGGGCAAGATTTATTCAATTACCTGCGACCTGATATCAATTTGCCCATTGTGGGTGCCTATGCCTTACTCACAACGCCGGCCGTTGGCGCCGATGTCACCACCTTGTTGGTTGATACGGGTGGGTATTCAATACTGTCAATCTTTCGTCCGGGCGATGGGCGCGAATGCATGGCGCTGACGGTGAGTTCGTACTATCCCGCGATTCCGCCTTCCAACCTTCACGCGCGCACCTTGCCCTACGGCATGCTCAACTGGGTCACGCGCGGCATCTTTCTGGGCGAACGCCACATCTACTACGTCCCGCAGCCGGATGATGTCCTTGCCACGGGGGATAAATGGGATCCTATCAACCACGAAGTGGATTTTGACACTTTCCGTCTGGAGCCCAGCGACCTCGATAATGCTATCACCTGGCTGCATGCGATGCAAGCCCTTGCGTCCACCGCTGACCTCAAGATGGAGATGCCCTTCAACGGTGATGGCAGCGAGCAGGATCGCGAGGGAGGGGGTACAGGAGCTGTAATACCTGGCACCTTGACGGCAAGAGCGATGGACCTTGAGGCTGAATTTGTGTGGCTCAACCACACTTATTCACACGCGGACCTTGATCATGCCAGCTACACCAAGTGCGCTTATGAGATTAATACGAACAACACTACGGCGGATTTCATCGGTTTCACTGATTATACCTCCCATACCTTGCTCACGGGTGCCTATAGTGGGTTGACCAATACGTATTTGATCAGTGCCGCTCACAATCTTGGGGTACAATACTTGCTGGTAAATGCCTCCGATCCTGATTATCAGAACCCCTCACCCAATACCGGCATCCCGCACCCTTGGGATAGCGACATTTTACAAATTCCACGCCTTGCCAACAACGTTCTCTATGCGGCTACCACACCCGAAGAACTAACGGATATGTACAATGTCCGGTATGGAACGACTTACACCTATGAGCAAATCATGGATTTGATTACCTACCAATCGTTGGAAGCGCTTCTGGATTTCAACATTGACCCCACGATGTTCCACATGAACGCGCTCAATGCCTATTCTGGAGCTCGGACTTTATTGAGCGATTTCACGGAGATGCTCTTTGAGAAATTCCATGCAGTGTACGATGACGACATCCCCGTACTTAGTCTGCGCACCCAGGAAATCGGCGCGAAGATGTGGGAGCGTATGGATTACGATGCCTCTGGCGTGAGCGGACAGCTGGCGTGTGGCAATTTGATGACGCTCACTACAACCTCCACCGCGCGAATCCCTGTTACGGGCATTGCTTATGGGGATGATACAGAAACTTACGCCGGGCAGGCCATCTCGTATTTCGACATGGGCGCGGGCGGGGAGCAGGTCATTCCCGGCACGCCGGCTAAAAAACCTGCCGCAATCACCGGGTTAACGGGGTATGTTAGCGGTGAGGATGTGGTTCTAAATTGGGATGCGACCACGCAGGATACCTCCGGTGGTGGGTTGGCGGCGTTGGCCTACCGTGTGTATTACAGCAGCGACCCCAACTTCACGCCTGGTCCCACGAATTTGCTGGCACAGGTGAACTCTCCCACTTATACCCACACTGGAGCGTCTAACCACGGCTACTACTATGCCGTGACCGCCATTGGTGATAACTGTTGGAAACTGGAATCGCAGCCGGTGAAATTCAACCCAACTGCTGTGGTATTGGTCTACTTCACGGGCGTCCCTACGGGAGCGGGAGTGCGTCTCACCTGGGAAACCGCCACCGAACTCAATACACTCGGCTTCAACCTGTACCGGGCTGAGGCTTTGGGGGCGCCGCGCGTGCGGATCAATGGGGTGCTGATTCCGAGCCAGGCCCCCGGAGGGGTGTTCGGGGCGACATATACCTTCGTGGATGCGGCGGTCACTCCTGATGCAACGTATTTCTATTGGTTGGAGGAAGTAGATACTCAAGGGGTGACAACCCTCTATGGTCCGGTATCGGTGCTGGTACTGGATCCTGCGGTCATCCGATTGCATGATTTCCGGGCGGAGTCTGAACGTCTGAAATCAACGGCGTGGGGCAACCTGTGGCTGGCACTCTCCTGCCTCGCTATTATTGCGTGGAAGGGGTTCCGGTGGAGGCGTTCTACTTGTAAGCCGCGTTGATATTGGCGCCGATGTGCTGGATGATAAGCCTTCTCACATCTCATTCAAGGAATCTACAATGCCGTTCCAACAACCACCAGCAGGGCTGCTCAACGGAGACGCCTGGGAAGATACCGGCGTCAGACCTGCCTCGTTGAGTGTATGCCTTGTTACCGAGGGTACCTATCCCTACTATCGCGGTGGGGTCAGTACCTGGTGTGATATGCTGGTGCGCGGGTTGCCGGAGGTCCGTTTTGTGCTGGTCAGCATGGTTGCGGACCCCAGTGCTTCTCCGGTGTACGATCTGCCCGAAAACGTTGCAGAGCTGATCCCGGTGCCGCTTTGGGGCACCGGCGAAGTGCTTGAGTTGCGGCGCGACCTTTCGGTGCCCCGCATCTGGCGTAGCAAGCAGAGCGCGCCTTCTCGGGTGATTCAGCGCCACTTCTTGCCGCCTTTCCGGGAGTTCATCCGTGCGCTCTGGCAGCCCGAACCCTGCCCCGGCATCACGGGCGAGGCGCTTCAGCAGTTGTCAGCCTACTTTGATGCCCATGATTATGATACCACGCTGCGCTCGCAACTGGCATGGGAGTGTTTTTTGCAGGAGGTCACCTCCGGTTTTGAAAACTTCTGTCGGGCACAGGGGGTCGCCGCCCGAGCCTCGCTTCTGGATGCGACGGATGCGTTACGCCTCCTGTACCGGTGGTTGACTATTTTGACCGTCAACCTTCCCGCAGTAGATGTAATTCACGCCGCGGCTTCGGGCCTGGCTAGCATTCCGGGAATTGTCTCCAGGCAGGCCGGCAAGGCGGCTTTTCTGCTCACCGAGCACGGGGTCTATTTGCGTGAACGCTTGCTCGGTCTGACTCGCAGCGAAGACAGCTGGTTCAATCAGGTTGTGCAGGCGCAGTTTGCCCGGCGAATAACGGAAGCCAGCTATCTCTACGCGGATCAAATTGCGCCTGGAAGTAACTACAACCATCGTTGGGAGTTGCACAATGGCGCACCTGCCGAACGTATTCAGACCATCTACAACGGTCCCGATCCCGCAGAATTCACGCCTGCGGCTCGCCCTAAAGCCCTGGATGCTGCACCAACCATCGCCTGGGTGGGACGTATTGACCCGCTTAAAGACCTCGAGACCTTGATTCGTGCTGCTGCCATTGTGCGTGAGCATATTCCACACGTGCGCTTTGTACTGTATGGCAAAGCTCCCAAGGGCAATGAGAGTTATTATGAGCGCTGTCTGAATCTGCGCGAGGAGTTGGGGCTTCAAGATACCCTCATCTTTGCGGGCTATGCTGCCAGCGCCGAAGCGGCTTACAATGAGGGCGATTTTGTGGTGCTTTCCAGCATCTCTGAGGGCTTCCCCTATAGCGTGGTGGAGGCGATGATGTGCGGGCGCACAGTAGTGGGTACTGATGTTGGCGGGGTTCGCGAAGCGCTTGAAGGCTGCGGGGTGGTGGTGGAGCCGCGCAACCCGGAGCAACTGGCGCAGGCATGCCTGGAGTTGCTCCTCGATCCTGTGAAGACCCGCACACTGGGCGAGATGGCGCGCCAGAAAGCCCTCACGCATTTTAGTTTACAGCAATGCAATGCGGCTTATTTGACAACCTATCAACGTCTGGCGACGACGATGCGTCACTTGCAGTCGCAGGCACCACGCGCTGATGTGGCATTCTCCTGGAGAGCGCTATGAGTGCCACGGCAATTCCCACCACGACAGTCTTGCAGACGCCGAAGACCTCGGGCAACTCATTGGATGAGTTGGTCGAGCAAATTCAGAGCGTGTGCCCAACGCCGGTTCACACCCTCCAAATCGTTGCTTTGCTGGAAAGCGGCGGTTTAACCGATGCTTTGGCTCAGAAACGTTATAATTATCCCAATGTCTTCGCGTTGGCGGAGAATGTGGCGCAGCACATGCTGCCTGCAGCGCCGGCTTTGCCGCCTTCACGCGCCCTGCCGCGAAATCGCTATGCTGCGCTTAACGATTATGCCCGGGGTCCTCTCTCGCTGCTACCTATGATTCTGCTCTCATTGATGATCACTCTCTACCAAAACTATGGCCGTTGGGCCACCACACAGGTGCTCACCTTGAGCATTTCGATGATGGGCAGCCTTTTGGCTACAAGCGGCTTTGTTCAAGCCGCTAGCCGCAAGAGCTCCAGCTACCTCAGTCAGGGATACGCCAAAACAGCGGGGCGAGTCTTGCGTAACAGCATGTGGGTGGCGTTAGTCTTCGTGCTTATTTTCGGGTTGGGGGTATTAGGCGTAGCGCTGCTTTGGGGATGGCTCTCCGTGGCTGATGGGGTATTGATGCTGGTGGCTTATGGTAGTCTTTCATGTTTGTGGTTGTTGGCTTTGGGATTGGGATTGCTCAATCGCATGCACTGGTTTGGCGTGGGACTGGGAGTTGGTTTGGGTGTGAGCTATGGTGGATTGCAGGGTCTGGCGCGTCTGGGGCTGGCGCATGCCGTGGTGATGTCAGGCGCTGTGGCGCTCGGTCTGCTGAGTGCTGCGGGGGTGATGATCCTGGTCATTCGTCGCAGTCTGGCGCAGGAAATTGCTGCTTCCCCCGTTGGTGCACATGATGTGGTCCTTGCGCCGTTAGCCCAAATTCTTTTCAACCTGGCGCCCTACTTTCTCTATGGTGTGTTCTACGTGTTGCTGATTCTGGCCGGCCACACCTTTGGCTGGTGGGGAAGATTGCCCCCAGGCGTGACCCGCACCGAAGCCCTGACGAGCACAGAACTAGGCTTGACGCTGGCTTTGGGAGGTTTCATCCTTACCAGTGGCGTGGCGGAGCACACGATGCGGCGTTTTTGGGAAGTCGTGCAGGCCTATCAATACCAAATCTCACTGCATTCTGCGCAGGTCTTTAGTGTCAGGATGCGTGAGTTCTACCGGCGTGAGCGCTGGCGCTACGGGTGGGTCTTGCTGTTGAGTAGTCTGGCGCTTTGGGGCGGGGTTTTGGGGCTGGGAGGAGTCCTTCAAAGGTCCGTGTGGATGACTTTACCCTGGAATGCCTCTGCAAGGCTAATTTTTCAACTTGGGTTGCTCGGTTATGCTGCTTTGGCGTTGGGCCTCTTCGATTGCATGTTTATGATCACCCTTGGGCGACCTGGTTGGGCGATTCGCGCTTTGCTGGCAGGCACGCTGGCAACACTTATAACCTGTTTGGCTCTTGGGCAGTGGGTTTCGTATCAGGTTGGCGCCGCGGGCATACTTGCCGGCGCCGTTGTCTTCCTTGGCGCGGCGCATTACCGTTTTCTGCGCTTGTTGGCAAACCTGGATTATTTCTACTATGCTTCGTTCTAGCTGTATCGGCGTTAATCATTACAACTACCTTCGGAGGAATCATGCGCGAATGGGAAAACTGCGAGGTGTTGGTTACAGGTGCGGGCGGCTTTATTGGCAGTCATCTTTTGGAAGCTTTGCTGTGCCAGGGGGCCCGGGTCACTGCATTTTTACACTATAACTCGCGTGGTGATCCGGGATTGCTCCGCTATGCGGACCTTCCTCGGCCCGGCAAAACTTCACTTGGCGAGGTGCAACTCTACTATGGCGATTTGCGCGATCCTCAGGCGGTACAGCGCGCCATGGCGGGAGTGCGGGTCGTCTTTCACCTTGGCGCCCTGATCGGGATTCCTTACTCCTATCTACATCCCTACGACGTGGTGCAGACTAATATCTTGGGCACCCTCAACGTCCTCATGGCCGCACGCGAAACCCAGGTGGCGCGTGTGGTGCATACTTCTACCAGTGAGGTCTACGGCACCGCTCTCTACACACCGATTGACGAGCGACATCCTTTGCAGGGGCAGTCGCCTTATTCTGCCAGCAAAATCGGTGCGGATAAACTGGCGGAGAGTTTTCACCTTTCTTATGGATTGCCGGTTACTACGGTGCGCCCGTTCAATACTTACGGCCCGCGTCAATCTGCGCGGGCTGTGATTCCAACCATCATCACGCAATTGTTGGCTGGTGATCATCTCACCTTGGGCGCATTGACCCCCAAACGCGACTTCACCTTTGTGACCGATACCGTGAGTGGGTTTCTTGCTGCCGCAGTCAGCGAAGCCACCATTGGTGAGGTCGTCAACACAGGCAGCGGTCAGGAGATTTCTGTTGGTGACCTCGTGACCATGATTGCCCGGCTTATTGGAAGGGATGTAAACATTGATTTGGATACGTGCCGTTTGCGCCCGGAGAAGAGTGAGGTCCAACAATTGCTGGCAGATACCCGCAAATTGCAGCAATTGACGGACTGGCGCCCTACCGTTTCTCTGGAGCAGGGCTTGAAGTGGACCATTGACTGGATTGCGGCACATCTCTTGCTCTACCAGGAAAAGCGTTATGCGGTCTAAGGCTCATGGTGCCGATTGATGTTACAAGGAGGTGCGACCATGCGTGCTATAATCATGGCTGGCGGTAAGGGGACGCGATTGGCCCCCTATACCAACGTGCTACCCAAACCCTTGATACCATTTGGCGACTACCCGATTCTGGAAATCATTATTTGCCAGTTGCGGGAGCATGGTTTCACCGATATCACACTCGCTGTATCTTACCTGGCGCACCTTTTTGAGGCTTATTTTGGCGATGGCAGACGCCTTGGGGTCAGCATCAATTATTCTCTCGAGGATCACCCCTTAGGCACTGCCGGTCCCCTCACCTTGCTCCCCGACTCTGACACACCTATTCTGGTGATGAACGCCGACTTGCTGACCGATATTGATTACGTAGACCTATACCGTTATCACTGTCACGAAGAGGCTGCGCTTACCATCGCACTTTGCCCCAAGGAGGTACACCTTGACCTCGGGGTGATCAATTTGTCTTCGTCTTCCGAAGTGGTGTGTTATACCGAAAAGCCCTCCTTTTCGTACCTGGTGAGCATGGGAATTTATGTTTTTTCCCCGCACGTCATCCAACGCATGCCCAAAAACTGCCGTGTGGATGTGCCCGAAGTGGTGACCATGTTGCTTGAACAAAAGGAGAAAGTCTCTGGTTACGTCTTCTATGGCGATTGGGTAGATGTCGGGCGGTTGGAAGACTATGCCAAAGCCGTGGAACGCTACCAATATTTGGCGCTGGCTGCAGAAAGGACGGCTGAGGCTGGTTTGTTTGGCGCTGCACCGGTGCAGATTGAATCCATAGAAACGCGGGGCAAACGATGACCACGGAGGCATCTGGTGATCGAGTTTTTGTTACTGGTGCTACGGGTTTCATTGGGCGTCATTTGGTGGCTCTGCTGCTCGGGCAGAATTATCAGGTGACGGCGCTGATCATGCCGCATGACCCACTAGCAGGTATTTTCCCTGAGCATGTTCAACGCCTCGTAGGGGATCTGACTAATCCCGCTTCAGTATCGCGAGCATTGCACGAGGCGGTTCCCGATTGCATTTTTCATCTTGCTGGATTGGCGCATGGGCAGGACCTGCGGCAGCTGTTGGAGATTAATATCCTGGGCACGCAAACGTTGTTGGAATCTGCTACCTCCCTATCGCCGCCGCCCAGAATTGTTCTCCCCGGTTCCGCCTCGGAATACGGCTTGTTGAACGGCAACATCCCGGTGACGGAGACGGCTTGCTTGAGACCTGTTTCAGCCTACGGCATCAGCAAGGCGGCGCAAACACTCTTGGGCTTGAGTTATGCGCATCGCCGTCAACTGCCCGTGATGGTGGGGCGAATTTTCAACCTCACCGGCCCCGGCGAACCAACATCTATGTTGTGCGGCAGTGTGGCGGCGCAACTGGCGGCCATTGAGGTCGGTGAGCAGCCTCCCACGTTGGGGGTAGGGAACCTTTCGCCAATCCGTGATTATCTCGATGTGCGTGATGTCGTTCGCGCCTTGTGGCGCCTGGCGCTTCATGGCTCACCGGGTGAGGCTTACAATATTTGCAGCGGAGAGGGCCGGCAGATTGCTGTGGTTGTCTGGCAAATGTTGGAATTGCTGCCTCGCTCTGTAACGCTAAAGACTGATCCTGAACGTCACCGCCCGGCTGATATTCCCTACTGTGTGGGTAATTCCCATCATCTGCACGTTGCCACGGGCTGGCAGCCTGAAATCCCCTTCGAAGAGAGCCTGCAACGTACTTTCGCCTGGTGGCGCCGGGCACGTGTTACCGGTCTTGCTACGCCGATTTGAACCGCGGTTCTTCAATGACTATGGAAGCCAATCCAGAGCGTGCGTGCTGACAAAAGATAACCAGCCGTGTTCAGCCGCGCGTTTCTGCGCCCAGGCCCGAAGGGCCAGGTTCTCCGGCTCTGCATAATCCAAAGCCAACACCTGTTTTTCTCCCATATATATGCGCGACTCACGGGCACGCTCTTCGGTCCACGCGAGCGCTGCTTTATCCCATGCTGCATAGCCTGCGCCAGTGGCATAAGTGCTGAATGCCTCGAATAACAGTGCGTAGCTCACATTTGCAATAGCACTGAGGATAGAAAATCCGCGATTTGGAATAAGCTGCAGCTGTGGAAATCGCGCCTTGATCCGCTGTACCAGCGCGATGACTCCAGGGCGTGTTTCGGGGAAGCGCTCTTGCACATCTAGCGTGTCCAGTAATAGCCCATCGAATCCTTGTTCGCAGAGCCGGGGCACGCGTCGTTCGAGCACCTCGGCTTGCCAGCCTGGTGTTCTGCAATCCAGATAGGTGGTTTGCCAGCCCTCATTTTGTGTGGCAGCTCCTGTGAGGGGATCGCGTACCACCCATTCTATCGGGATTTCCTGCTCCCGGGATTCCCCCAGCGTCAGGTAGGCGCACACGGTGACCCCCGCACTGCGCAGTGTAGTCACTTCCGCGGTTGAATAATGCGCTGCCTGCACGATGACCAGATCATATTGCGCCAGTGCATCCAGCTTCCCCATACCATAATAGCAGGCATATCGCGTTGCTTTGATCACTATATCTTGTTCTCCGATAGCATCCCGTGCTGGACCTGTGATCCTGATGCTTCAACATTCCCTCACCCATTGGGACTATACCTGAACCTGGTCTGGCGTCTTCGCTACGATGTAGCGCATTTGCCAGGCTCAACCTGGTGGAAAAGCATTGTTTGAGCACACGAAGCACGCTCAAATTGGCTTGCCCAATAACCCGTGGTATATCCCTCATGGGTATGTTTTTAACTTTAGAGCAAAAGTAATATCGTGCAAATACCTTCCCTTTGATTGATTATTGGCGATGGGATAAAGCCCGCCGCCAATAATCAACTTTCTCCTGTGCCTCGTAGGGATGCCTGAGGTTGCAACCCCCGTTATGAACTGCCCCCCATTATATCCTTGACAGGAACAAATATGCGGTTAGAATAGAGTTAGTGATGTCTTCTTCGGCTTGAATCGATCGCAGTTCCTCGTTCTGCTTCGCATGTTTACCCAAATAGTCACTGTATCTTGGCATTTTGCGTGGTCTGTTATTGCTAATTAAAGGAATCTGGAGCGATGCGAATTGTAGGGTTATTGGTGCTTTGCCTGGGTCTGTCGTATTGCCAGGTCGGTCCCCTGATATCACCCACGCTAGCCGGACCTGTCATGATCAGCCCTGAGGTATCAGGTGATGTGCCTACATATACCGTTTTTCTCCCATTAACGCAGCGGGGAACGACCTCTCCACTGCCATCACCCACGATTAGCCCCACTGCCGCACCAACAGCGTCGCCTACTTTGCCCCCTCCCGTAACGCCTACGGCAACCCCTACCCCCACGCCTCCTTCAGATTCCTGGGCTGACGTGCAGCATTGGATTTACCAGCTTACCGATTACGAGAATGACCATCTCAACCAGATTGCCGCTTCCGGTTTTGACCTGGCGGTTGTAGACTTGGCTCGTGATGGCTCGAGTGATTATTTCACTGCATCTGAGATTACCGCAGTCAAGAATACGGGCAAGGTCGTGTTAGCATACTTCGAAATTGGCGCGATTGAAAACTACCGTCCTGAATGGGACACCCTGCCGCCCGATTTATTGCTTGGATCAGTAGCTGGTTGGCCCGGCGAACGCTATGTCAAGTACTGGGACGAACGCTGGTGGGCGATTGTGCAGGGGCGTCTGGATCAGGCGCTTGCCGCGGGCTTTGATGGCGCCTACCTGGATATGATTGTCACCTATGAGGAAATCCCCGCGAATGCTGCGGGCACCACTCGTGCCGACCTGGCTGCGAGGATGGTGGATCTTATCGCACGTGCTTCCAGCTACGCTAAGACCCGCAACCCGGCTTTCAAAATCGTCCCACAAAATGCGCCAGAACTGCGCGCCTGGGCTAAATATTTGCCGGCGATAGACGGCTTAGGGATCGAAGAACTTTATTATCTCGCCGCCGATGAACCTTGCGCCTACAGCTGGTGTGCCGAAAATCGCGCAGAGGCTGTGGCAATCGCCGCGGCGGGTAAGCTGGTGCTCACAGTGGATTATGCGAATCAGGTGACGCACATTGCCGATGCCTATACGCGCTCGTTGGCTGCGGGATTTGTTCCCTACGTGACTGTGCAGGCATTGGACGTGTTGCGCGTCAATCCCGGTTGGCCCCCTTACTGATCGGCGCTTTAGCTCATCTTCCAGAATGCACATGGGGCTTGAGTCACCTCAAGCCCCATCTCTTGTATCGCCGCTATGGTTTTAACCTTCGAGTGTGCAGATTGCGCCGGCTTGCTTCACCCGCAGTGCCAGCGTTTCCATCAACCGGAAGCGGTGTTCCAGGTCTACCGTTTCAATGTATCCGGCGGCTAGATCCAATCCTACTGCCAGATCCATGTATTGTGGTTGCGTTGTGACTATGAGCACCTTATCCGCTGGCATGATGGGTGAGACAAAGACTCCGCCAGTGGCCTGTTTTTCCAGCATATCAATCTCCATCAGGCCGCGTTTGCCAACCACCCGTTGTACCTGAGCGAAACGCGAGGGATGGAGAATGACCGCATACGTGCCATAGAAGTTCTCGCCTATAAGAGCCGCGGTGGCTTTACCGACATCCGCGAGCGCTACCCCTTCCTGGGTCCAGTCTCCCAACGGCAAGGTGTGCCGCCCTTCAACGTTGAGCAGCCCCACGGTGCCTTCTTCCGCGTCGCCATACAGAATCAGGCGATCCTCTGCCAGTGCTGCCTGGGTAGCAGCTGCAGCGATGGGAGCAATGTCAAAGGGCTGACCCGCGTTCATCAGCTCCAGGTCTTTCACGGTGATGATGAATTCTTGCATCAGCGTGGCCATAGGCAGTGGGCGTACCATTTTGGCGCGCACCGGGGTTTCGCCCCCGCCCGGATAGGTGTAGAGTGGCACGGTATACGCGCCGAAGCCCAATGGCCCATAGAGGTCTAGCACCCGCCGTCCCACCAGAATCCGCTGTGCCGCCTGGCTGACGGTCGAATCTACCAACTGCCATTGTTCTGGGGTCAGGGGCGAATCGCCCCGCATCAAAATGCTTTCCATTATTTGGTCTCCTTCTGTTTTAGCGATCCGATGGTCCACGTCTTGCTGGTTTCAGGGGGGGCTTTTTGCGGTGCGCGCTTGAGCAAGCGCGTGAAAAGGCTTTCGTGATACAGCTCCTGTCCGCGCGCATCCCCGACCACTTCCTTCAGTTTGGGATCTGTCATCTGAGTGAGGAATTTTCCATACATCTCAGAGGTCCCTTGTTCCAGACGGATGTCAGATTCCAGCATGGATGCCGCGTCGGCTGGAACCTCAACCGGGTGCGGGGTCCAGGGCAATTCGATGCCGTGTCCTGCAAGTTCCTCTCCCAACCAGCCAAGATGCTGCATCTCGTTGATTGCTTGAAGTTCCAGCTGGTCAGAAATCTCACAATTGGGTTGCGTGTGGAGCAGGAAAGAGTGCATCAGGTACTGGAGCAGTGCGGCATATTCGTGCTGCACGCCCCAATCCAGGGCTTCTTTATCCACAGCTGTAATCGGCGCTTCTGGGGAAGCCTCCGTTGACTCTGCCGCAGCGGCAAGTTCTGCCTGGGCTTCTACGCCAAAATCCACAAATTGTCCGCGGTGGCGTTCCTCATCTGCCAGAATGTGGGCGATATCTGCCTGTAAATCGGGGTCGTTGGTACGACCGATGAGATCCCGGTACGTGGCAATGGCGCGATCTTCCGCTTGCACATCTCGCTCCATCCACTCTGGCACCGTGGCTCCTGCAAAGTCGGTAAACCCCCGGTCGGTGAGTGGCTCACCTCCAAGTTTGACAATCCACCGTGAGAGAATCCAGAAATGGCGCATCTCATCCCGTGCAACCCCTTCAATCTCGCAAGCCAGTTCACTCTCACCCATCATGTAGGCATGGCGTAGATATTGGATGATTGCGGCATGTTCGTCCATTGCTGCGGCTCGCAAGGCCTCAATGATCGTATTGTTTGCAATTGGTGTCATCACTTCCTCCTGAGGGGAGCCTTGCAGCGGGTCGCCCTACTGCAAGGCGATTATTCTATTCCGTAAGTTTGATTTCAGCCGCGCTTTCCCATACTCCGTGGATGTTGCAGAGCTCCAACGCAATCAGCATTCCGGGTTCTTTCACCGTCATCGAGAAGGTCGCGGTAGGGTGTGCCAGCACCGCTCCCTCGTTGGCGCCCTTAGTGGATTCGGCATGTGCCACGAAGTCGAAGTGCGCGACCTGATGGAGGAACTTCTCGCTTTCCGGCTTGAAGTAAACATCAATCCAGCGAATATGATGCTCGGTAGTGTTGGGGTGAGGAATCTCTTTGCCCACGCTTACCGTAACCATGAAGGGTTTGCCCGCCTCAATGTTGTCTGGCAGTTCAATAGCCGGGATGTGCTTTTCCTTTTTCCAATCTGCCGACTGAATATTGTCTCCGAAACTCATTTTTCACCTCCTATGTAGCTAACACTAAATATTGGGATTGAAGCTTCCACGCTCGCGAAGAAGCCAACACAAAAAAGACTTTGTGGCAGGTCGAGTGCTCAAACGCCTTTGGCCTTTCCCTTTATACTACTGTGAAGTGCGAGAAAAGGCAAGCGCAGCCCGCAGCCACAGCCCACAAAAAGCCATCAAAATTGACGGCAGGTTGTCATAGTGCTCACATACCGAGGTCCCTTATGCTTCAAAGTGCATGAAGCGTGTCTTGAAACAGTACCCCATACCTGTTGGGGTCAACCCAATGCATCACCAATCAGTAGCCCCAAGAAACCCACGATGACGCCGAGATGTAGGAACAGGTCTACGTTTGCCAACCAGCCAATGACAGCCCACGGCGGCAGCAGTTGCAGGATGAAGTTGAGAACAACCAATAGTACACCGATCAATACCGGCAAGCCTCGGTGATTGGCCAGAAATTCACTGAGCCGTTTAAGTCTCTCGACAGTCATCTACTCCCTCCCATGTAAATCGAAGCTCGGTAAAGACAAGACAACCATCTACCTCTTGATTTCAAAAACTAATCCTGGTAAAATAGAATAGTGTCTTTTTTATAATTAATCCAGGGTATGTCTGTTTCCCTGTGATGAAAACTTTACAATTCCCGAAGGAGGATCTATGGAAACCGAATTTGCTCCCACTTTCACGTTGCTTTCCGATACGGGAACCGAAGTCAGCTTGACCGATTTCCGCGGTAAGAAAGTCGTGCTCTACTTCTACCCCAAGGCTGATACACCAGGCTGCAC
This sequence comes from Anaerolineae bacterium, assembly GCA_016931315.1. Classification (GTDB taxonomy): domain Bacteria; phylum Chloroflexota; class Anaerolineae; order B4-G1; family SLSP01; genus JAAZNO01. The sequence continues at coordinate 14,657 of JAFGFB010000054.1, forward strand.
GACGCAGGCTTGCGCGGTGCGCGATAATTACCCTGTCATCGCTGAGAAGGATGTAGTAGTGATTGGCATCAGCCCCGATAAACCGGCGGCGCTCGCAAAGTTCCGTGCGAAATATGAGTTGCCCTTTATCTTACTCTCCGACCCTGACCACGCAGTAGCAGAAGCCTATGGCGCTTGGGGGGAGAAGCAAATGTACGGCAAATCCTATATGGGTATTCTGCGCAGCCACTTTGCCATTGATGAAGAGGGCCGCTTTACGGAGCGTGCTCTCAATGTTAAACCTGCCACCACCGCTGACCTGGCTCTCAAACTGGTGGCGTTGTAACCGGTAAAAGCCTTTCTCTCCATACTCCGAGGGTTTCTGAACGTGCGCCGCAAGTTCAGAAACCCTCGCAACGGTTCAGGAGCCTGGAAATGGCAGGCCCAGTGTCTGGAAGATAATCTGCCAGGCACTGGTTGGCGCAAACCATAGATAAACTCCCAATGCCAGTGTGATGCAGAGCGCCATCAACAACAACCCAATGAGGATTTGTGGAAGGCGAACTTTGTGTGTGGCTGTTGTCGCTGCACTTTGATCTCCTGTTTGGGAAGGATCTATGGCTGGGGCAAGCGCTGGTGCAATCCAGGTTTCTGACTCTGTGGGGCTGGCAGTACTCCCCGGCATGGGATAGCGTACTGCCTCCACCGCTGGAACAGCCCATTGTTCTGGCGGTGTGAAATCTCTCGCACTCTCATTCTCAATCAAGCACAGGCGAATGGTCCCTGCCAATGTAAAAGTTTCCCCGACCTTCAGCCGTCGTACTCCGGAGAGCAAATAGCCATTGATGAAAGTGCCATTTGTGCTGCCTAAATCTTCCAGCAGAACGGTGCCCGCGGGTGAGATGCGTATCCGTGCGTGATACCGTGAGAGCCTGGGGGAATCCAGCACCAGGTTATTATCAATTTCACGCCCCATGGTAAAAGTGTCGCCGCTCAGCGGCAATACCATGCCTGTGTGGGCGCCGGTTTCGATGAGCAATGCATAGCTTGAGTGTTGTTGCTGCATAGCCTGCCCCTGCCTTTCGCATTAAGTATCACTCAAGCGGGAATCTTGTCAAACGTGATGAAGCGACTATACTCGCTATGAGGGCAGAAAGCTTGGTGGTAACCGTCTCTATTTTCAACTCAAATGGAGTTTTGATGACCGATATCATTGTGGATGCACATTTGGATTTGTCTTATAACGCGGTCGCGCTTGGCCGTGATTTGCGATTACCTTTGGAGAACCTCCGTGCTTTGGAGCAGATTACACCGCCCCCGGGAAAATGGTCTGGTGCCGCTATGGTTACCTTTCCGGAATTGCGCCGTGGAAGGGTAGCGGTTGTTGGTGGCAGCATTTTTGTCGAGCCGGCGCACGCTTCCTGGAGCGTTCCAGGAGCGGTCTATCATAACGCTGAAGAGGCCCACGCTCAGGCGCTTGTGCAGTTGGAGACTTACTTCCGTTGGGCTGATGCCGGGGAATTGCAGTTCCTGCGCACCCGCGCCGATCTCGAGGCCTGTCTGGCTTCCTGGGACACCGCTTCACCCATGATTGGTCTTTTTCTCGTCATGGAGGGCGCAGCTCCCATCCGGCAACCTGCGGAGTTGGGGTGGTGGGTGGAACAGGGACTGCGCGGGGTGGGCCTTAGCTGGGCGGCAGGAACGCGCTATGCTGGCGGTAATGCCAACCCGGGTTCATTGACCGATGAGGGCCGCGCGCTGTTGCGTGAGATGGCAGCCTTCAATCTGTTGCTCGATATCAGCCACCTGTGGGAAACTGCCGCTTATGAGGCGCTTGACCTTTATCCTGGACCGGTGGCTGCTTCACACGCTAACCCGCGTGCGCTACGTGATGGGCCACGCCAGTTGCCCGATGAGCTGATTCGGCAGCTGGCTGCTCGCGATGGCGTTGTGGGCATCATTCCCTTTAACTGGATGCTGAATGCTGACTGGACGGCGAACGACGCTCGTCTGCCCCTTAGCCGGGTTGTAGAGGCGGTGGATCATATTTGTCAGGTCACTGGAAGCCCCCACCATGTGGGATTGGGCACCGATTGCGATGGCGGCATGGGGATGGAAAAGGCGGTCTTTGGCCTGGACTCTGCGGCTGATTTTGGGAAGCTCACCCCTTTGCTCCAGGAGCGTGGTTATGCGATGGAGGATATTGCTGCGATATTGCACGGGAATTGGCTGCGATTGTTGCGTGCTACGCTATCGAGCTTCTGATCTTGCCGGGTGTGCTTTCTCAGAGTCAGGACCAGCCGCTGGTTTTGGCATCTGGCTTGGCCTGATAGAGAGTATTTTGGGGACGCGCAAAGCGCGTCCCCAAAATGGGCATTCGTAGCAGTTCGGCGGGCTTCTGCGCCTCCGGTAAGGCTACTGTGAGATTTGATTGCGCCGTCAACCCCAGACGAATGCCTTGCTCTCGCTTCAGAGGCATTGTGCGTGGCGTAGTGCGATTTCGGTCAGCGATCTGCTACGAAATCCCAAAATACCCAAAAAGATCCTCCAGGCTTGGAGCGCACCGCTTGACTTCCCGTTTGCCAACTCCAGGAATTGTGGTATTATACCACTGCACCCTGCTGTGTTCGTGATGTCGGTATGGGGTTTTGAGCCAACATTTTGAAAAATGGGAGTTAACGTTCAGGTGCTCAAGCGGTAGCCAATTGGCAAGGCTGAACCACCGGCGAATTCCCACCTGCGTAAGCAGGGTCAAAACCATCGACACACGACACAGTGGGGTTGTCTTATGAAGCCGCTCTAGATCCAGGGCGGCTTTTTTGTACGGAATTTTTATCTTATTATGTAAAGTTATCTTGACTTTCGCATCCGGGTATGTTATGCTGCATTTATATGGGCCGCAGGGCGCCTGTCAGAGTATTGCACAAGCAATCATTGCAGTTTAATCACGATGTGAAGGGGAGCTGGTATGTTTTGGGAACGTGTGACTGAAGAGATCTATATCTTCACGAGCGAGCGTTACGCACTGGTCAATTGCGTTGCACTGGTCACTGAGGAGGGCGTGGTTGCCATTGATGCGCTGCCCTTTCCGGAAGAAGCCCGTCAGATTGCACAGTTCCTGGACCTTCGGGGTAGGGGACGCTTCCATTCACTTATCTTGACGCATTATCATATGGATCATGTTTATGGCCTTTATGCCTATCCTCAGAACCTGGATGTTATCGCGCATGAGTTGTGTCGCAAGAAGTTGTTGGAGGTGGGAGAAGCTTCCTTAGCGCAGGCGCGTGCCAGTGACCCGCTTTTTGATGAGGTAACGCTACGAATTCCAACCATTACCTTCGAAGCGGGTGAGTTGCAAATGGTTGCTGGCGATATGACGCTGCGCCTGATGCCGCTCCCTGGGCACACGGCTGATAATATCGGCGTTTTTCTGGAGGAGGAGCGTATCTTGATCACGGGTGATTCGGTCATGGCGATTCCCATTATTGCCGATGGGGACTGGCGCCAGGCCATTGTTACCCTGCAGCAGATCAAAAAACTGTCTCCTGAAACGATTGTGCAGGGGCATGGAGAAGTGATTCTGCGTGGTGAGGTGCAAGCTGTTTTAGACCGCTATATCAATTATCTGGAATGTGTTGAAGAACAGGCTCGTAAAGTCATCAAACGTGGTAGACCCCGGCAGGTAATTTGGGACATTCCTCTGGAAACTTGTGGGTTGGAACGTGTGCCATTGGGCATTGCCAGTCATCAGCTTCACGTTGCCAACATTCTCACCATATATGACCGGCTTCGCGCCGAGCAAGAAGCGTATACGGATGCCTCATCTCGCGCTTGAGAAACTCCACCTGGCGGTCAGCATTGGGCTGACCGCTTTTTGTTGATAGTTTTGCCTGTGCGCTTGCAATTACCAGCGTGACCTGGTTCTTTGTGGGCGGGAATTTGCAATTGCCAGCATCAGGTTTGAGGAAACTTGCATGGAACTGCGCACTTATCTGGAGCGTTATCTGAAGCACCTGGAAAGCAATAACGCTTCTTTGTATACCATCAAGAATTACGGAACAGATATAGGACAATTCTTCGACTATTGCGTTGAGCAGGGGATCACGACCTTCCAGGCTCTGGAGCGTGATATCGTGCGCGCCTATCTGGCTGAGCTCACCGAAATTGGCTATGCGCGCGCCAGTATCGCGCGGCGTGTTTTCGAGTTGCGGGCTTTTGGTGATTATGCGCTGCACCAACGGCTCTGGCAGGAGAACCTTTTTCGCCGCATCTATGCGCCACGCTTGCCCCAACGCTTGCCCCATTACCTGACTCATGAGGAGATTGATCGGCTTTTGGCTACACCTGAAGCCGATAGCCCGCAGGGCTTGCGTGACTGCGCGATTCTGGAGACACTCTATGCATCGGGGGTGCGGGTGAGTGAACTATCCAACCTGGATTTGCGCAATGTCAATCTCTCGACTGGGGAGCTGCGGGTCATTGGCAAAGGCGATAAGGAACGAATTGCGCTGGTTGGGCGTCCGGCAATGCGTGCCTTACAGACCTATTTGAGAGAAGGGCGCCCTTCATTGCAGGGCGAGCGCCCGCCACGGAATGCGCTCTTTCTGAATCGTCTGGGCGGACGGCTTTCGGTACGCTCTATCAGTGAAATTGTGCGACAAGCCGGCATCGCTGCCGGGATTGCGCAGACAGTGACGCCGCACTTGTTGCGGCACACCTTTGCCACACATCTGCTAGATGGTGGCGCTGATTTGCGGGTGGTGCAAGAACTCCTGGGGCACAGCAGCCTGGCGACCACACAGATTTATGCCCATGTTACGCAGAAACACGCGAGTGAGGTCTACAATCGCGCCCATCCGCGGGCTAAATCGAAGTCTGAGCCTTAGAGGGCGTCCCCCTGATTCAAATGGGGATAGAGTTTAGTGTTCTGCCAGGGTCTCCGGTTCTGGCTCTGCCCGCCGCAGGAACAGCCCCGTATTCCCGGCATCCAGCGCGATGACATCTCCAGGGTGGAACTCCCCCGATAGCAATGCTTCCGAGAGTGGCGTCTCCACTTCCTGCTGAATGAGCCGCCGTAGCGGGCGTGCTCCATACTCATCGCTGTACCCCTGTTCGCAAAGCCAATCTTGTCCTGCTGGGGTGAGCTCCAGGTCCAGGCCGTTTTCCAGAACCCGCGCGCGCACTTTTTCGATCTCCAGGCGCACGATTTCCCGCAGTGCGACGCGATTGAGGGGATGGAAGATAATTACGGCATCCACGCGGTTCAGAAACTCGGGGCGGAAGAGCCGGCGCAATTCCGCGTTGAGCTTGCGGCTCATCGTTTCGTAGCTGCGTTGCTCATTCTCTATGGCGTCAACCAGCACATCGAAGCCCAGCACGTTCTGGCGTTGAATTTCCTGCGCGCCCACGTTGGAAGTCATAATGATGAGGGCATTCCGGAAATCCACCTTGTGCCCACGCGCATCGGTGAGCAGTCCCTCTTCCATGATTTGCAGCAACATGTTGAAGGCATCCGGATGCGCTTTTTCGATTTCATCGAAGACCACCAGCGAGTAGGGGCGGCGGCGAATGGCCTCGGTGAGTTGACCGGCATCCTCGTAGCCCACATAACCGGGTGGGGCGCCTACCAATCGTGCTACGGTGTGTCGTTCCATGAACTCTGACATATCTAGTTGGACCAGCGCTTCCTCGCTCCCGAAGAGGAAAGCTGCCAAAGCCTTAGCCAGTTCTGTTTTTCCGACGCCCGTCGGCCCCAGAAAGATGAATGAGCCAATAGGGCGGTGGGGGTCTTTAAGCCCGGCGCGCGCGCGGCGTACGGCCCGCGCCACCGTGGCGATTGCGTCATCCTGCCCTACCACACGCTCTCGCAGTTGCGCCTCCATATCCATTAGGCGCTGGCTTTCCTCTTGCGCCAGCTGGCTGACCGGGATACCCGTCCACATCGCAATGATCTCGGCAATGTCCTCAGCCTCCACCAGCAAGCTCTCATCCTGCTCCTGAAGGCTGCGCAACCGGTTCATCTCATCTTCCCACAGATGCTCCTGCGCATTAAGCGCGCTCACTTCGGGATAATCCCCTTCAGCCATCAGCCGGGCGCGCTTGATGCGGATATCTTGCAGGCTCTCGAAAAGCACGCGCATGCGGCGCGCGGTGGGCGATTTATACATGCGTACCCGCGATGCAGCTTCGTCCATCACATCAATCGCTTTATCCGGAAGGAAACGATCCGGCACATAGCGCGCCGAAAGTCGTACGGCCTCCTCCAGGGAGCGGTCACTGATATGTAGTTTGTGGTGCTTTTCATAGGCGTGTTTGATGCCCTGCAGAATCTGGAGCGTTTCTTCGGCTGAGGGTTCCTCTACCATCACCGGTTGAAAGCGACGTTCCAAGGCGGCATCGGATTCAATATGCTTGCGGTACTCATCGAGCGTGGTAGCTCCCACGCACTGCAATTCGCCTCGCGCCAGCGCCGGCTTGAGAATATTCGCGGCATCGAGTGCTGATCCGGCGGAGCCTGCCCCGACCAGCATGTGGACTTCGTCAATGAAAACGATGGTGTTGGACCCTTTGAGTTCTTCCAGTACACGCTTGAGCCGTTCCTCGAATTGCCCGCGATACATCGTTCCGGCAACGAGCGAACCAATATCCAGCTGGATCACGCGCTTGCCCAGGATAGGTCCCGGCACACCGCCAGCGACGATGCGCTGTGCCAGTCCCTCGACAATCGTTGTCTTGCCTACGCCGGGTTCGCCAATAAGCGCCGGGTTATTCTTTGTGCGCCGCGCCAGAATCTGGATGACGCGCTCGATCTCTTGTTGCCGTCCAATGACGGGGTCCAATTGCCCCTGCCGCGCCATTTCCGTGAGATCAATCGCCAGTTGCTCCAGAAGTTGCTCTGAGGGCTGTGCTCCCGGCCTTCCATGCCCGCGGCGTGGCGCCTCCGGCGTGCTAGCGGCAGCTGTCGGGCGCACATCCGGCAATACCTGCAAGAGTCGCCGTCGTACCACATCCGCCGTGAGGTTGAACTGCACGAGAATCGCCAGAATCAACCCCTCTTGTTGTTGCAAGAGTCCCAAAAGCAGGTGTTCCGTATCCACAAATTGCTGACCACGGCGGCGGGCCTCGTCAATGCTCATCGTGAGCAGCGTTTCAGTGCTGGGACGCAATCTGGCTGATTCGGTTCGCAGGGGCGGGGCGCCCGAGAGCCTTTCGACCACCCGCTGGACTTGTTGGGGGCGTAGTCCCAGGTCGCGCAGTACACGCCCTGCCAATCCCTCCCCCTCAAGCAGCAAACCCAGCATCACATGCTCGGGGCCGATGGTGGCATGTTTCATTCGCACGGCTTCGGTGTGTGCATACTGTAACACCTCGCGTGCCGCCGATGTAAAGCGATCTAGTGTGTCCGCCATGATAGTCTCGATTCAGTTTTCAAACTTATGCTTTGTACTGACGTAACTGTTCAGACTTCCGCCATGGGGTGCAAATTTCGGGCTAAAGCACGGTAGAAGGAGTGTTTTTCGCTGCCGCGCGTAGCGCGGCAGCGAAAAACACTCTCTAAAATCGCGGCTTTAGCCGCTCTTCGTTGCGCAAACGGAAGAACGCTGAACAGTTACGTACTGACTTAGATTATACCCTGAGTGAGATTGAAATCAATGGTCATATAATTGGTGATTACCCACAAATCGAGAAAGGCTGGAAAAAGTTTCATCTCCGTGGTAATCTTAAGTTAGCACAACCAAAACTCAACC